>JBKQWK010000212.1:0-2931 GCA_052139595.1 Thermoleophilia bacterium | reverse complement strand
CCCGCGACCGCCAGGTCCACAACCTGGAGCTCTGCCAACTGAGCTACCTCCACCACTCGCACCGCTGGCCATCTGTGGTGTCACTGCGCGTGACGCCACGCCCTGCCGGGAACACGCGGCGAACGGTGCATTATGGTACCACCTCGCGGAAACGGCGTCACGTGACGCGCACACGCGCCTGCGTTCTCCCTGCGCTGGTTACTCGGCGCAGGCGGCTTCAGCTTGCTTGAGCACCAGTTGCGTCGCGTGCTCCTGCTTGTCCGGCGGGTAGCCGTACTTGCGGAGCAAGCGCTTGACCATGACGCGCATCTTGGCGCGAGCGCTCTCACGCAGACTCCAGTCGATGGTCGCGTTGCGCTTCACGGTTCCCACCAGTTCCTGGGCGATCTTCTTGAGCGTAGCCTCTCCGAGGACGGCGATGGCGCTGTCGTTGGTCTCGAGGGCATCGTAGAAAGCAACCTCATCCTCGCTCAGGCCAAGCTCCTGGCCACGGTTCTTCGCCTCGCGAATCTCCCTGGCTAGTTTGATCAGATCCTCGATGACCTGCGCCGACGTGATCGCCCGGTTCTGGTACTGAATGACGGCACTCTGCAACATCTCCGAGAAGCGCCGCGATTCGACAAGGTTGCGGCGGAAACGGAAGGTGACCTCGTCGCGTAGAAGCTTCTGCAGCAGTTCTACGGCCAGATTGCGGCGCGGCATGTCGCGCACCTCGGCGAGAAACTTGTCGTCCAGAACTGAGATGTCGGGGTGCTCAAGCCCTGCCACCGCGAAGACGTCGACGACCTCGTCGGTCGATACGGCCTTCGAGACGATCTGCCGCACAGCCATGTCGAGTTCCTCGTCGGAGGAGCCGCGGCCTGAGTCGGTTTTCATGATCGCGGCGCGAACCGTCTGAAAGAAGCCGACCTCATCGCGGATCCGCATCGCGTCCGCATGCGGCACAGCCAGAGAGAACGCCTTGCCGAGCGCCGTCACAGCTTCGACGTAGCGTCGCTTGCCGTCTTCAAGGCCGAGCACGAACTCCTTACCGTCGCCGATCAGATGGAGCTTCTCCTCGTGAGCACCGTGAGCCCACACGTCGATGAAGTCGAACCCGTGCAACATGTCGTGGACGATCTCGTATTTCTCCAGCATGACCGCCACAGCCTGAGCCTGGTCGATCACCGGGTCGCCCTGCCCGCCGCCGTCCGTGTAGTCCATGAGTGCCTGCTTGAGCTGGAAGGCTATTCCCAGGTAGTCAACGACCACGCCACCCTGCTTGTCGCGAAAGACCCGGTTCACGCGCGCGATCGCCTGCATGAGCCCGTGCCCGCGCATCGGCTTGTCGACGTACATCGTTGTCAGGCTCGGCGCGTCGAAGCCCGTGAGCCACATGTCGCGCACGATCACAAGCCTGAAGACATCGTCCGGGTCCTTGAACCGGCGAGCGAGCGCCTCGCGCCGCGGCTTGTTGCGGATGTGCTGCTGCCAGTCCAGAGGATCGGAGGAGGAGCCGGTCATGACCACCTTCACGGATCCGTGGTCATCGTCGGCGTCCGCACCAGCCTCTGCCCCATGCCACGCTGGCCGCAGCTTGACGATCTCCGCATAGAGGTCGACGCAGATGCGCCGGCTCATGCAGACGACCATGCCTTTCATGGGCGTCGCCGGGTCGCCGACCTGGCGTGCCTCGAAATGCTCGACCAGATCCTTGGCAACGAGTTCCAGTCGGCGGTCGGTGCCGACCATAGCCTCAATCTTCGCCCACTTGCTCTTGAGCATCTCGCGCCGCTCTACTTCTGTGCTCTCGGTGACCTCCTCGAACTCAGCGTCGACAAGCGGCTTCTGCTCATCGGGCAGGTCGATCTTGGCGAGGCGCCCCTCGTAGTAGATCGGTACGGTGGCACCGTCTTCGACGGCGCGCTGGATGTCGTAGGTGTCGATGTAGTTGCCGAAGACGGCGCGTGTATTCTTGTCGGTGAGCTCGATCGGAGTGCCCGTGAAGCCGATGAAAGAGGCGTTTGGCAAAGCGTCGCGCAGGTGGCGTGCGAAGCCGTCGATGAAGTCGTACTGGCTGCGGTGCGCCTCGTCGGCGATGACCACGATGTTCTCGCGGTGGCTGAGCAGCGGGTGAGTCTCGCCGCGCTCGTCGGGCATAAACTTCTGGATCGTTGTGAAGACAACGCCGCCGGACACGACCTGGAGCTTGGCGCGCAGGTCGTCGCGGCTCTCGGCCTGCACCGGCTCCTGACGCAGCAGCTCATGGCAACCGGCGAAGGTGCCGAACAGCTGGTCGTCGAGGTCGTTGCGGTCGGTGAGCACGACCAGCGTCGGATTCGCCATCGCCGGTTGCTGCACGAGCTTACCGGAGTAGAACGCCATCGAGAGGCTCTTGCCGCTGCCCTGCGTGTGCCAGACGACGCCGATGCGGTGGTCGCCGGCAACCGCGTCGATCGTCGCCTCGATGGCCCTGTTGACCGCCCAGTACTGATGGTAGGCGGCCATCTTCTTGAGGATCGTCGGCCCGTCGACTTCGAAGACGTTGAAGTAGCGGATGAGGTCGAGGAAGCGGCGCTTGGCGAAGATGCCCCTGACGAGAGTCGCCAGCTCAGGCGTGCCTTTCTCGGCGATCGTCTCGCCGTCGACGGTGCGCCACGGCATGAACCGCTCCCAGGGAGCGGTCAGCGTGCCGTGGCGCGCCTCCAGCCCATCGCTGGCGACGAGCAGTTCGTTACAGGTGAAGAGGCTCGGGATCACGTGCTTGTAGGTCTGCAGCTGCTGGAAGGCCTTCTTGGTGGTGGCGTTCACGTCGGCGGGATTCTTGAGTTCGATGACCGCGAGCGGCTGTGTTCGCTAACCTAAATGTTGACCACTTGAGGGTGCTTCGCTAGCCGAAAAGTTGACCACCCCAACGACGCCTGTACCGTCAGTCGGTTCCCGGTTTGAGGG
>JBKQWK010000211.1:0-13049 GCA_052139595.1 Thermoleophilia bacterium | reverse complement strand
GGCAGTGTTCGTAGTCGACGCTGACGCCCTGGCCGCTCGCGGGCAGGGCCCCCGCTGGGCAAACTGCGGCAAGCGCAGCAGCTGACGCCGACGGCAGCTGTGTCGGGACTGGCCGGCCTGGGCTGACGCCCGCCGCCGGCTCCGCCCGGCGCGGATACTTGCTGCTGCGCATCCCGCTGCGCAGCCCGCGAATGACCCAGTCAGTCATCGTTCACCTCGCTCACGACTCAAGCTCGTCCATCGCTCGCTCGCGGTCATCGATCACTCTCCGCAATCGACACGCTGAAGGTGCTCAGCACGATAGGAAAGTCCTGAAAGGCGAACCCTTCTACAGCGAGGCGCAGGGCGTGCAGATTGGCGAGCGAGGGAGGGGCAATGTGGTAGCGAGCGATGACACCGTCATCGCTGACGCGAACCCAGTGGTAAGTGGCGCCGGCGGGTGCTTCAGTGGCCCCGAGGGCAATGCCGGCGCGATAGGCGATCGGGGCCGTCAAGGCACCTGCTGGCAGCTGGCGCAGGGCTGCTGCTATCAGAGCCAGGGCGGTACGGGCTTCGGCAAAGAACACACGCAGGCGGGCGTAGCCGTCACCCTGATCTTCGTGCGCCGGCTGCGGGCAAAGCTCGCCGTAAGCGGCGTACGGGAGTGCCGTGCGCAGGTCGTAGGCTGATCCTGAGGCGCGAGCCACAGGGCCGACAACGCCGTGCTCGGCGGCCGCCGTAATCGACACCGTACCCACCTCCTCGAGACGATCGAGAAAGCTGGACGAGAAGCGCAGGCCCTTCTCGAGCTTGGCCAGCACTCGCTCGGTGCGCAGGAGTTCGTGTTCCAAGTGGATAGCTGCCGGCGGCGCAATGTCGACAGCGATGCCGCCGGCAACCGCGACACCAAAGAGGTAGCGGTGGCCGGTCAGCTCTGCGCTTAAGCGCAGCAGCTCTTCCTCCAGGTCCTGGGCCTGCGCCTTCGCCACCACCAGGGCGGTGGCGCCGCATATGCCGGCGATCGTTGCCACGTGCGAGCGCAGCCGCTCAAGTTCGGCAAAAAGGACGCGCAGCCACGCCGCCCGCGCGGGGATCTCAACCCCGGCGATGCTTTCCAGCGCTTGACAGAACGCCAGCGCGTCAGCGAAGGCACTGCCGCCGCTGAAGCGCTCGGCCAGCAGCAGTACATCGCCTGGCGAGCGACGTTCAGCCAGCTTTTCCACGCCGCGGTACTTGTAGAACGGGCGCGCCAGGCAGCGTCTGATCTGCTCGCCGGAACTTTCGAGCACGAACAATATCGATTCGGCAAAGTCGCTGAACACGGGGCCGATCGGCAGAGCTTGCGCCCCTGGTTCGTGCAGCAGCGTGCGCGGTCGCCACGTTTCGCGACGCCCTTGACGAGGCGTCTTTGACAGCCGCTGATAGGCGTGGCGCATCGGCCCCACCGCCTCGGGCCAGGTTGCGTCGTGGAGGATGAAGTCGCCCAGCACCGGGTGGCCGGCAAAGACCAGGCCAAACAGGTCCTCAACCTCGCGCTCATGCCAGTCGGCGGCGTGGACCACGCTGCTGATGGAGGGGACTTCTGCGCCGTCGTTGGAGATGACGACAGCGACAACGCCGTGCGCGAGGGGGTCGACGAAGAGGTAGCGCAAAACGAAGTCCTGCGCTACCTGCGCCGACTGCTCGACGACCAGCGAAGCAAACACGAGCCCACCGTCGTGGACGAGGGCGCGGCATATCTCGACGAGTAGCTCGGCCGGCGCGGCGACGACCGCTTCGCGGTCGTGTTCGCCGGCCGTAATCTGAACCCGGTTGCTCCAGCGGCTCTCGATGACCGTGCGCCAGGCAGTCATCGCCACTCTCCTGCTCGCGGTGTCGGTGCCAGCGGCGTCGACCGCGTTGTCATCGCGGTCCTCCTAACGCCGCTGCCGCGGCGTGCACGAGGTGCACGAGCGGCGCCGGGATCCAGATGCCGAGCAGGAGGACGGGAACCGCGGCTATCGCCAGCGCCGTCACGCTGGTGGCCGGCAGCGATGACGAGCCGGTTGGGCACGCTGCTCCGTCGCCAAAACACATGCGCAGCACGTGGTAAAGGATGGCGCAGAACGCGATGACAATGAAGAGAACGAGAAGGATCGTGGCGAGGTAGTGACCCGCGGCCAGGCCGGCGCGCACGATCGCAACCTCCGACGAGAAAATGGCGAAGGGAGGGGCCCCGGCGATGCCCAGGGCGCCGAACAGGAGGGCGAAACCGGCCACCGGCGAGCGGTGAATCAGGCCGCGCACCGCGCCAATCTCCTGCGTGCCGGTGCTGAGGACGACCAGGCCGGCAGCGAAAAAGCAGAAGGACTTCGTCAACGAATGGCCGGCCATCTGGTAGACAGCACCGAGATGGGCCGCCGGTGTTGCCAAGCCGCAGGCGACCATGAGAATGCCCATGTGCTCGACGGTGGAGAAGGCAAAGAGACGCTTGAAGTCGCGCACCTGAATGAGCAGCAGGGCGGCCACGGCGACCGAGACCAGTCCGGGCACGATGAACCAGGCGGCGGCCAGCGAGCTGCGCAGCTGGGTGACCATTGGGAAGAGGCGAAAGAAGAAGTAGATCGGCGCCGTAGTTTCAACGCCCGAGAGCAGGGCGCAGATCGGCGCCGGCGCCTGACTGTGTGCGTCTGGCAGCCAGGTGTGCATTGGCACAAGGCCGGCTTTGGCGCCAAAACCGACGAGAATGAAGAGAAAAGCGGTGAACAGTATCGCCGGCGGCACGTGTCCCGGCAAAGCTGTCAAGAACTGCCACTGCAACGGCCGGTGGGCCGAGCTCAGGCCGTACACGAGAATGAAGATGCCGAGCAGGGCAATCATCGCCCCCATGGTGGTCAGCGAAACGTACTTCCAGGCCGCCTCGAGCACGTTGCGCTTGTTGTCGTAGGCAACCAGAAAGGCAGAGAACAGCGTTGTCAGATCGATGGCGATCCAGATCAGAATAACGTCGCTCAAGAGGGGGACGGCGAGCAGTGAGAGCAGGAAGAGATTGAACAGAGGGTAGTACTGGCGATGCAGCGGCACGTTGCCTTCGCCATGGTGGGCGGCAATATAACCCCACGAGTAGAGCGAGGCTGTCAGACCGACGAAAGCCACGAGCAGGAGGTACAAAGCCGATAGTCCGTCGGCGGAGAGAGCACCGCCCAGTTCGCTCGCGTGCCGGCCGGCGGCAACGCGCAGGCCCACTACAACGGCCAGGCCGAACACGCTTGCCGATGAAGCTAGCGTGATCGCCGCCGCCCAGCGGCGGCCTGGCGGCGACAGAACCAGGAGTTCCGCCACGAGCGGCAGAATGAGGATCGCCAGCAGCATCGCCTCAGCCCTCTTTGAGGTTGTCGAACTGGCCGACGCTGGTGGTGCCGACCTCTTTCTCGATCGTGCGGATGAGCAGGCCGATGACCAGTGCCACGAGCGGCACGTCGACAGCGGCGGCGACCTCAACGATGGCGTTGAGGTCGGGTACCAGGGCGATGCCGACCAAAAAGGCGCCATTCTCCATAACCAGCAGACCGAGGAGCTGGGCCACTGCCTCTCGTCTAACGACGACGGTAAACGCTCCCAGCAGCATCACGACGACGCCGACCGAGAGATGCAGCGTCAGCGAGGCACTACCCAGCTCGGCCGCGACCGGCCGCACGAACGCCCAACCAATGATCGCCAGAGCGGCGGCGATGAGCAGTGCGGTGGGAATCGGCAGCACCTGGTCGATCTCGCGACGAGCGTACATCCGGCCACTGGCGGCGCCGCGCAGCACGAGTGGGATGGCGATCGCCTTGCTGACGAGGGCGATGGCCGCGACGAAGTAGAGGTGCCGGCTGTGCAGGCCAATCGCCAGCACCACCGCCGAGCCAGCCAGCAAGATCGACTGCCAGACGAAGAGCCGCAGAAGGGCCTGCATCTGGCGCGAGATGACGATGCCGAGAGCGGTCAGCGCCAGCGTGATGGCCAGGAAGGCATCGATGGCTGAAATGGTTGCGGACACGGCGAAGCTGCTCAGGCCACTGCCACGCGAAACGCCATGGCAAAGAGGCAGATGACAAAAGCGGCGCCGGTAAACTCGCTAATGCGGAAGAGGCGCAGTTTGGCGAGGCTTGTCTCGACGATTGCCAGGAGAATGAGAAAGGCGAAGATCTTGAGCGCCACCAGGCCGGCGGCGGCGAGCAGCGTCGGGGCGCTGATCGTGCTCGCCAGACCGAACGGTGTGACGAGCACGTTGACGAAGATCGAGATCAGCACCATCAGTTTCATTGCTGATCCCCACTTCATGAGAGCCGCGCCACGACCGGAGTACTCAAGTCCCTTCGACTGGCTGATCATCGCCAGCTCGAAATGACCGGAGGGACTGTCCACAGGGATGCGCGCCTCGTCGGCCAGGATCAAGAAGAAGAAGGCGACCATGACGAGCACATGCGTCGGGTCGAGAAAGCTCGCCCAGCCGCGAGCTACCCATTGCTGGTTAACGACATAGGGGATCGTCGAGTTGGCGACGTACGACACGCTGAAGAAGACCATCATGAAGACCGGCTCGGTAAGAAAGCCAACCATGCGGCTGCGGCTGGCGCCGATGGGGCCGTAGGGGTTGCCAGTGTCCATCGCCGCCAGGGCGCCAAAGAAGCCGGCCAGGGAGAGAAAGAAACCGGCGGCGACCATGTCTCCCATAAAGGCGAAGGTGAGCGGAAAGGTCGTCAGAGCAGGGATCAGGAGGACCACGAATAGTGGCATGACGAAGGCGATCAGGGGGGCGAAGCGGAACAGCCACGTGGTGCGCTCAGAGACGATCTCGTCCTTGTGCAGCAGCTTCCAGATGTCGCGGTAGACCTGAAAAATGCTCGGTCCGTGCTTGCCCTGAATGCGCTCTTCGAGGCGGTGCAGAACGCCCTCGACGAGCGGCGCAATGACGAGCAGGAATGCTACCTGGGAGAGGTTGGCCATGAGATCAAGCGCCGCTGGCGAACTCATGCCTGCCTCGTCTTGGCGGCCAGAGCGAGCGCAAGCGAACACTCGCCGTGGTGAGAGCAGGGCAGCCAGCAGGCAGAAGCAGCGGTCTGGGTGCTGATCTGGCTAACTACCGACATTTGGCCTCCTGGTGTAGTCAAGTGCGCGTTTGGCTGCGCAACCTGCACAGGAGTCATAAGCCGGTCAGGGCGGTTAGGGCGAACTCCATCGCCGACGTTGCGGGAGGATAGACGAGGCTGACGCGGGTGTCAAGAAGACGCGCCGACGGCCTTACTTTTCAGAGTGGTACGGTCAGGGCAAGCAGATCGGCGTAGACGCCGTAGGCGGTCTGCGGCACCAGGGCGCCGAGTTCGGCGACGAAGACGTCGCCCATGAGGTCAGTGTGCAGGATCGCCCCGAGCGACTCGCCACTGAGCGGCGCCAGCGGGTGATTGATCGTCAGTTCGGTGGCGCAGATGCGGCCGCGGACGGCGCTGGCGCCATCCGCGGCCGGCTCGCGCCAGACCGTCGTCACCAGGCGCAGGCGATTGCCGGCGGCGCGAACCTCGGCGATCCGTTCGCTGGGAATGTCGCGCAGGCTCTGTCTCTCAATGTCGTAGGGGGTAATGCCGGCCTCCATAGCGACATTGGCAAGCGCGGCCGCCTTGCTGGCGGCGTCCCAGCCGTCGATGTCATGGCTCGGATCGGCTTCGGCGTAGCCGGCCGCCTGTGTCTGGTCCAGGGCGTCGGCAAAGCTCTGCCCCGCCGCCATAGCGTCGATCATGGCGTTGGTGGTGCTGTTGAAGATGGCCTCGAAGCCGAGCAGGCGACAGTCGCGGAGCGTGCGCTCGAGCAGACTGAAAACGGGCAGGCCGTCCATGACCGTGCTTTCAAAACGGATGCGCCGGCCGGCGAGGCGGGCGTAGTCGGCCAGGCGTGGCCAGTTCCAGGCGATGGGGCCCTTGTTGGCAGTGACGACGTCCATGCCGAGGGCAAAGGCAGTCTCGATATGGCCGGTCGCGTTGGGAGCGTAATCGTCTTCCATGACCGTCAGCTCGACGAGAATGTCGGCCTGGGCGGCGATCAGCAGGTCGTAGACCGGTCGCTCGGGCGCCGGCAGGCCGTTGAGGTTGCGCGCCAGCAGCAGACCGGGGCGCACGCCCTCAGGGTTGACGATGCTACCGTGGCGGGTGCCGGCGCCGGTGATCAGAACGCGCAAGCCGCGCGCCGCCAGCGCCTGCTCCTGACGAGCAAGCAAAGCGCAGAGGTGGCGGGCGACGTTGCCGAAGCCGAGCAGGCAGAGCTTGACGGTGCGCAGTTCGGCCACGATCTAGCGCCGCGCCTTGGCGAGGGCAGCGACGGCGTCGAGTACACGCTCGATCTCGGCGCTGGTGTTGTAGGGCGCTAAACCAACGCGCACCAGACCGCCGCGTTCAAGCAGGCCGAGTCGTTCGACCAGGCGCAGGGCGTAGAAGTGGCCGTCCCAGACGAACAGACCCTGCGCTCCCAGGGCGCGAGCGACCTCGGCGGCGGTCAGGCCGGCGAGCGTGAACGAGACGGTCGAGGTACGCGCATGACCAGCCGGCGGGCCGTACACGGTGACGCCGGCGATGGCAGTTAAGCCGGCGATGAGCTGCTCTGCCAGCGGTTGTTCGTAGGCCTCGCCGGCGAGCATGCCGGCGACGATCTGCCGCCGCCGGCCGACGAAGCCGGCGAGCCGCGCCGCGCCTTCGGGCACGGCGCTGACGCCGTCCTCATGCCGACGGCCGAGGCCGGCGATGAAGTCGATCGCTGCCACCGTACCGGCCATGCCCTCGTGATTGAGCGTGCCGGTCTCGAAGTTGGCCGGCGGTATGTCCTCGACGGTGACCAGCTTCAGCGGCCGCAGCCGCGCGCTGACGTCTTGGCGTGCATACATGAGGCCGACGTGCGGACCGAAGAACTTATAGGCCGAGCAGAGCAGAAAGTCGCAATCGATTGCCCGCACATCGATTGGCCCGTGCAGAGCGTAGTGCACCGCATCGACGACGCTGAGGGCGCCGACCTGGTGGGCCAGTGCCGTCGCACGGGCAACGTCGTTGACCGTGCCGACGGCGTTGCTCGCATAGCCGATGGCGACAACCTTGGTCCTGTCGCCGACGAGCCGCTCGAACGCTGGCCAGTCAAGGGTGCACGTTGCCGTGTCGACAGGCACCTGGCGGACCACGATGCCGTGCTCTTCAAGCTGCAGCCAGGGGCCACGGTTGGCTTCGTGGTCGAGTTCGGTGATGACGACTTCGTCACCCGGTCGCATCTCGCGACGCAGGGCTTGCGCCAGCAGCAACGTGAGCGTGGTCATGTTGGCACCAAAGCTGATCTCGTCCCAGGCGCAGCCGAGAAAGTCGGCCGCGGCCTCGTGGGCC
Source organism: Thermoleophilia bacterium (assembly GCA_052139595.1). Classification (GTDB taxonomy): domain Bacteria; phylum Actinomycetota; class Thermoleophilia; order UBA2241; family UBA2241; genus JBKQWK01. Next base: position 5,694 of record JBKQWK010000211.1, on the reverse strand, counting down.
TGCTGGAGGATGGCGTCGGTTTCTTCCGTGGTGGCAAAGAAGCCGTGCGTGTTGGCATTGTGGTTGACGAGATAGTCCTGCACGGCGTCGAGCACCCGTTGCGGCGTCTGGGTACCGCCCGGTCCGTCGAGGTAGGCCACGGGGAGATCCTGGACCGTCCGGCGCAGGGCCGGGAACTGGCTGCGCACGTAGGCAACATCGAACTGCTTCACTGGCGACCACCCCTTACCTGACTTGCGGCGGCGACTATCGCCAGTCCGCCTCTACTGTCATTCTAGCGCGTTCGCGTGCTGGAGATAGCCGCGAACAGACTTGTCCGGGCGCCGTGAGGAACCGTGAAGAAGCGGCCGGGCGCCGGCGGCACCCGCCGGGTCTGTCTGCCGGTGATCTTCATCGGCGCCGGCTGCGACCGCGCGACGAACGTTTCCCGGTCATGTACGGGTTCAGCATTGGCCCGGGTCTGGTATGTTCTCTCCATGACGTTACCGGCAGACAGGAAGAACGCGCGGCCAGACGCAGCTACGCCCGCATCCGATGCGCCTTCATCTCCGGCCCCCGCTGCTGCTTCTGCCGTCCGGCCTGCCGCCACAGCGCCGTTGCCTGAGCCGGTGCCGCTCACCGGTGTGCCTTTGCCCGACCGCCTGTTCCCGGTCGTCTGCTTTGACTGGGACGGCACGGCAGTGGCCGATCGTGATGCCGACGCCACGAACGTTCGCAGTCGGGTGGAGCGACTGGTGGCGCTCGGCGTTGACGTGATTGCCGTGAGTGGTACCAACGTCAAGAACGTTGATGGCCAGTTGCGTGCACGACCGGGCGGCGAGGGGCACCTGTTCATGTTCCTCTCGCGCGGCAGCGAGGTGTACGTGATCGGGCCGCGTGGGCCGCGGCTGCTCGAGCGCCGGCAGGCGGCGGCGGCCGAAGATGGGCAGCTCACGGCCGCCGCCGAGGCGCTCCGTGACGAGCTGGTGCGTCGCGGCCTCGATATCGCCATCGTCTACGACCGCCTGAATCGGCGCAAAGTCGATCTGATCCCCGAATGGGCCGACCCGCCGAAGGCCGAGATCGGTCACCTGCAGGAGCGCGTTGACGGGCGTCTGCAGCGGGCCGGTTTCGACGGCGTGGGCGCGGTGATCGATCTGGCGCGGACGCTTGCCCAGCAGGTTGGTCTGGCTCATCCGGCGATCACCAGCGATGTGAAGCACATCGAAATTGGCCTTACCGACAAGGCCGACAGCATGCGCTACCTGCTGCGCTACCTGATCCGCGATCGCGGCCGCACGCCCGCCGACCTGCTTGTGCTCGGTGACGAGTTTGGCCCTGTCGGCGACAGCGAGGGCAGCGATTACCGCACCTTGATTCCCGAACTGGGTGAAGCGGTCTTCGCCAGCGTGGGCGTGGAGCCCAGCGGTACGCCGCCGCGGGTACTCAATCTCGGTGGCGGACCAGCTGAATTCTTGCGTATTCTCGATCATCAGATCGATCTTCGTGAACGTGTTGCCCGCGACGCCTTTCCCGAGCCCGGCGCCGACCGCGCCTGGCTGTTCAGCGCCGAAGGCTTTGACCCGTTTCGCGAGCGTGAGGTGGAGACCTGGTTTACGGTTGCCAACGGCGAGACAGGCACGCGCGGGTCGATTGAGGAGGGGTCGGCGGTCTCGACACCGGCCACGTTTGTGGCCGGCGTCTTTGGCGACGGCACCGGCGAGCCGCACTTTCGCCAGCCGGTGCCGGCGCCCGACTGGCTGAACCTGCGTCTGCTGGTTGACGGTACGCAGTTGACGCTTGCCAACGGCGAGATCCTTGAACATCGGCGCGTGCTCGACATGCGTCAGGGCGTTGTCTACCGATACTGGCGCCAGCGTGACCGCTTCGGCCGCACCGTGCGCGTGCGCACAGCGCGCTTCGCCTCGCTGGCCGATCGCGCCATCATGGCGGTTCGCGCCGAGGCGACGCTGGAGGATCGCTCAGCCATGCTCGTTTGGGAAGGCTGCGTCGGCGTCAGCTACGCTGGCGGCCCAACGCTGGCGACGATCTTCGAGAGCCGACACACGACCGGCTCGATCGCACGCACGCACGGCCGCCACGGCGGTGGCCACGTGCTCGCCCTGACGACCAACCCGGCACCGGGCTCGCCGGTGGCGCGTCGCGTTGAGCAGTCGCGCGACGTCATCGGCGGCCAGGTCGTTCCCGGCGAACCGGCCACTATCGACCGCCTGGCAGCCATCGTTTCGGCGCGGACCCGGCCGCCGAGCACCGACCGGGCCGAGCGCGCTCTGGCGCAGGCCGAGTCGATCGGTTACGACGAGCTGCTGCGCCGTCATCTGGCCGCCTGGGAGGAACGCTGGCAAGACGCCGACGTCGTCATTGAAGGTGATGACGAGGCGCAGCTCGCCGTGCGCTTCAGCATCTATCACATGATCAGTACAGGCCATCCGAGTAAAGAGACCGTCTCCGTCGGCGCCCGCGGTCTGGGCGGCATGAGCTACTTTCTGCACGTGTTCTGGGACACGGAGATCTTCGTGCTGCCGTTCTTCATCTACAGCCATCCGCAGACTGCGCGGACGTTGCTGACCTACCGGTACCGCAACCTCGCCGGCGCGCGCCAGAAGGCGCGCGACCTGGGCCACGCAGGGGCGCTGTTTCCCTGGGAGTCGGCCGATCGCGGCGTCGAGACGACGCCTCCATACGGCTTCGGTCCCGACGGCGAGATGGTGCCGATTCTCAGCGGCCTCATGGAACACCACATCAGCGCCGACGTCGCCTGGGGTGTGTGGGAGTACTGGAAGGCAACCGGCGACGACGAGTTCATGGTCTCGATGGGAGTCGAGATTCTGCTCGAAACGGCGCGTTTCTGGGCTTCGCGCTCGGCGCGAGACGAAAAGGACAGTCGTTTTCACATCCGCGTTGTCGTTGGTCCGGACGAGTACCACGAAGGCGTTGACGACAACGCCTACACCAACGTCCTGGCGCGCTGGAACATCGATAAGGGGATCGCCGCTCTGGCCTGGTTGCAGGAGCATGATCCGGCCGCCGCGACCATTTTGCGCGAGCGCCTGGAGTTGACCCGTCACGAGGTAGAGGCTTGGCGCTTTGTCGCCGAGCATCTTGCCGATGGCTATGATCCGGACACGAAACTGTACGAGCAGTTCGCCGGCTTCTACAACATGGATGACGTTGACCCCGAGCTGCTACGGCCGCGGCCGCAGGCGGCCGATCTGTTGCTCGGCCGCGAGGTGACGCTGGTCAGTAAGGTCGTCAAACAGGCCGATGTCGTCATGCTCTGTTACATTCTTCCGGACGAAATCGGCGACGATGTGGCACGTGCCAATTACGACTACTACGAGCCGATCACCGTGCACGGTAGCTCGCTCTCGCCCGGCATTCACGCCGCCCTGGCGGCGCGACTAGGCGAGATCGACCTCGCTGTCGAGGCGTTCAAGATGGCTTGCGCGATCGATCTCGCCGACAATATGGGTAACGCTGCTCGCGGCCTGCACATGGCGACGATGGGCGGTATCTGGCAAGCCGTGGTGATGGGCTTCGGCGGCGTTCGCCGTCGCGACGAGACGCTCGTCATTGATCCACATCTGCCGCCAGACTGGCAGACGGTGCGTCTGCCGCTCCGCTTTCGCGGAGCCCGACTCCAGCTCGATATTGCTCATGATCGGCTGGGCATAGTAGTTTCAGAGGCGTCGGTGCACGTTGTGCTCGACGGCCGCGAGCGCACGCTGCGACCCGGCGACTATCGCTTCGCGCGAGTCGCCGGCGGCGTCTGGCGAAGGGAGAAGAAATGACCATGCTGGTAGCGCTCGACGGCAGCGGCGCCGGGCTGGAGTTGCTGGCGACGGCGAATGTGTTCGCCAAGGCCGGCGGCTGGGACGTACGTATTATCGAGGTCCTCGAGCGTGAGGATGACCGCGTGTTGCCTATCCCGGCGGCGCTGCGTCAGGGGGCGCAGGTGGTGACTGTCGTCGGCGATCCAGCTGAGGAGCTGCTCAAGGCCAGCGGTATGGCCGATGTAGCCATTCTTGCCATCGGCCTGCGCAGTCGCGACTACCCCGGCATCGGCCACGTCGCCGACGTTGTTCTCCAGCACAGCACCCGGCCCGTGCTTGTCTATCGGTCTGGCATGCATCAGCCGACAGCACTGAAACGATTGCTGGTGCCGCTCGAGGGCAGTCCGTCCAGTTCGGAGGCGATGCGGCAAGCCGACGCGGCGTTCTGCCAGCGTGGGCGCGAGATCGTCATGCTGCACGTGATCACGAGCGATATGCCGGCCGAGTCTGGCAGCATGCCGGCGCCACGGATCGTTGACCAGGAGCATTACGAGTGGGCCTCCTGGCAGGAAGAGTTCTGCCTGCGCTTCGCGCAGTGTCCCCACGGCGGCCATCATCGCGTCTGCGTGCGCATGGGCGAGCCAAGCGAGATGATCTTGCAGGAAGCGCGGCAGCTCGACGCCGAGCTGATCGTCTTGAGTTGGGGGCAGAGTCTCGAAGATGGTCGCTCGCAGCAGGTCAAAATGCTGCTCGAGAGTGGCCCCTGCCCGCTGTTGCTCATTCCGCACGGGCCGGCGGCGTAGCCGAACCGGCACCGTCTGGCCGGTATCTAGCGCCGCGCTCGCTCTTGCTGACGTGGTGTCGCTGTCTTCGCTGTTGGCAGGGCCGGCGCAGCTGCGACTGGTTGTGCCCGCGTGATCAGAATCAGAGCGATACCGACGACGATGCTGGCCAGTGAGAACCATTGGGCTCCGGTGAGCCCCAGGGCAAGGATGCCGTTGCGGCGGATGAACTCGATCAGCACGCGCTCGATCCCCGACAGGACGAGAAACCAGCCGAAAACGTACCAGCCGGGCTGGGCCTTGCGTGCCATGCGGTAGAGCACGTAGGCGACTGGCACCATGACGAGAATCTCGTAGATAGGCGTCGGGTACACGTGCACCCCCGGCGGCGTGGGCACCGTACCGTGCGGATACGCCTCGGCCAGGAACCAGGTGTGAAAATGGCTGACCTTGCCGTAATCACCATCGCCGGCGAGCTGACAGCCGACGCGGCCGATGGCGTAGCCGAGCGCAATCGCCGGCGCCACGCAGTTGGCCATGAGGCCGAGTGGCACCTTGTGCCAGCGGGTGATCAGGGCAACGGCAATGAAGCCGCCGATGAGTCCACCGTACCAGGTGAAACCGACCCCGCCGAAGGCATGTCCCCAGAAGTCACCCTTGATCGTTGCCCAATGCTGAATGAGGTAGTAGACGCGGGCGCCAACGAAGCCGCCGACGCCGGCGGTAAAGATCACTTCAAATGCCAGTTCATCGGCAGCGCGTATACGCTGGTGGTGCAGCAGCGGCAAGACGACACCGAAACTTGGCACCAGCAGCGCCAGCGCCGCCATGAGGCCGAAGCTGTAGAAGGTGTAGTTGCCGATGTGGAAGAGAACGGGATGCATGCTGCTGGCTAGTATGGGCCCCGCGCGACCTCATGTAAACGCGCCCTTCGGGACGCGTACGGCGGCGAGGGCGGGGAAAGGGGCCGGCACACTCGCGCCGGAGCTGCGTGCGCGCGAGGACGCGCTGGTGATGGTCAGGTGAAAGGCTCGACGCGGGCGGTCGCCGTGAGGCGAACCGCCAGGTCGTGCTCGAAGTGCGCCGTCAGTTCCGAGGCGGCGTTGGCGGCCGCCGTGGCGGCGGCCGCCCGCAGCGCC
>JBKQWK010000210.1:0-3769 GCA_052139595.1 Thermoleophilia bacterium | reverse complement strand
GGGGGGGCTGGGTGGTGCCTGCGGCGCGACGGTGCACGAGGGCGGCACGTACGTCTGCATTGAAGGACCGCAGTTCAGCACCCGCGCCGAGTCACGTGTGTATCGCCAGCTCGGCTTTGACATCATCGGCATGACCAACCTGCAAGAGGCCAAGCTGGCGCGTGAGGCGGAGATTTGTTACGCCACCATGGCCCTTGTGACGGACTACGATGTCTGGTACGAAGGGGAAGAGGACGTGACGCTCGAACGGGTGCTCGACAACGTCAGGCACAACGTCGAGATGGCACAGGCGATCGTGCGCAGTGTCGTCCCCGCTCTCGATCTGCAGCGCGACTGTGCTTGCCGACACGCAGTCGAGAACGCCATCAACACGCCGTCCAACCTGATTCCGCCGGCGACACGGCAGAAACTTGACCTGCTGATTGGCGCCTACATCGACTGACAACGAGCGGCCGTGCTGGAGGGCCGGCACGATGAACGTGAAGAACGGCTGCACAGATGACGTGTTGTGCGGCTGGTGGGGGGTGACCAAGTAACAGACGCGCGAGCGTGGCTAGCGGCCGCTTGGCGAGAACGAAGAAAGGAGTCTTGAAGTGCAGTCGTTCGTCTCTAATAACGCGACCCTGCTTGCAGTCATCGCGGGGGTTATCGCGGTGGCGTACGGTGTCCTGCTCATCCGCTGGCTGCTGGCTCTGCCGGCCGGCGACGCCAAGATGCACGACATCGCTGCAGCCATACAGGAAGGTGCCAAGGCGTACCTCACCCGCCAGTACCGCACGATCGCCATGGTTGGCGCCGTTGTCTTTGTCATCTTGCTGGTAGCTCTCGGCTTGGAGAAGGGCTGGACGTACGGCGTCCATACCTCGGTCGGTTTTCTCGTCGGCGCCATTCTTTCGGCCTCGGCCGGTTTCATCGGCATGATGGTTAGCGTACGCGTCAACGTGCGCACAGCTGAGGCGGCCAAGAAAGGCCTTCGCGCGGCCCTCAACGTCGCTTTTCGCGGCGGTTCGGTCACGGGCCTGCTGGTTGTCGGTCTCGCCCTTCTCGGTGTCAGCATTTACTACTGGATCACGAAAGATGTTGCCGCCCTCGTGGGTCTTGGCTTCGGCGGCAGCCTAATCTCGGTCTTCGCTCGTCTCGGCGGCGGCATCTACACCAAGGCGGCCGATGTGGGCGCCGACCTGGTCGGCAAGGTCGAGGCCGGCATTCCAGAGGACGATCCACGCAATCCAGCCGTTATCGCCGACAACGTCGGCGATAACGTCGGCGACTGCGCCGGCATGGCAGCCGACCTCTTCGAGACCTATGCCGTGACCGCGGTGGCGGCGATGCTTCTGGCGCATCTCTTCTTCAAGGGATTCAGCAATGCGATTACGTACCCGCTCGTTTTAGGCGGCGCCTCGATTATTGCCAGCGTCATCGGCACCTTCTTCGTCCGCCTGGGCAAGGGCACCAACATCATGAACGCTCTCTACAAGGGCCTTGCCGCGTCAGCTGTGATCGCCATCGCTCTCTTCTATCCGATCACGCAGTGGATGATGGGCAGTGGTGTCGCCGGCCGGCCAAGCTCGCTGGTCAGCGTGCCCAAACTGTTTCTTGCTGCCGTGACCGGCATCGTTGTCACGGCTCTGATCGTGGTCATCACCGAGTACTTCACGGCGACGCGCTACGCGCCCGTGCGCAGTATTGCCAAAGCCAGCGTCACTGGCCACGCCACCAACATTATTGAAGGTCTCGCCGTATCGATGCAGTCGACGGCACTGCCGGTAATTGTTATCGCTGCCGGCATTTTGGTTTCGTTCTCTCTGGCCGGTCTCTACGGCATTGCCGTCGCCGTCATGGCGATGCTTTCAATGACCGGTATCATCGTCGCTATCGATGCCTACGGACCAATTACCGACAATGCCGGCGGCATCGCCGAGATGGCGAACCTGTCTGAAGACGTGCGCAATACCACCGATCCGCTTGACGCGGTTGGCAACACGACGAAAGCGATCACCAAGGGCTACGCGATCGGCTCTGCCGGCTTTGCTGCCCTGATTCTCTTCGTCTCGTACACGACCGATCTGGGCACCCACTTTGGTCACGGCTTCAAGGTCGAGTTTCTCCTCAACAACCCTTGGGTTTTGGTCGGCCTCTTCATCGGCGGGATGCTCGTGTACCTCTTTGCCTCCATGTCTATGAAGGCGGTGGGGCGCGCCGGTGGACTCGTGGTCGAAGAGGTGCGTCGTCAGTTTCGCGAGATACCCGGCATCATGGAAGGCACGGCCAAGCCTGACTACGGCAAGGCCGTCGACATCGTTACCAAAGCGGCTCTGCGCGAAATGATGCTCCCCGCGGCGATCCCGGTACTGACGCCGATCGTGGTCGGTCTCGCCTTTCGTCAAAAGGGTTACCTCGTGCTTGGCGGTGTGCTCATGGGCACGATCATCACCGGCATTTTCATGGCGATCAGCATGACCAGCGGCGGTGGTGCCTGGGATAACGCCAAGAAGCTTATCGAGGACGGCGCCTACGGCGGCAAGGGCTCTGACGCCCATGCTGCCGCCGTAACCGGCGATACCGTTGGCGATCCGTATAAGGACACCGCCGGCCCGGCGATCAACCCGATGATCAAGGTCATCAACATCGTCGCCCTGCTCGTGATCCCGTTCCTGGTGCACGCCCACTAAGAACTCGTTTCACAATGACGCCCGCAGTCGCCGGAAGCAGATGAGGCAGCAGGCGAGAGCCAGAAAGGCCTCGTGCATGTCGGCCCGGCGCTCGTAACGGACCAGGAGACGGCGAAAGCCGTGAAGCCAGGCGATGGTGCGCTCGACGACCCAGCGCTGCGTGCCGAGGCCGGAGCCATGCGGCGTTCCTCGGCGGGCGATCTGCGGTCGGATGCCGCGCTTGCGCAGCTCGCGACGGTAGCGGTCGTGGTCGTAGCCGCGATCGGCAAGCAGCCGACGCGGCCTGCGAAGCGGCCGGCCGACGCGGCCGCGCAACGGCGGCACGGCGTCGAGCAGCGGCAGCAGCTGGGTGACGTCGTTGCGGTTGCCGCCGGTCAGCAGACAGGCGAGCGGCAGTCCGCCCGCCTCGACGATCAGGTGGTGCTTGGAGCCCGGCCGGCCGCGGTCGACCGGGCTCGGGCCCGTCGCGGCGCCCCCTTTTTGGCCTGTACCTGGCTGGAATCGACGACTGCACGTGAGAAGTCGATCGCGCCAGCCGCTCGCAGGCGGGCGAGCAGCAGGGCGTGCAGCTCCTCCCAGACGCCGGCGCGCTGCCACTCGTCGAGCCGTCGCCAGCAGGTGATGCCGCTGCCGAAGCCAAGCTCCGGTGGCAGGTGGCGCCAAGCGATGCCGGTGTGCAGCACGAAGAGGATGCCGCACAGCGCCTCGCGGTCGGGCAGACGCCTGCGCCCCGGGAAGCGGAAGCGGCGCTCGTGCACGGGCAAAAGCGGCGCAATCAGCTCCCAGAGCTCGTCGGACACAATCCACGGCGGCGTGGCCATCGGCCTCCCCCTCGACGCGACGATGATCGTCGCATCGCTTCGCCGTCATGACAAGTCAACCTTCATTGTGAAACGAGTTCTTAGTCCGATCTGCTGGCCGGTGGTCAGGGAGATGCTGTAGACGTCGTCGGCGTTGACGGAGCCGAACAGTTCCGGACTCGAAGTGCCCTGGAGGTAGCCGTGCACCGGCGAGGCCGGGATGGCGACGCCGGGGATGTCCTTGGTGGGAGGCGCCACCCCCCAGGTGAGCGTGTAGTTTCCATATTCAGACGAGCC
>JBKQWK010000209.1:0-5878 GCA_052139595.1 Thermoleophilia bacterium | reverse complement strand
CGTTGGTGGGGCGGCGCTCCGCGCCGCCGGCTCAGTCGCCCTGAAGCTCGCCGATGGTACGCAGGTGACGCTGACCGCCGCCGAAGTGCTGATCGAGACCAGAGCGGTGGCAGGCTTCAAGGTTGAGCAGGACGGCGACTTCACCGTCGCCCTCAACACGCTCGTTGACGACGAACTCCGCGAGGAGGGCCTGGTACGTGAGATCGTGCACACTATTCAACTGGCGCGCAAAGCTGCCGATCTACGGATTGAGGACACGATCAGCCTGGCGCTGGCCCTGCCCGATGACCTGCGGCCTTTGGTTGAACGATACGCGACCGTCATCAAGGCCGAGACACTGGCCAGCGTGTTCGAGTTCGGTCGCGGGCCGCGCGAGTACGTCGAGACGGCTCACGTCGAGGGTTACGAACTGACGATCGGCATCAGCGCCACCGGCACGATTTTTACAGTCACCTACGGCTGATTCGGTCGCCGGGCAACGCGGGGAGGGGCAGAGCGGTGGGAACGTACGCTGACCATTCGATTGATCTGCTGACTGAGCTGGCGCAGGCCAAGGGCAGCGACGCCGTCTTGGACTACGCCTGCGGCGTCGGCGAGGCGGCCTTTGCCCTGGCGCCACTGGCGGGCGCGGTCGAGGCGGTTGATGAAGAAGCCGGCGCCCTGGACGAAGGTCGTCGTCTGAGCGCCGATCTGGGTTTGACGAACATCACCTTCACGCTCGTCGATCTGTATGCCTTGCCTTATGACGATGGCGCCTTCAGCCTTGTCGTCTGTCGCAATGCCCTTCACCGTCTGCCCGATGCGCTAGCGGCGCTGCACGAGATGACACGCGTGCTCAGGCAAGACGGCAGGCTGATCATGTACGATGCCGTCGTTGACGCCGTGAGCGACCGCAGCTTCAACGAACTGGCCCGTCTGCGCCAGCCAGCGCATCGTCGCTACCAGCGCCGTGAAGAGTTTGTCCAGCTCATCGCGGCCGCCGGATTGCGGCTGGTCGCTGAACGAACTGCCCGGCGGACCGTCGACCTCGATTACTGGCTTGAGGCAGCGGCCGTGCCGGCTGAGAAGGCGGCCCTTATCCGCACTCGCTTTCAGGCGCTACCGGTTGATGTGCAGGCGAGCCTGGACGTTGCTTTTGCCGACCGTCTCGTGTCGTTCAGCCACGATGTGCTGGCGGTGCGCATCGAACGGTAGGCAGCCGCCGGTTGCGTTTGCCGGCTAGTATGCCGCCGACAGCGCAGCGCCCGGGACGCCGCCGCGTTTCGAGTGGACGGTCGTGCTATCGTAGCGGCATGCTGAACCTGCCTGTCCCTGCCGGAAAGCGGCGACGAGGTGTTCATCTCGCCGCTGTCTGTGCGGCTACGATCACGTTCATGCTGACGCCGTCGCTGCTTTCGTCCTGCGGGTCGGCGGCGACATCGACTTCGTCCGCCTCGAGTGTCCCCTCAGCGACTGGTCCGTCGCGCTCTGCCTCATCAACGGCAGTCTCGTCCGTTGCGGGCGCTGCATCGCCTGGTTCATCCGCTTTGTCGACGGGCGCCCTGCGCGTGCGTGTCAGCGGCAGCGCCGCCGTGCTGCTGCGCGGCGGCGGCGAGGCGCGCTTCGCGTTTACCATCCTCAGTCCCACGCCGCCAGCGTGGCAGTGGCGGGTGGTCGCTGACGACGGCGAGGTTGTTGCTCAGGGCAGCGGCACCTCGTCTGGCGCTGCCGGGGTCGTCACCTGGACCGGTCGTACGACTGCCGACGCGCGTGCCGACCCCGGCCTCTATCGCGTGCAGGTCGCCGCCGTGTTGCCCTCCGCCGCACCGTCCGCCGGCAGCGGCGTCGCCGGCAGCACGGCCGGCAGCGCTCCCAGCAGCCCCCTCGGCGCAGACACCGCGGTCGGTGCAAGTGTGGCCGGCGTGTCGACAATCGGCCTGGTGCGCTATCAGCCGCCGGTGACGGCGCAGGTCGTGCGCCGCCTGCCGGCGGCCGGCAACCGCGTTGCGCTTACCTTTGACGGCGGCTCGGGCTACGCCTGGCGGGCAATCATGAAAGAGCTGCAAACCTTCCACGTGCAGGGCAGTTTCTTCTGCACCGGGGTGAGCGTGCAGCACTATCCGCAGATGGCTCGCATTGCGGTCAGCCAGGGCGACACGCTCGGCAGTCACAGTTTCGATCATCCCGACTTCACCACCATCAGTGACACGCAGATCACCTATCAGCTGACGAAAGCCGAGGATATCTGGTGGCAAGCGGCCCAGGTCGTGCCGGCGCCCTATTTTCGCCCGCCGTATGGTGCCTTTAACGCTCACGTGCTCAAAGTTGCTGGGCAGCTCGGCTACGCCCGCATTGTTCTCTGGGATGTCGATACCGGTGACTGGCAGTCGCCGCCACCGGCGGTCATTGTCGCTCGTGTGCTCGCCGCTGCGCGGCCCGGCAGCATCGTTCTCATGCACACCGACTGGCCGAGCGAGAAGGCTCTGCCGGCAATCATTCGCGGCCTGCTGGCCCGCGGTCTGCAGCCGGTCAGCCTGGACCAGCTCTTCCGTCCCACCGGCAATCACTGACGTTCACCGGCGGGGCGGCCACAACTAGCGTTGCCTGCCTGCCGGGCGGGCAACGCCACCGAGCACGGCCTGCCGCCCGCCAGGCAGGGTGCCTCTCGGCGAACACGCGGGTCTGCCGCGCCGCTACGACGTGCTACTGTCGTGTTGCGCAGCGAGCAGAGACTGGATAACGCCGACGCCGCGCACGGCGTCGTTTGTCCAGCGGTCGGCGCCGGTCCACTCGCCGATGTGCTCGTCAACTTGATTGCCACCGACGATCACCGGCAGCGGTCGTCCCAACTGTTCGGCCACGCGGCGCATCTCGACCACGGTGGCGCGCATGCTCGCGTGCGAGGTCGTCAGTAAACCGGAGAGGCCGACGACATCGGGGCGCAGCGCCAGGGCCTGGCGGGCAACCTCGGCTGCCGGCACGTCAACGCCGAGGTCGTGGACCACGATGCCGTGCGTGCGCAGCAGCAGATCAACAATGTCCTTGCCAATGTCGTGAATGTCGCCCTGCACTGTGCACAACAATACGGTGCCGTTCTCGGCGCGGCTGGTGGGCTCGCTGATCAGCGGTTCAACGATGCTCATGACCTCACGAAAAATCTCGCCGGCCATGATGAGGCCGGAGATGAAGTACTCGCCCGACTGGTAGAGATCGCCAATGCGCTGCATACCTCGTTGGCAGTCGTGGATGATGGCCAGTGGGTCGTCGCCAGCAGCTACCCTGGCCTGCACGAGCGCCAGCGAACGGGCTTCGTCAAGATTGGCGATCAGCGTTGTCAGATCGCTCGGACGATCGTCGGCGCTCACGCCGTCATCCTCGCTACGGTCATGTGTCATCCTCGCTGAGTACTGGTATCTGGTACGTGCACGCCGACAGTGGCCTTGAACTGCAGAAGTTCGCCGCGACAGACGAAGCGGCCCCAGCTCATGGGCGTGTCGTCGTAGTCGAAGAAGAGATGCTCCAGCACCACGGCGGCGCTGCCGGCGGAGGCACCGAGTTGCAGTGCCTCCTCCTCCGTGAGGACAGAGGCGTGGATGGTCAACTCGCCGCGCTTGGGCCCGGTGCCGGGACTGCCCTCAAAGAGGCCGCGCAGGACGGTGACGCCCAACTCGGCTTCGACGGTTGGGCGGCGGGGGTCGTAGACGAGCGATTCACGATGGTAGAACAGACGCTCGTCCTCGCGTTGCAGGAGTCGTCGGATTGACACCACCGGTGTACCGACAGCCAGGACGAGGTTGTCGGCGGTGCGTTTGCCGGCCGGTATGACGCGCGCTTCGAGGACCCGTACGGTCACGCGATCGTCATCGAACAGATTGCGAAACGGGGCCAGGTCGAAGGTCGCCGTCGCCAGGCTGAGTGGGCGCACGAAGGTGCCGCGGCCGCGCGTGGTGCTCACGGCGCCCTGGTCGAGCAGCAGATTGATGGCGCGGCGCACGGTCATCGGGCTGACGCCGTGCGTCTCGCACAGCTCGGCCTCGGTCGGCAGCTGGTCGCCAGCCTGGTATTCACCACTGGCGATCGCTTGGCGAAGGATGTTTACGAGCTGGATATACGCCGGCTCGTAGGACGTGCGGTCGATCGTTTGCGCCGTTGCTTGCGGCCGCGAATCTGCGTTCTTCGGATTATCGCTTCTCATAAACCTTATTTTAGCAGAGCCGTGGCCAATCCTTGCAATTTAACTATTTATATATATATTATGTCAACGCGGCGCTCCGATCAGCCTCTGTCCGGCCGTAAGTGTCGGGAACGAGAAAGGAGGATTAGGAACCGGGCGGATCAGCTCCGCTTTCAGTGCGCGTGTGTTCACGATCACGTTCGAAGGGGGACGAAATGAGTGCAGTGGATACGGGTGGCGGCGCCACCGCTCCCGCGGCCGAAAGAAGCGGTGGCTGGGCGATGCTGTTTACGCTCAGTTTGGCGGGCGCGCTCGCCACGCTGATGGCAGTCTGTCTTTATCCCGAGATTGTTAACCTCTCAACGCAGTTCAAGCAGCCGGTGAGTTCGGTCGCTTGGTCGATGATCATTGTCACCGTCGTTGGCACCGGCGTTGGTGCGGTTGCCGCTGGTCTTGGTGCCATCATGGGTAACCGACTGATGCTCATCATCTTAGTCGCCTGCATCCTTGTCGGCGGCATCATTGTTGGGCTGTCGCACAGTTTGACCGTCCTCATCGTTGGCCGCGGCGTTCAAGGAGTTGGCATGGGCGCTTTGGCGCTGTGCATGGGCATCGTGGCCACGTTCTGGAGTGGCCAGAAGATGCGTCGCGCGATCGGCGTGCTCATGACCTCGGTTGGCATTGGTGCGGTCGTCGGGTACATGCTCGGCGGCTTCATCTGGAAAGCCGGCGGCGACTGGCGAACCTTATTCTGGGCTGTCGTGGGCATTTCGGCGGTGACCTTGGTGCTCTTGTTCACGACGGTGAAGGAGACCAAACGAACCAAGGGCGTGCCGATCGATTACGTTGGTGTTATCGGCCTCCTGGTCTGGTCAGTCATGATTCTGGTCCCTCTCAGCCAGGCGAACGCATGGGGCTGGGGTAGTAGCAAGGTGCTCGAACTCCTTTTGCCCGGCATCGTTGTGCTCATCCTGTGGGTGGTCTGGGAGTTGCGCATCTCGACCCCACTGCTTGACCTGCGCATTCTGGCGCACATGGGCGTCTGGCAGGGAGCGTTGCTCTGGTTCGCGATTGCCATTGCGCTCTATATGAGTTCGACGTTCGTCCCCTATCTTTTTCAGACTCCGCATGCGCTTGGTGGCTACGGCTTCGGCAAAGATATTTTCATGGTCTCTGTCGTGCTCTCTATGCCCGGACTGCTGATGCTTTTACTTTCTTCCTCAACCGCCAGGGTCATGCATTCGATAGGCGCTAAGGGAACCATGTTGCTCGGGTCGCTGTTTGGCCTCGGCGGTTTTGGTATGGCTTTGGCACATGGGTCCGTGTGGGTGAACTTCATCTGGATGGGGATGTTTGGCGTCACCTTCGCCTGGGGTGGAACCGCCGCTTACGCTGTGGCTGAGGAAGCCGTTCCGCCGCAACAGGGCGTCATTGCGAGTGCATTGCTGACGACAGCGATGAATCTTGGCGCTAGTGTTGGCACCGCGCTGACGGGTTACATTCTCACGCTGCGAACGGTGACCATAGCTGTACCTGGGGCGCCAGCGCCTGTCACGGTGCCAGCGGGGTCAACGTTTACCTGGTCGGCGATCGTGATCGGCGTGGTCGCGGCTCTGAGCATGGTCGCTGTTTTGACCATCAATCCGAAGAAGTTCCATATCGCCGATCGCGAAGGGTAGCTGTTCGCGGTCGTCTGCGAGTGTGGGTAACGATTGCCCGCGAACG
>JBKQWK010000208.1:0-18685 GCA_052139595.1 Thermoleophilia bacterium | reverse complement strand
GCGCGCCCGCGCCAGGCGCCTGGGCGTCGCCAAGCGCGTGCATCTTACGGGGGAGTTACCAGACGAGCAGGTGCGCCTCTGGCTGCGCGCCGCCGATGTATTTGCCTCGCCTTGCCGCTCACGTTGGGCGGGACTCGAGATTGAGGGCTACGGCCTTGTCTTCGCCGAGGCCGCATTGATGGGGCTGCCGGTCGTTGTCGGTCGCTCCGGCGGAGCGCCGGAGGCAGTCATTGATGGCCGATCAGGTGTCGTCGTCGACGGCAGATCCACGAAACAGGTGGCACAGGCGCTGGCTCGTTTGCTGCGCCTGCCGCCGAGTCAGCGCCGCCAAATGGGTGAGCGTGGCCGCGAGTTGGCGCTGGCGCGTCATGACCCGGTCGCCGCCGGTCGTCGCTATCGTGAGGTGCTCAGCGAACTGGAACGGCGGCGAGAGGCGGGCGGGCAATGATCTGGCGCCATGACCGTGAGCACCAACCCGTCGGCGCGGGGGATCACGGGCAAGACAGCACATCGCCTGTGGTTGCGCAGAGAGGCTGGCCGCTTGGTGCCGACGGCGTGTTTGCCGGCATCAGCAGCGGCGCTGCTACGCTGGCAGCCGTGGCCGGTGCTTTCGCGTTGGGCTGCATGCCTAGTGGCCGTCTGGTTGCACGTGCTTTTGGTGTGCGCCTCGACACTGTCGGTGATGGCAAGCCCGGTGCTGCCAACGTGCGTCGCAGCATCGGTCTGGCACCCGGCCTGCTTGTTCTCGTTCTCGATGCCGCCAAGGGCTTCGGACCGGCGACGGTGGCCCGACGCCGCGGCGCCGGGCCACACCTGAGCGGGGCGCTGGCGTTGGCGCCGGTGCTCGGTCATGTGCTGGTGGTCAAAGGTCGCGGCGCCGCTCCTGCGCTGGGCGCCGCGTTTGCCGTCGACGCAGCTGCAATGAGCATTACCGGTGTGGGTATCGTTGCTGGTAGCATAGTTGGCAAACACGCCGAGGCGGTGGTTGCCGGCGGTCTCGCCTATCCTCCAGCAATCGCCATTCTGCGCCGTGATCCAGTCCGTTTTGGTTGGGGGCTCGCAGTCGTGCTCATTCTCGTGGCCGCAAGGCTACGCGGAATGCCAGGCTCAGCGTGGCCGCCGACAAGAGAGGTTCTCTGGTCGCGGTTTTGGCGCGACCGCGACGTCTGAGAAGGTCAGCGAGGAGGGGTTCGTGCGCATAGGGTTGGTATCGCCGTACTCGTGGACGGTTCCCGGCGGGGTCAACGATCACGTTGCCAATCTTGCCGTACAGCTTGAACGACGGGGCCATGAGGTCTGGATCCTCGCTCCTTCGGGCGACGCGTCGACCCATGCTGGCGCCCCCCCGGTACCGAAGCGATTCATCTCGATGGGCCAGACATTGTCGCTGCGTTCAAACGGGTCCCGTGCTCATGTGAAGACCTCGCTGCTCTTGCTGCCGCGCATGGAGCGGACGCTCGGAGAACTCGAACTCGACGTTCTGCACGCCCACGAGCCGTGCACACCGGTCTCCGGGGCTGCTGTGCTGCGCGCAACCTGCCCCACTGTTGGCACCTTTCATGCTGCGCTTGATGGTTCGCTGTGGTATGACATGCTCTTTCCTCTGGCGCGCAAGGTCATTGACACTCTGGCTGTGAAGATCGCCGTCTCGCAGGCAGCGCTGGACTATCCGGGCAATCGGTTTCCTGGCGTGTATCGCATTATTCCCAATGGTGTCAACGTGGCTGAATTCGTGCCGGCGCGTGGGCGCGAGAAGGTGCCCGGGCGCATCCTCTTCGTTGGCCGCGCCGAGCCGCGCAAAGGGGTCGATGTCCTGCTGCACGCATTCGCTCTCCTGCGCCGCGACTTGCCCTTGGCGAGCCTCGTACTGGCCGGTGTCCGCTGGGATGAAGTCATCAATCTGGCACCGCGGCCGACGAATGGCCTGCGCTGGCCGCTGGCCGGCATTGATGCCCTCGGTTGGGTCAGTCACGACGAGAAGATCGACGAGATGGCTGCTGCCGAGGTACTGTGCGTGCCGTCGGTTGAGGGCGAGAGCTTCGGCATTGTCTTGGCTGAAGGCATGGCCGCCGGCTTGCCGGTCGTGGCCAGCGATTTGCCGGGCTATCGCGCCGTCCTCGGCGACGGAGACTATGGCGTGCTGGTACCACCACGCGATCCGCAGGCGCTGGCCGATGCGCTTCTGCGCGTGCTCGCCAGCGCCGAATGGCGAGCTCGACTGGGCGAGCACGCCGCCGCCGCGGTCGAAGAGTTCGACTGGGAGCATGTTGCCGACCAGGTGCTGGAGACGTACGAAGAGGCGCTCGAGCAGGCCGCGGTCAGGTAAGTCGATCCCATGCCCACCGATCCCACGAAGCAGGTCTACTATCGCAAGCAGGTGCCCCTGTTCCGTCTCGTCGACAAGATGAAGCTGTGGCCGTCGCAGCGCGGCGTTCTTCATGGGATCAAGACCTTTGAAGTTCACGGTTCGTATGCTCGCCTCGTCACGCACTGCGGCAAGACCATGGTCGTGCACGACTCCAAGAACAGCCGCGCTGCTCGGTGGCTGCGCAACAAGTGGTTCGCTACCGCCTGCCCCGAATGCCACATTCCCGAGTGGAAGCAGCAGAAGTACGCGGCGACCCACTTCAAGCGTGGCTACGGATCGCATTTACACGACGAGGCGTCACCGCGCGACTGAGCGTCACCGCCTTGTCGGTACTAAAGCTGGCGCCAGCTCTCTGGTCGCAAGATCGCCTTTTCGGGTGCTGCCAGCACCGCGTCGAGAGCGCGCAGCATCTCGTCCTTATCCTGTGGCAGGCGACCGCCGACGGGCAGATAGTTGCTGGCGTGGTTAGACCGGAAGAGGCAATCGCTGACGTTCGTGTGAGCAACGATCTCGCGCAGTTCACGCACCATCCCCAGCGTGTCGGGTAGGACCAGTTCGCCGCGACGCACGCGCTCGGCCATGACGGTTCCGGGCGTGAGCATGAGGGTGAGCAAGCCGATGTACTGCGGGTCGATCGCCGACAGGGCTGCTCCGGTCGCTTCGGCATGAAGCAGGGAGCGCTCAGCGCCGGCGAGGCCGAGGATGGCAGTGATCGACAGGTCGATGCCGGCCTGCGCGGCAC
Organism: Thermoleophilia bacterium; assembly: GCA_052139595.1. GTDB lineage: Bacteria > Actinomycetota > Thermoleophilia > UBA2241 > UBA2241 > JBKQWK01. The sequence goes on along the minus strand of JBKQWK010000208.1, from coordinate 15,575 downwards.
GCCGGCAGCCCTCGACCTGCTGGTGAACGGTGATGCCCTTGTGAGCAGCCATCAATGTTTCATCGTCGCCCGACTCGAGGCCGAGATAGATGAGTGTCAGGCCCGCAGCGCGCACGTCGTGCAGCTCATCGTCGGTTTTGGCGAGGAGGTTCAGTGCCGTGGCGTAGGAGCTGACCCGCCTGAGGCGGGGCAGCTCGCGGCGCAGTAGTGCGAGAAGTTCGAGCAGGCGCTGCGGGCTCAGTGCCAGCGCGTCGCCGTCGGCGAGGAAGACGCGCTCGACCTGCTGCCTGACGCTCTCGGGTAGGTTGACGATATCGGCTTCCACCTCACTGAAGGGACGCACGGCGAACGGCTTACCGAGGTAGGTACCGCAAAAGTCACACGTATCGTTCGAACAGCCGTACGTGACTTGGACGATGAGGCTGCTCGCTTCGCTGGGAGGCCGGATTACGGCGCCGTGGTAACGCATGATGAGACTCTAGCACAGGCACTAAGTATCGGCGGGGGCGCGGGTCGTTTGGCCGGTCTGTGAGCACCGCTTGGCGTGGCTAGATGTTGAGTCGCACGCCGTCGCAGTAGCTGAGGCTGCGCCCAGCGCGCTCGATGCTTGTGTAGCCTTCGCGAACCATGAGGAGGCGCTCGAGCCCGAAACCGAGGCCGACCCACGGCTCGACGATGCCCCAGGCATCGTCGAGGAAATGCGGCCCCATGCCGGTTGAGCAAACCTCAGCTCCGTTAACGAGCACGTCGAACTCGTCACCATAAACCTCGGAGTTGGCCATCGCCAGGTGGTAGTCGTCTATGCCACTGGCGTGCATGACGAGGGCGGCGAGTTCTTCAAGCCGTTGCTGGCGCAGGTCGAGTGGTGTGCCCAGCTCGACAAGGTTAAGCATCGTGAACTCGTTGAGATGGCTGCTACCCTTGGTGTCACGACGAAAGCAGGGACCGATCTCAAAAATGCCGAACGGGCGTGACCAGATGCGGCCCAGTCGGCGCATGAGAGTGTAGAGATTGGGCGCCAGCATCGGCCGCAGGCATTTTTCGCGCTCGATCCAGAAGATCTGTTCGCGCAGAGCGTGCCCATGGTCGATGCCCATCTTTGTCAGCGAGCTGCTGGAGATGATGATCGGTGTTACGACCTGGACGAACCCGGCGGCGATGAGCGTCGCACGTAAGGCCTGCTCGAGGTCAGGAAGCAAAGGCGTGCGGCGCGTACTACGCAGATCTTGAAGTTGGGCACGACCGGCGTGGGCAAGATCTGCCGCGAGCTGCTTGAAGCGGGCATTGCGTGCGTCGGCATCGGCAAAGACTTCATCCAGCACGGGCGGATCGGCGCCAAGTTCGTGCAAACGCTGACCCTGAGTGGCCGTAAACCCGAGGCGCGGATTGACCGTTCCGCCCTGAATCTCTGCAGCGGTCACCGCGGCAGCCTCACGTGCGGGTGACATAGGCGGCTAGACCGGCAGTGAGAGCCTGGGCAACCGTCTCGATGTAGTCTGGCTGTGCCGCGCGTTGAGCGTCGTCGGGACTGGTCGCGTAGAAAGGCTCAACCAGCACGGCAATGGCCCTCGACTCACGGAGAACGGCGTAGTTGCGACCGAAGCTGCCGAGAAAGCGGTGGCCGGTTGCCGTGAGTTGAACGCCAATGCAGTCCGCCAGCCGTTTGCCGCGCTCCGAATAGTAGTGGCTGCGCTGAAAGTACGAACACGTACTGCCAGCAGCCAACGGCGAACTGTTTTCATTGAGATGGAGTGAGAGGAAGAACGTGGCGCCGGCGGCGTTGGCAACTTCGGCGCGGGCATACAGAGGGGTCGTTTCGTCGCTGTCGCGTGTGAGGGTGACCCGACAGCCTTCGGCGCGCAGCAGCTGAGCGAGGCGCGCGGCCAGTGTCAGGGAAAAGCTCTTTTCATCCACGCCGGATGCCGTGACGCAGCCTCTGTCACTACCGCCATGGCCAGGGTCGATGACAATCGCCAGGCCGGTCAGACTGCGGGCGGTGAGGTAGCCAGCGTCGCGGTCGGGGATTTTCTTGCTCTCGCGTCCCGTCTCGGCCTTGCGCAGTGCGTCGAGCTTTACCAATGTACTGTCGCCGACAATGCCGTCCGACGGCAGGCCGGCATTGCGCTGAAACTCGAGTACGGCTTGCTCGACCTGCTCGTCGTAAATGCCCCGTTCTGGGCCGGCGTTAAAGCCAAAGAGGTTGAGCTTGACCTGCAGGGCGAGGACATCGTCACCGCGAAAGTTGGGGACGCGCAGGTAGAGCAGGCGGTCGCCGAGAGCGTACCCTGCTTCAACCAGCTCACGCCATGTGTTGGCGCCGACGATGCCGTCGACGAGCAGGCCGCGCTCCTGTTGAAAGGCTTTTGTCGCCGTGGTGGTCTTGGGGCCAAAGAAGCCATCGACGCCTTCGCTGCCAAGCTCGAAACCTTGAGCGCGCAGTCGAGTCTGTACGTCGGATACTTCCTTACCACGATCTCCTGATGAGAGGTTGCGCACGCGTGCTCCTCGCTGTGATCCTTAGAAAAAGAAGTATAGCAACCGCCTGCCGTCCGATGTCACCGTCGGTCGCGGCTGCACTGTCTCTGGCGCCGGCTGAGGTTGCCGGGCGGGGTCGGTGAACAGTGGCGATGGTGAATCCAGGGGGACGCAATTGTCACTATATACGTGATGTTTACATGCTGCGTGAGCTGAGCTATCATCCGACCCATCCAGGCGAGGGGCGCTCGCGTAGCCGAGCGGCCCCTCGCGAGGCCACCGAGGTAAGAATGGACCGCGTGCGCGAGCCGACTTTCGTTCTTGCTGACGGTACGCGTTACCGGATCTATCGATCGATTGCCGAGAGTCCGCGCAGCGCCGTAACCGTTGCTGACGTTGCAGCGCGCTTTGGCGTACACCCCAACGTCGCCCGCATGCATTTGACCAAGCTCGAACAAGCGGGTTTCATCAACGGCAGTCTGCGCCGCACCAAGGGCGGCGGACGGCCGGCGAAGTTGTATTCGCTGGGTGAACACGTTGCTTCGTTTACCTTTCCTCCTCGACGTTACGATCTGCTCTCGTCGCTGGCCTTGGCGGCGCTTGCCGCAGGCACCGCCGCTGCCGATACAGAACAGGTCTGTCGTCAGGCTGGCCGCGACGAAGGGCGTCGGTTTTTGAGCGAGTCGACTGTCGGTGGCACGCTTGTCAAACGTGAGTTGCTGGCGATGCTGCGTGCCGCCGCTGACGATCAAGGTCTGCTCGCCACCGTCGAGCCCCGTGGTGCAGACCTCGTGATCGAGATCCATAACTGTGTCTTTCGTGAGCTTTCAGCTATGCGGCCAGAGCTGGTCTGCGTCATGCATCGTGCCTTTCTGGAGGGACTCTTTGCTGTTGTCACGGCCAGTGCTCCTGGGGCAACGTTCAGCGTGGCCGAGGCGACGATCAGCCGTGGCGCCGACTGCTGCCGCTGGACCTGCGCTATCGTCAGCGGCTGAGCGGCCGGCAGGTATTCTTTACCGCTGACGCAGATCTTGTTGCGCACGAGTATTTCTCTTGCCCACACTGGGCAAGATCAGTTCAGTGCCGCTCTGCCTGCTGATGCGCTGGGTCGTGCGTGGGGCGGATGATAACGTTACTGCAGGCCTCGCTTCGGGCTCGGGCTGAAGCGCAAACATCCATCGGAGGAGCAGGTGACGATTCAGGAAGCGTTGGTCGAGCTGCAACGCGTCTCGACCGACATCAGCGAGGCGGCCGTGCTTGACGGCAACGGAGTTGCGGTTGCGAGTACCCGCCCGATGACCGACGACGCTGTCGCCGGTGCCGCTCAGCATGTGTGGCGGGCCGCGCAACGGGCCGCCAGCGAAGCGGGTGCACGAGTTTTGCATCAGCTGGTGGTGGAGGCCGGTCAAGGGGCAAGCGTCATGGTTGCTGAAGCTGGCCATCGCATTGCTGCTGTTACCGGCCGACGGCCGGTGTTGGGACTCGTGCTCTTCGATCTGCGCACGTGTCTAAGCGACGCCTTCGGCAGGCAGGAGATCTTATGAAGAGGCTAGTTGCCGCGACCGCTGGCTTCGCCGCGGTGGCGGGGATCGCTTGCGTCGGCCGGCGGCGCCGGGCCGGCGTCGGCATTTCGTTGGCGGATGTCGCTGGCACAACGATTGACTTGCCGCGTCACTCGCCGGCGGCGCGCGACGTGCGTGTCGCTGCCGGTATGGTTCACCGGGCCTTCGCGGTCGAAGAGAGCGCTTTCGCGACGACGGTTACTCAAGCAGCCGTCGTCGGTTCGCCGGTCGAGGTCACGCCATGAGCTCGGCAGACATCGACAAAGATCTGCTCGCAGCGACGTTGGCGTTCTCGCTCGCTTCAGGAGGGGATTTCGCCGAAGTCTACGTTGAGGATCGCACCAGCCTCAATCTGCGCCTTGAGGATAATAAAGTGGAGCAGGTCAGCGGGGGTCACGAGCTGGGGGCGGGCGTTCGCCTCACCAGCGGCGACCGCACGTACTACGCCTACACTGATGACGTGGGCGAAGCTGGGTTGAGGGAGGCGGCCAAAGCAGTTGCCGCCGCGTTGCGCGGCGCCGCAGCCGGCGGCGTTCAGCCGCTGGGCGGCGAACGCCGCAATCCTGGTGCCCATCCAGTGCGAATCGCGCCCGAATCGGTCGCTATCGAGGTCAAGAGCGACCTGTTGCGGGCCGCCAATGAGGCCGCTCGCGGTCACAGCTCGTCCATCGTCCAGGTCACGACCGGGTACTCCGAGGGCCGCCAGCATGTGCTGATTGCCAATTCGCTTGGCGATCTGGTGCGTGATGAGCGCCTGCGCCTGCGTTTTGTCGTGCAGGCGATTGCTCGTCGCGAAGGTGTCATCCAGACGGGCTTCGAGACCCTTGGCGCCAGCGCAGGTTTTGAGATTCTCGACGAGGCGACGGTCATTGATCTTGCGCTCGGTGCTGCTGGCCAAGCGGTGACGATGCTCGACTCGCGCCCGGCGCCGGTTGGTGTCATGCCGGTCGTCATGGCCAACGGTTTTGGCGGCACCCTCTTTCACGAGGCCTGTGGTCATGGACTGGAAGCCGACGCAATTGCCAAGGGCGCCAGCATCTACACTGGCAAACTGGGCACGGTTGTGGCGGCGCCCATTGTCAGCGCCTACGACGATGGCTCGGTGGCCAACGGTTGGGGCTCACAGGCGTTTGATGACGAAGGCGTGCCAACGCAGAAGACGATGGTCATCAAGGACGGCAGGCTGACGAGCTACTTGTACGACAGGCTGCGCGCGCGCGCCGCCGGCGCGCAGCCGACCGGTAACGGACGCCGGCAGTCGTTTCGGTACGTTCCTATACCGCGTATGACGACCACCTACATTGCGCCGGGCGATGTCTCGCCGGACGATGTCATAGCCGCCACAAAGCGGGGCTTTTACGCCAAGAGTCTGGCCGGCGGGCAAGTTGAACCGGCGAGCGGCAACTTCGTTTTCGGTGTTGCCGAGGGCTACCTGATCGAGAACGGCCGCATCACGGCACCGTTGCGCGGTGCCACCTTGATCGGCAACGGCATCGACATTCTCACGCGTATCGACATGATCGCCAATGATTTCGACATAAAATCGGGCGTCTGCGGCAAAGATGGCCAGGGCGTTCCGGTAGGCACCGGTCAGGCGACCTTACGCATCGGCGAGATGACGGTAGGAGGTACGGGCTGATGTTTGACGTCGTCGATAAGACCCTGGAGTTGGCGCTGGCAGGCGGCGCCGAAGGCGCCGAAGTGTATGCTGAGCGCTCGACGTCGCGGCGCATTAGGGTCTACCACCAGCAGGTTGAAGAACTCGTCGCGGCGCGCCGCAAGGGTCTCGGGCTGCGCGTCTTTCAGCATGGCGCCGTGGGCTACGCCTACACGTCGGACACGAGCGCCGAGGCACTTGATGAGGTCGTCGCTCGTGCCCTCGCCCACGCCAAGGTCAGCGACCACGACGAGTTTGCCGTACTCCCCGAGAAAGCCGCCGGTTACCCGGCACTCGAGCTGTTTGACGCCGACCTGGCCGCCACCGATGACGGCGCCAAAATTGAGCTTGCTTTGGCGGTCGAGCGGGCGGCTCTGGAAGCCGACACGCGCGTCAAACTGGTCGAAGACACGAGCTATGCCGACGGTGACGGCGAGGTGTTTCTCGTCAACTCGAAGGGCGTGCGCGGGAGCTTTCGCGCCAATGACTGTTACACCTTCGCCTATGCACTTGCCGAGCAGAATGGTCAGATCGAAACCGGTCTCTCGTACGCTGTCGGTCGCAATTTGGCCGAACTCGATGCCCAAGCCTGCGGTCGCGAAGCAGCGCTGCGTGCCTGCGCGCTTTTGGGGTCGCGGAAGGTGCCATCGATGAAGGCCACCGTCGTGCTTGATCCGTACTCGGCGGCGTCGGTCATCGCCGTTATTAGTGCCGCTTTAACGGCTGACGCCGTGCAGCGTGGGCGTTCGCTGTTTGCCTCGCTGGAGGGCAAGCAGGTTGCCGGCGAACGATTCAGCCTCACTGACAACGGCCTGCATCCGAATGGTTTCAGCAGTGCACCGTTTGACGGCGAGGGCGTGCCCTGCCAGCGGACGCCGCTCATCGCCGCCGGCGTTCTGCAGGGCTTTCTCTACGATACCTACACGGCTGCCCGTGGCGGTCGGCGGTCAACCGGCAACGGCCTGCGTGGCTCCTACACCGGTGGTCCGGCGGTGCGGCCGACCAATCTGATCGTCGGTGGCCCCGCGACGCCGGTCGCTGACCTCATCGGCAGCATTGAACGCGGTGTACTGGTAACCAATTTGATCGGCGTGCACTCCGGCGCCAACCCCATTTCCGGTGAGTTCTCGGTGGGCATCAACGGCATTCTCATTGAGAGCGGCCGGCTGACGACGCCGGTACGCGAGGTCACCTTGGCTGGCGACATCATCACCATGCTCACCAACGTCGTTGCTCTTGGCGATGATGCTCGCTGGGTGCCTAGCGGCAGCATCCTCACCCCATCACTGGTCGTCGAGGGAATGTCAATCAGCGGCGAGTGACGGGCGACGCGACATCGCCAGAAATGGCTGCGAGTTGAGCAAGGTAGGCTGCTTGCCGATGACCGACAGAAAGGAGTCTTTGTGAGTGAACTCGGTGACAGGTTGCTGGCGGCGAGCTATCTTGAGGGTGATTTCGTGCTTCGCTCGGGGCGGCACAGTCGTTTCTACCTCGACAAGTACCTCTTCGAAACGCAGCCCGATCTGCTCCGCGACATAGCCGCCGGGCTGGCCGACAAGCTGTCTGTCTGTGAACCGTTCGACGTGCTTGCTGGCCCGGAGCTGGGTGCCGTGGCGATTGTCACTGCGCTCTCGCTTGCCTCAGGCAAGCCGTTCGTCATTGTCCGCAAGGGTGAAAAGGGCTACGGCACCAAGAAGGCAATGGAGGGCCACGCCACGGCCGGGCAGCGTGTCGTCATGGTCGAAGACGTGGTCACTAGCGGTGGCGCGGCGCTCATGGCCGTTGCCAGGCTGCGTGAGGCTGGCCTGCATGTCGCCGCCTTGCTCTGTGTCGTCGACCGCGAAGAAGGTGGCCGGGCGGCAATCGAGGCAGCTGATTTGACCTTTGCACCTCTTTTTACGGCAACGTCTCTGGGGATTAAGAGCGCGCTGTAACCCCGACGCGGCAACCAACGGCCACACGCGTCGGTTTGGACGGGCGTGGTCAGGCGACCACGCGCAGCGTCCGCAAGGTGAGATCCTCGGGACCGTGCACATGCAGCGCCCGCGCAGAGGCTTCTTCCAGGTAGGTGACGGTCTGATCGTCGATCAGCTCGCCGGGGCCGAGCACGGGAATTCCTGGCGGGTACGGGGTGACGATCTCAGCACTCACGCGGCCGGCGCAGGCGCTGACCGGCAAGGCAACGGTAGTTGCGAAGAAGGCGTCGCGGGGCGTCATCATTTGCTGGGTGAAGGGTGGCGTTTTGAGCGTGGCCAACGCTGGCCGTTGAGTGGTCAGCTCGGTGGCGTAGCGGGCGGCGTAGTCGCGCAGCGTCGTCACCAGATGCTCGATGTCCTCCGGTCGGTCCGCGTGGGTGACGTTGAGGATCACGCCGGTCGGGTCGGCCGCCTCGACGGCGATGCGATAGTCGTTTCGCAGGATCGATTCAAGCTGAAAGCCGCTGTGTCCGAAGGCCTGTGCGGTGATCGTCAGGCGTGTGGGGTCGAAGGCAGCGATGTCGTGGGCGGCGATCAGCTCGTGACCGAGGCAGCGCAGTCCCGGGAGGCGCTGAATCTCGCGGCGTGCCTGCTCGGCCAAGTCAATCGCCTGTTCCCAAAGGTACTCGCCTTGCGTCGCCATCTGCTGGCGGGCGCCATCGATGCTTGCCAGGATGAGTGTCTGCGGGCTGGTGCTCTGCGTCATCTTGACGACGCTCTCGAGGCGGCGCAGATTCATGCGTTCGTGGCGGGCAAGCAGAAGTGATGCTTGCGTGAGACCGCTGATGAGCTTGTGCACGCTCACCATGGCAGCGTCCGCCCCGGACGTCAGTGCGTCGACTGGCAGCCGCGAGCAGAAGCGCAGGTGTGGCCCCCACGCTTGGTCGACGATCAACGGCACACCGCTCGCGTGCGCGAGTTGCGCCAAGTCGGGCAAATCGGCGCAGAGACCGTTGTACGTCGGCGAGGTGACAAAAAACGCCACAGCGTCAGGGCAGGCTGCCAGCGCCTGCTGCGCCTGCGTGTGAGTCACCGTCAGCGCGATGCCCCACTCAGGATCAATCGCTGGTTCGATGTAGTGTGGCATGGCGCCGCTGAAGATGAGCGCTGCCACCATTGACTTGTGCGAATTGCGAGGCACAATGACGTGCTCGCCGGGACCGGCTGCCGTGACCAGCAGAGCGTGCATCGCGCTGGTCGAGCCGTTGACGAGGAAGAAGGCTTTGTCGGCGCCCCATGCCTCCGCGGCCAGCTCCTCGGCTGCGTGCACCAATCCGGTCGACTCCTGCGTGTCTTCGACACCACCGGCCATGGCCGCGTCAGCTTTCAACATGGTCGGGCCGAAGGCAGCGATCATCTTTGCCGATGCGCCCTGGCCACGTTTGTGACCAGGCGTGTGAAACACGGTGTATGCGGCGTCGCGATACCTGATCAGGGCGTCAAGATAAGGGGTCTCATTCTGATCGTGGGTCACGTCTCTCGCCTCCTCACGCGGTCCGCCCGAGGCCACTTTTCGTTTCATCGTCTGCGCGGAGTGTACCAGCACGGCATGAAGCTTGCCCTCAAACAGCCCGGGGAATAGACTTCACCTTGATTTGCAGGAGTAATTTGCCACAGTAGACCTCACGGAAGGGAAGAAGCATAAGCCTCGACTCAAAGGTTAGAGTGCGCTTCGCACCGAGCCCCACAGGCACGTTGCACATCGGTTCGGCGCGCACGGCGTTGTTCAACTACCTCTTTGCCCGCCACGCCAACGGGCGCTTCGTACTGCGCGTCGAAGACACCGACATCGCTCGCTCCGAGCAGCGATTTGAGCAAGCGATCGTGCGCGATCTGCACTGGCTGGGGCTCAAGTGGGACGAGGGACCTGACCGCGGCGGGCAGTACGGGCCGTATCGGCAAAGTGCCCGTCGCGAACGGTATCGATCGGCAGCCGAGCGTCTGCTGGCCGAAGGCAAGGCATACCGGTGCTTTTGCTCGCAGGACCGACTGGATGCTCTGCGTACGCAACGTCTAGCGGCGGGACAAATGCCTAAGTACGACCGCCTGTGTTTCGGGTTGGCGCCCGAGGAGGTGAGCAGGCGGATGGCAGCCGGCCAGCCGGCTGCCAACCGCCTGCTAGTGCCCTAAGGTGACGTTACAGTCCACGATCTCATTCGTGGTCCGGAGCGTTTTGCCAACGATGCGAACGGCGACTTCATTATCCACCTTTCCGACGGTCTGCCGAGTTACAATTTTGCGGCTGTCATCGACGATCGAGACATGCTCATCTCGCATGTGATTCGCGGCGATGACCACCTGACGAACACTGCTCGGCAGCTGCTCCTCTTCGCGGCTATCGACGCCAAGCCGCCCAGCTATGCGCATCACTCGCTCATTCACGGGGTCGATGGCGGTAAGCTCAGCAAGCGACATGGCGCCACGGCTGTAAGCGATTTCCGCACGCTCGGCTACTTGCCCGAGGCCGTGGTCAACTACTTGGCCTTGCTCAGTTGGTCGCACGGTGATGATGAGATGCTGTCACTTGAGCGACTTGTTGCCGACTTCAGGATCGAGGATCTGGCGAGCAGCGCCGCAATCTTCGACCAGGCAAAGCTCGATTGGCTCCAGCACCAGTACGTACTCGCCATGGACTCCGCCGAACATGAGAAGCTGTTTGCTGACCGCCTGGCGGCTAATACACCACGGCCGGCGGCGGTTGCACTGGCGGCTGCTTTTAAACCGTCGCTGGTTGCCTATGGTGAGGCGTCCGTCCTGGCCGCCGCCGTGCTGACACCACCGCAAGCCAGCGATCTGCCGGCCGAATTGCTGGCCCAGGTTGGTGCGGCTAGCGCACAGTTGGCCCACTTCGCCGAACTGCGCGCGGCAGCGACGCTGGACGTGGCTGCGGCAGTGGGGCCGGTATTCATCGCCACTGAGGGGACATCTGCCGAGGGGAAGCCAGGTGCTGCCGACGAACAGCCCGGGGCGGCGGCACTCGCTGCGTCCGAGTTCAATTCCGGCGCGGCTTACGTGGCAGCGCGCCAGCGCGGTCAGGGTGACGTTGCCGATTATCTACCGATCGAAGCGTGTCGTGATCTGCTTGGGGTCTACCGCGAGTGGGGCAAGGCGAACGGTTTCAAGGCTCGCGATCTGCTCATGCCTCTGCGCATTGCTGTCACTGGCGCCGAGCATGGTCCGGAGTTGCACTTCGTCCTGGCTGCTCTGCCTGGTAGCGAGACTGTCGCCCGCCTGCAGGCGGCGCTGCGCGCCGCCGGGGGTAGTGTGTGATTCGACTCTTCAATTCGCTCAGTCAGCGCAAAGAGGACTTTGTGCCGCGTGAACCGGGAAGAGTAGGTATCTACTGCTGCGGTCCCACGGTGTACAACCTTGTGCACATTGGCAACGCACGGCCCTACGTCGTCTTTGCCGTACTGCGCAGTTGGCTGCGCTGGCGCGGCTACGCGGTTACCCTGGTCGAGAACATCACCGACGTTGATGACAAGATCATCAACAAGGCTACCGCCGAAGGACGGAGCGCCGACGCGGTGGCACGTCAGTTCACGGCCGAATACCGCCATGACACAGGCCGTCTCGGTGCTGCCTTGCGCCCTGATGTCGAGCCGCTGGCGACGGAGACGATTCCCGAAATCATCAGTTTGTGTGAGACCCTGATCGCTGGGGGGCACGCCTATGAAGTGAACGGCAGTGTCTACTTTCGCGTGCGCAGCTCTGCGGACTACGGCAAGCTCAGCAAACAGAACATCGAAGAGCTTGAGGCCGGCGCCCGTGTGACCGGCGAACCGGGCAAAGAAGATGCTCTCGACTTTGCTGTCTGGAAAGCGGCAAAGTTTGGCGAGCCGGCATGGGAGAGTCCGTGGGGGAAAGGCCGTCCTGGCTGGCACATTGAGTGCTCGGCGATGGGGCTCAAGTATCTCGGTCCTGGCTTTGACGTGCACGGCGGCGGCCGGGATCTTATCTTCCCGCACCACGAGAACGAAATCGCTCAGAGTGAGGCTGCTGGGCTGCCTTTCGCCACCTACTGGTTGCACAACGGCATGATTCGCAGCGAGGGCGCGAAAATGGCCAAGAGCGTCGGCAACATTTTTCTTCTGCGCGAGGTTCTCAACCGCTTTTCTGACGGCACGCCAGAAAGCGAAAAGCTGGCGGCCAACGTTGTGCTGATGTTCTTCCTCACAACTCACTATCGCAGCCCGCTCGAATTCTCGCCGGAAAAGCTCGACGAAGCTAAAACTGCTTACCTGCGTCTGGCCGAGGCTGTCCGCACGGCTGCGTTTCGGGTCGATAGGGCGGCGGCTGCCTGGGCGCTGGGTGGCCACGAGCAGCTGGCGGCGCGCGTCGAGCAGGCTCGCGTCGCTTTCGTTGCCGCCATGGATGATGATCTCAACACCGCTGCTGCCATCGGTGAACTCTTCGCCCTGGTGGCCGAGATGAACCGTCATTTGGCGGCGGTTGACGCCGGCAAGGAACCACTTGATGTCGATGCCGTGGCGGCGGTGGGCACGACAATTGCGGAACTGCTCGGTCTGTTGCTGATCACCATGGACGGGGTAACCTCAGCGCCGGCGCCGGCTTCCCTGGCGCCGGCTGAAGCGCTCGCCACGTGGCGTCAACATTTGGCCGCCGGCGAGCCGCTGCCAGCCGCACTGGCTCGCGACCACTATCGGGCCCAGAAAGAATGGTCGAAGTCGGACGAGATTCGCGACGCTCTCCAGGCGAGTGGTTTCGAGGTTCGCGATACCAAGCAAGGCACTCAAGTCGTACGGAAGGACTAGCGTATGTCCGCGTCAAAACGTCGGCAACGCAGCGATAAGGCTCCGGGACCAGCAGGGCGCAAGCCCACGAGTGGGCGCCAGAAACGGACTGGCGAGAAATCGCCTCATGGGTCAGGTTCGCATTCGCCGAGCGCTGGTAAGCCGACCGTCGGTAAATCGCCAACGGATCGGCCGAGCGCTGGCAGGCCGGCGATTGGTCGGCCAAGCGTGGATAAGCCAATGTCGCGGACGCCGGCCGGAGAAGGTTCGCGCGGCGGCGTGAGCGGCGGCGCCACGAGCACCTCATCGACGTTCGCTGCACGTTCCGATGACCGCCAACCGGCAGACTCGCGCCGTGGTCGTGTGCGCGATCTTAAACATCAACGCGTCGACCTGGTCGAAAAGAAGCTGCTGCACGAGGCGAAACGCGCGGCCCGTTCGCTGCGCCAACAATCATCTGCGAGCGAGGGTTCGCCACTTGCAGGCGCGACCGGCGATGCTGGTGTGTTGGGGGGTGACGACTGGCGAGGCATGCCCGACAAGCGGGATGCGCACGAACGGCCACGTCGCCACGGCAGTGAGTGGATCTACGGCCGCAATGTCGCCAAACTGGCACTTACGTCTGGCTCACGGCGGCGGGTGCAAGCCGTGGCTGCTACGGTCAGTGCGCTGCACACTCTTGAGGGCGCCATCGATCTGAACGGCCTCGAGCAGCGCATCACTACGACCGATGATCTGGACCAACTCACGAGCACTCACGAGCATCAGGGCGTCGCTTTGCGTGTTCCGGTGTTTCACTACGCGCAACTCGAGGAGCTTTTCGATACAGCACTGATCGTTGTGCTTGATGAGGTCACCGACCCCCGTAATGTCGGTGCCGTGGCTCGTTCGGCACTGGCCAGCGGCGCCGGGGGCCTCGTCCTACCGAACCACCGCTCGGCGGCAGTGACACCAGCGGCTGTTAAAGCGTCGGCCGGAGCGACTGAACATCTGCCGATTGTTCAAGTCACGAATGTTGTCGCGGCGCTCAACGAGCTGAAGCAGCACGGATTCTGGGTCTACGGCACCAGCAGCGAGGCGGAGGTCTCGTATCGCCAGCTGGACTATGGCGGCAAGGTGGCGCTCGTTTTCGGTAGCGAGGGCCGAGGCTTGCGGCCGCTGGTGGCTCGCACCTGCGACGAGCTGGCCGCGATCCCGGTCAAGGCACCCATGGCAAGCCTCAACATCAGTGTGGCGGCGGGGCTCTTCCTCTACGAGGCGCGGCGGGGGCTGGATGTCCAAGCGGCACAGGGGCAATCCGAGCATGGCGTCTCTCGCGAACGCACGGCACCGTCGGACTGACCATGCCCGGCCGCGAACTGTACATCGTTGACGGCTACAACGTCTTGCACGCGTTCTTCCGTGGCGCTTCCAAGGAGGAACTCTTCGCTCGTCGTCAATGGCTTACCGACCACCTCGCCAGTTTCGCCAGTCTGCACGGCGCCGAGGTCGTGCTGGTGTTTGACGGTCGCGGCAAACAGAGTTCCAGTTGTGAACCAATCAAAGACGCTCACGTGGAGGTGTGCTTCGCCGGCGGCAAGTTCACCGCCGACACGCTCATCGCCCGCCGCATCGCTGAGCAGCCAGCTGACGTTTCGAGCATCGTTGTCTCGGCCGACCAGGAGGTGCAGCGCACTGCCGCAAAAGCAGGCGTCCGTCGCATGACCCCGCGCGAACTTGGGCTGGAGATGAAGAATCCCGCTGAGGGGCTTGCTTCTTCGCCGCAAGCCAGTACAATGCCTTCAGCGCTTGAAGATAAAGTTGACATTGAGACTTTGCGCAAGCTGGAACGATTACGGAGAGCAGGCTCGTAGCCTGCTCTTGCAGGTCTTTTGGGGGAGGTGGGGACGTGAAGGTGACTGGGCGCGCTGAGTCGAGTCGCGGCGGCCGCCAGTCGATGAACCCTCAACCCTTCACTGATAGTTCTGACATTGCGCTTGTCAACGCTTATCGCCGCGGCAGCCAACCAGCTCTCGACGCGCTCATGAGCCGTTACCATCAGTTTGTCCGTCTGAAGGCGAGTTCGTACTTTCTCGCCGGCGGTGACTCGGAAGACCTGATCCAGGAAGGCATGCTTGGCCTGTATAAGGCGGTGCGCGATTACCGTGAAGATCGTCAAACCAGCTTCCGTAGCTTTGCCGAACTGTGCATCACTCGGCAGATCATCACCGCCATCAAGACAGCCACACGACAGAAGCACGTGCCGCTCAATGGTTACATCTCGTTCAGCCAGACACCCGGCGACGCCAGCGACGACGGCGATTGCTCGCTGGCAGATGTGCTGCCGGGGCCGTCAGCGCACGATCCGGTAAATCAGGTCATCTCGAGCGAAGAAGTGGCCAGCCTGACACATTGTCTGACGCGCCTGCTCAGTGACCTCGAGAGCCGCGTGCTGCGTCTCTACCTTTCTGGTCTCAGCTACGAACGCATCGCCAATCAGCTCGACTGCGACTGTAAGACGGTTGACAACGCATTGCAGCGAGTCAAGCGTAAAGTCGACCTGCATCTCGAGAGCCGGCGGGTCCTGCTCTAGATGTTCTCATCTGCCGTGTGCCGCTCGTCATGAGGGCTAGACGGCAGCGATGAGCCGCGATATCTAGTACGTCATAAGGCTGACGTCGTGTCCCTGCTGCTGCACGAGTAGCTTGAAGTCGTGCGGGTTACTGGCCATCTGAGATGCGTCGGCGAGGGTGATCAGGCCCTGCTCGTAAAGCTTCAGCAGAGCCTGATCAAAGGTCTGCATCCCGTAAAAGTCGCCTTCCTGGATGGCGTCGTGCACGAGCAACGACTGATCCGGGTCGAGGATGAAGTCGCGTATGCGGTTGGTGGTGATCATCACTTCGATGGCGGGCACTCGCCCTGTGCCGTCGGCGCGCGGCAGGAGCCTCTGCGAGACGATTCCCTTCAACGTACCGGCGAGCATGATGCGCACCTGTTTCTGCTGATAGAGCGGAAAGAAATCGATGATGCGGTTGATCGTCTCAGCGGCATCAATGGTGTGTAGAGTGCTCATTACCAGGTGGCCCGTCTGGGCTGCCGTCAGGGCTGCCGAGACGGTTTCCACATCGCGCATTTCACCGATAAGAATGACGTCCGGGTCCTGGCGCAGAAC
>JBKQWK010000207.1:0-4457 GCA_052139595.1 Thermoleophilia bacterium | reverse complement strand
AAGGCGAGCTGGCGGTCGAGGAAACCGTCGAGAACCTGCTCGGCAAACCCTACCCCGAGTCCGACGACTGGCTCATCGAGCGCCGAGTGGAGCGGCGCCAGCAGGTTGTGCTGATGGTGGATACATCCTTAAGCATGTCGGGTGAGAAAATGGCTCTGGCGGCAGTGGCCGCTGCGGTCCTGGCCCTGAAACTGCACGGCGGCGACCTCAGCGTCGTGGTCTTCGACGATCACGCGCGAACTGTCACGAGGCTGGAGACCGACGACTCACCAGACGAAGTGGTGCGTCGCATGCTGGCACATCCGGTGCGCGGCTACACCAACATCGCCGCCGCGCTCGAACTCGGCGTAGCCGAACTCGAGCGCGGCCGCAACCCGCGCAAGGTTGGTCTGCTCATCAGCGACGGGGTGGCGACCGTCGGGCCGGATCCGCTGCCGGTGGCGGCCCGCTTCAGTCGCCTGCACGTGTTGCTGACCGAAGACTACAAGATGGATCGCGAACTTTGCCGGCAGATGGCCGATTTGGGGCGCGGCGATGTGTTCAGTGTGGCGAGCTTTAACGATCTGCCGCGGCGCATGCTCGATGTCGCCAATCGTGTGCTGCGCTGAGGGCGCGTGACGCCCGGCGGCATGCTACAGTAACGTGCCGCGTAAATCGTCAAGGGAGCGCTGATGCCGCTTTTCGGACCGCCAGACGTCAGCAAGCTGAGGGCTAAAGACGACATTGACGGCCTTATCCACGCTGCTCAGTACACGCGTGACCCAGCCGTCGCCGAGGCGGCTCGCGTAGCTCTCGTACCGTCGATCGACTACCTCTTCACGCTGCTCGACAGCAGGAACCTGCGCGCTTTGGCGATGGCGCGTGACGGCCTGAAGGTGGTTGGCAAGCCGGCCGTTCAACGGCTCATCTTCATCCTGCAGAACGGTCATGTTCATCGCCGTGAGGATGCCGCTCACGCGTTGGGAGAGATCGGCGACCGAGAGGCCGTGCCGTCGCTGATTGAGGCGCTGCGTCATACCGATCCACTGTTGCGCATGATCGCCGCCGCGGCGTTGGGCAAGATTGGTGACCAACGCGCCGTCAAACCGCTTACCCTGCACCTCAAAGACGACAATCAGCAAGTCGCCCATACAGCGCGCAAAGCCCTCGATCGCATCGGCGCCGCCAAGGCCTGACGTTCGCCGCGTTAGTCGGCGCCGGTCGGGGGTAGTCGGGCAGTGTGCGGTCTTTTGATCGCCAGCGCTGGTGGGGGAGATTTCGTCTGCACAGGGAATGTACAGGCATGACCGTAAGCGCGATGGTCCTCGTACTGCCTGCCTGGCCCGGCGTTGATCTGCCAAGGACGGTTGCTCGTTCTCGCATGACCGGCGCCGCAGCAGCGCACAGCGGGCTTACGGGCGGCGGCACCGCTGGCTGCCGCACTCGTCATCGCCCAGCAAGGCTGCTTGTTCTCGGCCCCGGGGAGTGTCCGTGAAGGTCATCAATCAGTTGCCGCCCGGCAATGATTGCCCCGTCACCGAGCACCGGCGTCACGAACCGGGTGCTGCCCTGGCTAAGCTCACCGGGCTGCACTTTGCCCAGATGGTGCGCGCCGGCACGCTCGCAGTCATGCGCGAGCAGGAGTCGCTCAATCGCATGAACGTTTTTCCCGTTGCCGACGCTGATACTGGCGCCAACCTTGCCGCGACGCTGAAAGCGGCCGTGGCTCGGCTTGGTGACGATTCGCCGGCAAGCATCGGCGATGCGGCGCGAGCTGCCGCTGACGCTGCACTTGATGGTGCGCGCGGCAACTCAGGAGCTATTTTGCTCAGTTTCTGCACGGCTTGGCGGCAACCGTCGTTGGCCGTGTGCACGTCACAACCGACGAGTTCGCTCTTGCCGCGCATCGTGGCGCCGAAGCGGCCTATCTGGCTCTGCAGAGTCCGCGTGAAGGCACGATTCTTTCGGTCATGCGTGCCTGGGCGCATGAACTCAGTGTGCACGCAACCACGAGCGACGACTTCGGCGATCTGTTGAGCAAAGGTCTTGTCGGCGCCCGGGTCGCCCTGCTGCGGACGCCGCGGCAGCTCGAGGTACTCGCGAGAAGCCATGTCGTCGATGCCGGTGGGCAGGGGTTCGTGTATTTTCTTGAAGGTATCTCGGAATCATTTCGTGGCGGCCGCGCGGCAGCACGGGAAGCGCTGGGGACTGCCCTGCGCAGTTCGCCACCGGCTTCACCGGCTGCTGCGGCGTCGCCAGAAAATGCGCCGTCAGAAAATGCGCCCGGGGAGAATGAGCTGGCGGGAGCGGTGACCGCGATCATGGCTTTGGCGGGGGCGGTACCGACTGGCGCCTACGTGCCGGTGGACGAACGTCTGCGCTACTGCAGTGAGGCGTTGGTGCTGGCCGCCGGGCAGCCGCTGGATCGGGCTGCCGTCACAGCCGCTGTCTCCGAGCTGGGCGAGTCAGTCGTTGTCGCCGGGGATGAACGGCGACTGCGGGTGCACGTGCATACCAATGTGCCGCGTCGCTTCTTGGCCACCATGGCCGCCCACGGACACGTCGAGAGTTCAACGGTCGACGACATGATTCTGCAGCAGCTCGATGCCCGTCAGGCGACGATCAGTCTGGTCACTGACTCGACCTGCGACCTGCCAGAGCAGCTGGCTTTTGCCCTCGGTGTCGTCAGTGTGCCTCTGACAATCAGTTTCGGTGAGCGGAGCTTTCTCGACGGCGTTGACTTGAGTATCGAGGGTTTCTTTCACCGTATGGCTGCGACGACGACGCCGCCGACGTCGTCGCAGCCGGCGGTGGGCGACCTGCGCCAGACCTACGAGCGGTTGCTTGTTTCACGGCTGGGAGTGATCAGTGTACACATTGCGGCGGCGCTTTCGGGCACCTACCAGGCGGCTGTGCTGGCGGCTCAGCAGGTTGACGATGAGCGCATCCGGGTGATCGACTCGCGCTCGGTGAGCGTCGGTGCCGGGCTTCTGCTGGAGACACTCGGTGCAGCTATCGCCACCGGAGCCACCCTTGACGAGTGTGTTGCCCTGGCCGAACGAGTGCGCCCGCAGATCACCGTTTTTGGCGCCATGCCAACCCTGGCACACGCCGTGCGCGGCGGCCGTGTCAGCCGCCGGGCTGGCGCGCTTCTCGACGGTCTGCATCTGCGCCCGCTGATCGAGTTTGATGAGTTTGGCGCTGCCGGCAAGGGCGGCGTGTATGGCGGCTACGGCCGTGCCCTCGATGCCCTGGCGCGGCGCGCCGAGGACTGGGCTGCCGGCAGGCCGGCCCGTGTCATGGTCGTGCATACCGGTTGCCTGCCCGAAGCAGAACGCGTAGCCGACGATCTGCGTCGCCGCCTCGACGTCGACGATGTACCAATCGTGCGCGGTGGCGCCGTCGTCAGCAGCCACGTCGGGCCGGGATCTGTCTCGGTGGCCGTGCGTCGGCTGGATTCTTGACCAGTGAAAGTGGAAGGAAAAGATGGATCGTTACCGTCACACGCAACTCAGCCTGCTCATGCTTGCTCAGAGTGGGGTATGGCTGGTCGTCAACCTCGTCGCCATGCGACGGCGCGGCGCGACTCGTCGCCGCTGTCTGCGCATGGCCGTGGCCGCACTGACGATGGGCATGTTTGCCCGTTTGACTGTGCGCGTCGACGATGATGTGGTGGAGGCGCACTTTTGGCCGCGCGTTGTCGGCCGGCGTGTGTCGCTCGCCGAGATTGAGACTGTCGCCATCGTCCGCAACCATTGGTATTCAGGGTGGGGGTTGCGTCGGATTCGCGGCGGCTGGCTCGTCAGCGCCTGGGGGCTGAGCGCGGTTGAAATGCGTCTCATGAGTGGCGGAGTCCTGCGCATTGGCAGCGACGAGCCGCAGGCGCTGGCGGCGGCCGTTGAGGGCGCGCTCGCCGAGCGCGCCAAGGCGGTCGCCGCGGCGGTGACGACCGACAAGCTCGGAACGTCGGCGCCCTTCGCCGTCGCGCCGGCCTCGCGGCTCACCCACCTGATCGTCGAAGCCGACGCTCGGGAAAGCGCGTTGGCGCCGCTGCGCCGCGCCGGCGTCCGCATCCATCGCGCCGAGCGCGTCGGCGAGACGAGGCGATGAGCGGCGGCGTCGCCTCCGCGCGGTCGGCGGCTTGGTCCGAGCGGGCCGCCGTCGTAGCCGTCTTTCTCGCCAACGGCGTCGGCATCGGCGCCTGGGCGGCCTGCATCCCTGCGCTCAAAGCGCGGCTCGCGCTCTCCGACGGCGCGCTCGGCTTGGTTCTCTTCGCCTTCGCCGTCGGCGCGGTGCTGTCGATGCAGTTCGCGGCGCGTCTGACGCAGCGGCTCGGTCCGGCCAACGCAACGCGCGCCGCAACGCTGCTCTTCGGCGTCGCGCTGCCGCTGCCCGCGTTGGCGCCCAACTTTGTGACGCTCGCTGTCGCGGCCTTCGCGTTAGGCGCGGCGAACGGCCTGCTCGACGTCACGATGAAC
>JBKQWK010000206.1:0-6116 GCA_052139595.1 Thermoleophilia bacterium | reverse complement strand
AGAAGTTCGACTACCGCCGCGGCTTTAAGTTCTCAACCTATGCCACCTGGTGGATCCGCCAGGCAGTTACGCGGGCGCTCGCCGACCAGGCACGGACCATCCGCCTGCCGGTGCACATGGTCGAGAGCACACACCGCCTCAGCCGCGTGCAGCGCCAGTTGCTCCAGGAACTCGGCCACGAACCCAGCCCGGCAGAGATCGCCGCTGAGATGGAGACGACAGCGGAAAAGGTGCACCAGCTGCTGAAGATCAATCAGGAGCCGGTCAGCCTCGAGTCACCGATCGGCAACGAGGGCTACGCCCAGTTCGGCGACTTCATCGAAGATGAGCAGGCCGTGGAGCCGGTCGCGGCGGTTGGCGAGGTTCTGCAGAACGAGCACCTGAGCGCTCTGCTTGCCACCCTCAGCGCGCGCGAACGGACGATCATCGAGCTGCGCTTCGGTCTCAAGGACGCCCGGCCGCGCAGCTTGGAAGAGGTCGGTCAGCGGTTTGGTCTCACCCGCGAGCGCATCCGCCAGATCGAAGCCAAGACGCTGGCCAAACTGACGAGTTACCGCGAAATGCAGTGCCTTCGCGATGCACTCGACGAGTAAATCGATCTGCGCCGGGGCGGATCGGATGAGAGGCGATCGCCAGTCGGCGAGCGCTTACGTTGCCGATCATCTGGTGGCACTGCGTCGGCGACGGCGCCCTGTGCAGCCAGTTTTGGCCGCCCGACAGGTTTGGTAGTCTGGTGCCCTCTTCGGCCAGTCGGCGTCCCTCAGCGTCAAGTCGGCGGGTTGCAAATCTTACACGGTCGTTTCCCGCGCAGGCCCGGGGAAGCCGGATTGTCGTGGTACTGGAGTTGGGACTTCGACCTACGGACCAAGTAACAGCCGGATGTGTGATAGACAAGGCTGGTATTGACGGTCACGAGTATGGAGCATTGTTGGAGATACTCGATGGCGAGTATTACCTTCAGTGAGTTAAGCTTCGTGTCGTATCCCACGTCCCGTCCATGAGGCCCGTAATGGATCCCGTCGAAGCCTTTCTCGCCGTACTCTCGGCCATCCGCGCCTCTGGCGCGGCAGTGCCCGAGACGTCAGGCTACGGCGCCTTGGCAACCCTCTTAACCAGCGTTGGTCACACGCTCAAGCCCAGGGTGCGTTGCCTGATCAACCTGGCCAACACTGGCGCCGGCATCCCTGACGGCGGTTTCTTTCTCGCAAATCAGCGCGACAAGGCAAACGCACCCGACCCATTCCCGGGGCAGTTGCCTGCTCGTGGCGCCGTTCAGGTCAAGCCACCGAGCGACTCGGTGACGACCCCCACTCAGCGAAGCGCGGCCCACCTGAAGTCGGCTTGATATTACTCTTGACGCGACACCTGACTGAATCAGCATCACCTTCGCTTGATTATCACTGCGACGACGCCGGCGACAATCACGACGACTAACACGATGAACACGACCCAGAAAGACGTGTGCAAGGCAGCGGCGATGGCCGCGATCGCCACCAGCAGGATCACGAAGGAACAGCCAAGCGAGCAGCTACCCTTGCCCAGAGCGTTCAGCGTGGCGGCTGTCTTGTCGAGGGCGGACACCTTCTGGCCGTGCGCCTCAGCGTCATTCATGAGTTCCAGACGCTCCGCTGAGTTCAACCGGCGACCGGCTGCTTGCTTCGCCTTGGCGGCCGCGAGGGTGGGGTTGTAGCGCAGCTTGGTCGGTGCCGCGCCCACGGGCGCAATGGGCGGGGTCGGCGCTGCAGGAGGCGTGGGCGGCGGGGCCGCTTGGGCGGGAGGTGCGGGGGTGGCGAGGCCACTTACCGGCGCGGCACACTGAGGGCAGAACTTAGCGTCCTCATCTATGGACGCTCCACACTGGCGGCAGAACGGCACGGCATGACCCCCCGTCAACTGTATTTTTTGGCCCTGACCATGAGACACGCTGAAAAAGCAGACCAAGGCTATACCCCAAGGTTCTCCTCGCACTACTATCGACCTGGGGGCAGACGCAACGTGGGCAACAACGGCCAACACTCGTTGCGCCCGACAGGTCGCATGCAGTCCTTTAGCAGCCCCCGTCGCCAGCTGCCGATGCGCTTGCACGCCCATTGCCGTGGCGATGCCGTCCGTCTGGCGAGTGGTATAGCATCCTCTCTCAAGAAGTGAGAGCAAACGTCGCCCCGGTTTGCGAGGCGAAGGGAGTGCCGGTGCAAGCTATGCCCATTGGCGATCAAACGTCGGCGTGCCCCTGAAGCCGTGCCTCGCGAGCTGACACCGAGCGAGTTCGCCCGCAAGTGGGAAGGTAATCAGCGCACTGAGCGCGCCGCCGCCCAGGAGCACTTTATCGACCTCTGCCGCATGCTCGGCGTAGCGACCCCAAACGAGGCCGATGCGATCGGCACTGAGTATGCCTTTGAAAAAGGTGCCGAGAAGACCCTCGGTGGCGATGGCTTTGCCGACGTCTGGAAACGCGGCTACTTCGCCTGGGAGTACAAAGGCAAGCACAAAGACTTAAAGGCCGCCTACAAGCAGCTATTGCAGTACCGCGAGGCGCTCGATAACCCACCGCTACTGATCGTCTGTGATCTCGACCGCTTCGAGATCCACACGAACTTTACGAACACACCGGCGAACGTCTACGCCTTCGATCTCAAACGTCTTCGCTCTGATCCCGCCCAACCCTTGCGACTGCTGCGCGCGGTCATGCACGATCCGCAGGAGTTGAGACCGGACACGACACGCGATGAGCTGACCGCCGCAGCAGCGAGAGAGTTTGCCTCGCTGGCCGAACGCCTGCGCGCCCGCGGCTATGAGGCGCACGAGGTCGCTCACTTCCTCGACAAGCTGCTCTTTTGCATGTTCGCCGAGGATGCCGGCCTCTTGCCGGCCAATCTTCTCGGCCGGCTTGCCGAGGGCGCGCGTAGCGACCCCGCCGTGTTCTCCGGTGGCCTGCACGATCTCTTCACCAAGATGGCCGACAAGGGCGGCCTCTTTGGCGTCGACCGCATCGACTGGTTTAACGGCGGCCTCTTCGATAGCGCCGCCGTCTTACCGCTCACGCGTGAGGAGATCACCCTTATCGAGCGCGTCTCACGCCTCGATTGGGCGCAGGTCGAGCCGGCCATCTTCGGCACCCTCTTCGAGCGTGGCCTCGATCCGGATAAGCGCACCCAGCTCGGCGCCCACTACACCGACCGCGCCTCGATCATGCGCCTGATTGAGCCGGTGCTGCTGGTACCGCTACAGCGCGACTTCGCGGCTACCAGGGCCAACATCGAAGCCCTGCTTGCTGCAGGTAAGACAGTGACGGCGCGGACGCCGGCGGCAAAGAACCCGCTCGCGGTCTTTAATGCCTTCCTCGACCGACTGCGCGCCGTGCGCGTCCTCGATCCTGCCTGCGGCTCAGGCAACTTCCTCTACCTCGCCCTGCTGGCCCTCAAAGACTTAGAGCGCGAGGCGGTTTTGTGGGCATCGCTGACACTGAACATCCCGCTACAGTTTCCCCAGATCGGTCCGCAGGCGGTGCTCGGTATCGAAGTGAATTCGTACGCCGCCGAGCTGGCCCGCGTCGTCATCTGGATCGGCGAGATCCAGTGGATGCTCGCTAACGGCTTCGCCTATGCGCGCGAGCCGATTCTCAAACCGCTCGACACGATCGAGCAACGTGACGCCCTGCTTGACTTCAGCGATCCGCAGAACCCGCTCGAGGCCGAATGGCCAGGCGCAACGGTGATCATCGGTAACCCACCCTTCCTCGGTGGCAAACTGCTGCGCGCAAACTTGGGCGATGACTACGTCGCGGCCCTCTTTGCAGTGTATGAGGGCCGCGTGCCGCGCGAGGCTGACTTCGTCTGCTACTGGCACGAGAAGGCGCGCGCCCTGGTTGAGGCAGGCGCAGTCGCGCGGGTCGGGCTACTGGCAACGCAGGGCATTCGCGGCGGCGCCAATCGTCGCATCCTTGAGCGCCTCAAGGCAAGCGGCGACATCTTTCTCGCTTGGGCCGACGAACCCTGGGTGCTCGACGGCGCCGCCGTACACATCTCCTTCGTCGGCTTTGACGATGGCACGGAGCAAGAGCGCTACCTAAACGGCCGATCGGTGCCGACGATCAACGCCAACCTGACCAGCGGTATCGACCTGACCGTCGTCAAGCGGTTATCCGAAAACCGCGGCCTGGCCTTCATGGGTGACACCAAGGGCGGTGCCTTCGATATCGCCGCCGAGGTCGCCGCCCACCTCTTGGCGATGCCAAACCCCGACGGACGCAGCAACCATGACGTCGTGCGCCCCTGGGTCAACGGCCTCGACGTGACCCGCCGCTCGCGCGACATGTGGATCATCGACTTCGGCACCGACATGCCGCTGCAGCAGGCGGCACTCTACGAGGGCCCGTTTGAGTACGTGAGAGAAAACGTAATGGCGACGAGGATGACGAACAACCGCGCCGCCTATGCTGAGCGCTGGTGGTTGCATGTCGAGCCGCGCACGGAGATGCGCCGCGCCTTGGCTGACCTTGAGCGCTACATTGCGACGCCGACGGTAACCAAGCATCGGCTCTTCGTCTGGCTGCCGCAGGGGACACTGCCTGATCATCAGCTCATCGTCTTCGCCCGCAACGACGACTACTTCTTCGGCGTGCTGCATTCACGCGTGCACGAGGTGTGGGCGCGCGGCCTCGGCACGCAGTTGCGCGAGGTCGAGTCCGGCTTCCGCTACACGCCGACCTCGACCTTCGAAACCTTTCCCTTCCCCGCCGAGCCGTCGGCGGAAGCACTGCGTGCGGTGGCAGAGGCGGCTCGCGAGCTCGACGCTCTGCGCGTCGGCTGGCTGAACCCACCCCAGGTAGCGCCGGGCGAGCTCGCGAAGCGCACGCTCACCAACCTCTACAACGCGCGGCCGACGTGGCTCACGCAGGCGCACGAGCGTCTCGACAACGCTGTGCACGCCGCCTACGGCTGGCCCTATCCCCTCGATGATGATGGCGTCCTTGCCCGCCTGCTGGAACTCAATCTGACGCGTAGCGCTGAGGCGGACTCACTGCTCTGAGTCCTCGGCGAGGGCTGCCGTGGGATTCTTTATCGTGTCCGGTAGGGCGTCGGCAACTCGTCGGCAGCGCTCAATTTGTACCACCTTATATGTCCTTTTTGCTGACGAAATAGGTCACGTTGTCCGGTGCGTCGAGGCTGCCACGTCGGCGACACCATGGCGTAAGACACGACGCATGACGAGGCGGACCTTGATCGAGTTCGCATTGAGTCCAGCACCAAAGGTCGCTTACATCTCGGCGCCCGCAAATTGACCGAGGCGATCCGGTACATGCTCACCCGTTGCCGAGCGTTTGCTCCGGCAGATCCTGTCTTGCCTCTGGTCGCGTCGACGGCCCGCTTATGAGTTGTGGGCCACCGGAGCAAGCTCACATCAGACCTGATCTTCCATCCAAAGAGGTGACAGAGAGATAAGCGTTACTCACCATCGAGCCCGCGGTCCGACGGGCCGGGCAGACGTTACCGCTTGACGACCAGCCTCTTTCTAGAGAGGCAGTGCTGCTTCTTGACAATAAGCGTAATGCTTCTCATGATAAGCGCGCGTTGCGTCGTGATCCAACGGGGGTGGATGTTCGGTGCGAACTTGGGGAGATCATCATTCTGGGGGGATGTGGTTTCCGCCTCTATCAGAACTGGATGGCACACCGCCGATGCCGTGCTTCACGCCACAGCGGGCCAGTATGCGAGCATGCGGCCGCGTAGCGGCAGGTGGGGCGACAGTAAATGCGTCAGAGATGCGTCTGCGCGGCCCCAAAGTGGTTGCTCAGTCGGAGCCTTTGGTGCCTGGTTCGGTCACGCGCCGTCTACGCGCCCTTTATGTGGGTGGCATTGCGTTGGCAGAAGCGCTGAGTCTGGTCGCGGGTCTACACCGCCGGCGGTTCGAAGCAACTGTGGACGTCCTTGGCGAGAGCGTCGAAGGTATGCCGCAGGGGCGCAAATTCCCGCCTGAGTTTCGCGCGAGGTTGGTGCCAAGACTTATGGCCAGCATTAGCCCGGATACGCTTACGAATTCCTTTGGAGCTTCACGGGCGAACTCAACATGGCGTTTCCACAATGATCCGCATATCACTCTTGGCACATCGTCCTAGA
>JBKQWK010000205.1:0-2971 GCA_052139595.1 Thermoleophilia bacterium | reverse complement strand
CAGCGGGGGACCTGAACGGTTACGCAGAAGGCAGGATTAGCAGCAACAATTGTTCCGTCCTCGGTGTAGACGATCATGCCGTCGCCAGTAGCCTCGAAAATGGCGCGGTGCTCGTTCTTGAGGCGCTCGAGTTCAGAAACATCACGGATCATGAACAGTGAACCCGTCGGCCGGCCATCCGCGTCATTCAGGGTGGAGGCGTGCACCGCTACCGGGACGCCGGTCGTAGCAAGCGTCGCTGGCTCGCTGCTTGCACTCGGCAGGAGTTCAGCTGCGCTGAGGTCAAGCAACTCATCCGGCGCTGCGAAGCCGAAGAGCTCGGCGCTGCGCCGATTCGCCATCGCGATCCTGCCGTCGAGATCAGCAACCAGGATTGCATCGGCCGAACTCTCGATGAGAGCTCGGCGCAGCTCATCGTCACACTGCCAGCCTGGGCGCGCTGCGGATCGTTTCGTCACGTGCGGCTCCTGCCTGAAAAGTCTGCGATCGATGAGGACGCCGGGGTCGGAAGGATCAGCCCCCGGCCCCCGGCCCCCGGCCCCCGGCCCCCGGCCCCCGAGCTGAAGTCTAGACGCTGGAGCAGTCGAAGGCCACGCTGCATTTACGGTGTCAAGACAACCTTGAGCGACAGCCGGGACCTCGTCACGACTGGGCCAGCTCTACTAGCGTGGCCTTGATGACCGCCTCCGTCTCGGCCAGGTGCGCGCGCATGCGCGCGGCCGCCAGCTCCGCGTCCTGTCGGCGTACGGCGTCCAGAAGGGCGCTGTGCGCGGCGGCGAGCTCTTCGACCCGGTGCTGACGCAGAAACGCCTCGACCGGCAGAAAGAGCTCGCCGCGAACCTCGACCATGGCTCGCTCCAGGTGCCGGTTGTGGGCGGCCCGCGCCAGGGCATCGTGAAAGGCGACGTTCCAGCGCAGTACCGACGAGCCGCCCTCAACCAGTAAGCCATTGGCGGCCTCAATCGCCGCCAGTTCCTCGACAGAACGTCGCTCGGCAGCCAACCACGCGATCCTGACCTCGATCGTTTCGCGCAACTCGCAGAGTTCGTCCACTTCCTCGGCCTTGTCGTGCACCCAGGCACTCCAGCGGCGGCTCAGCGTCTCGTAGTCACTCACGCTCGAGCCGCCGCGCGCACCTCTGCTGGTGACGAGGTAGCCTGCCGCCTCCAGTGACTTGAGGGCGACGCGCAAGGTGACGATGGAGATCCCCAGGCGAGCGGCAAGATCCCGGCCCGGCGGCAGCCGGTCGCCGGGCCGCAGCTCGCCGGAGAAGATCATCGCGCGAATGAACCACGCCGCGTTCTCGCTGGCACCGGCGGTCGTGAAGGCCGGACGCAAGTCCTTGGCCTGCCCGAAGGTCAAATCCGCTCTCATTTTACGTACCTCATCATGCCGTTCCCCATCACGCCGCTCTCATCGTGCTCAGCACCCTGCACAACGGCTGTTGCTATTTGACCTAAAGAACTACTCTTTATACAATAAGCTTGGTTTCGCGGCTGGTAGAGCGCTCGAAAACGCCCCCAGCATAGGGAGTTTACAGCGTCGTGCGATTGTGCAGGGAGGAAAGCGCGTGCAAGCTCAGGTGCAAGGCCGACCGGACCTGATGACGCCGGTGTCGGCGCCGGCGGACACTCAACGCGAGGCGGCCGCGATTGTCGCCGCAGCCGTGGCTCAGGGACGCGGCGCGCTGGACGAGCGGCAAGCGAAGACGCTGCTTGCCGCCTACGGCATCGCTGTTCCCGCCGGCGGCATCGCCCGCGATGAGGATGAAGCGGCCGCCATCGCCCGGCAGCTCGGCTGCCCGGTAGTCGTCAAGGCCATCGGGCCGCGCATCAGTCATAAAACGGAGCGCGGCCTGGTCGCCTTGAACCTTTGCGGCGACGACGCGGTCCGCACGGCTGCTCGCTCACTCCTGACGCTGAGCGAAGATGCGGATGCCGTTCTCCTGGTGGAGCGGATGGTCCGCGGTCCGCGCGAACTCATGATCGGCCTGAAGCGCGATCCCCTCTTTGGTCCGGTCGTCGTGTTCGGCGTCGGCGGTATTTTCGCCGAAGCACACAAGGACATCACCCTGGGCGTAACGCCGCTGGAGGGCCGCGACATCGCCGCCATGCTGGCCGGTATCAGGGCCAGCGCACTGCTCGACGCGTTCCGCGGCCTGCCACCAGTGAACCACGCCGCCCTGGCCGACGCGATCCGCGCACTGGCGCACATCGCCGCCGACCATCCCGCCGTGACCGAGATCGACGTGAACCCCTTGATCGTCGAAGGCGCGACACCGATCGCCGCCGACGCGCTGGTGATCCTCGATCCGCTGCGCGCCGGCGATGCAGCTGAGCCCGTTGCCCCGGTCACGGCGCGGCCCGATCTGACGCCGTTGTTCGCGCCGCGCTCCGTCGCCGTCATCGGCGCCTCGGACGACCCTCTCAAATGGGGTGGCTCCACCCTGCATAACCTCATCGACGGTGGTTTCAGCGGGGCCGTCTATCCCGTCAACCGTCGCGGCGGCACGGTGTTCGGACTACCCGCCTACCGCACGGTCGCCGAGCTGCCGGATGTCCCGGACCTGGCGCTGGTGACCCTGGCGGCCGACCAGGTGAGCGCGGCCGTCAAACAGTGTGGCCAGCGCGGTGTCCCGTTCGTGCTCGTCGTCGCCGCCGGTTTCTCGGAGGCCGGCGAGGCGGGCGCAGCGGCTGAGGCGCAACTTGTCCAGACGGCGCGGACCGCCGGCGTCACGCTGATCGGCCCCAATTGCATGGGCCTCATCGCGACGCACAATCGACTCCACGCCGTCGGTTTCCTGGAGATGCGACCGCTGGCCGGCCGCCTGAGCATCGTCTCCCAGTCGGGCAATATCGGGGTTCAGCTGATCGTCGCCGCCGAGCGGCGGGGCATCGGCATCGACAAGTACGTGACCGTCGGCAATGAAGCTTGCACCAGCGCGCTCGACATCGTCGACGCGCTGCACGAC
>JBKQWK010000204.1:0-4436 GCA_052139595.1 Thermoleophilia bacterium | reverse complement strand
GATGTATCCACCATCAGCACAACCTGCTGGCGCCGCTCCACTCGGCGCTCGATGAGCCAGTCGTCGGACTCGGGGTAGGGTTTGCCGAGCAGGTTCTCGACGGTTTCCTCGACCGCCAGCTCGCCTTCCTGGGGGTCAGTCAGGGGTTCGATGAGACGCTCGCTGGCAGCCCGCAGAGGACCGACCAAGGCGGCGGCGCGACGCAGCACCGCCGCCGCCGCTAAACGCTCGGCAAAGGCGCGCAGGCCCTCGTTAGCGATGAAGCTGCCGCTGGCACTGAGACGACTGGCGATCGCCCAGCCGTCAAGCTCGCTGACCGGCAGATCGTAGCGCAGGGCAAGCTCGGCCAGTGATGTGCGTGCACTGACCTGAGGATCTCGCTGCCGACTGAGGCCGGGGCGTACCGGCGGCCGCTGGCGATAGCTGAGCGGCGCCTGGGTGGCGGCGCCAGTCAGCGCACTTTTTTTGCTTCACCCTCCGGTGGCCCAGAAGCGTCGGGATCAGCGCCACCGTCGATGATCGCCGCGTAGAGCTCATCGAGGGTAACGGTGAGGTCACTGTCGAGGTCGGCACGCAGATCAACCCGGGTGGCTAAAGCAGCACCAGCCGCCTGGCGCAGGGCAACAGGGGGGGCAAGGCCGGCGGCTTTCAGTTCAGCCGCAATCGCCACCATGGCAATCGCGGCGCGGATGCTCGCCCCCTTCTTGAAGGCACTGTGGTGGCGGGTGGCCCGCGTTAAGGCGACGGCGTTGGCGATCAGCTCGTGATCAGGCGAAGCACTGACGCGGGCGACGATCGCCTCTTCCTGGGTGCGCTCCTGGTAGGCCAGGGCAACGTGTTCAAAGCGGTCGCGCAGGGCCTCGGAGAGATGGCCGGTGGCAATGTATTCGACTGGGTTCTGGGTGGCGATCACCTGAAAGCCAGGCGCCGCCGTCACGGCGCCGATGCGCGGCAGGATGAGCAGGCCCTCGTCCAAGGCCGGTAGTAAGACGTTCTGCACTGACTCCGGCATGCGGTTGAGTTCGTTGATGAAAAGGACGGCGCCAGTGCGCATGGCGGCCAGCAGGGGGCCGGCGAAGAAGCTCTCATCGCTGTAGCCCCGGGCCAAGACTAAAGGCGGATCAAACCAGCCGCTGAGCTTGGCCTCGGAGTAGCGCTCATCGCCGTCGATGCGCACCGTCTCGCGGTTGAGATGGCTGCAGACGGCGAGGGCGACAGTCGTCTTACCGACACCGACGGGGCCTTCGAGCAAAAGGTGACGGCCACTGGCTAAGACAGCCAGGGCCAAGCCCAGCTCCTGCTCGCGGCCGACGATGCCGTGCTCGTGCTGAATCGTCTCGATGGGGGTCACGCGGGGGGTAGACCTCCCTGTTCGTGCAGGCGCCCGCTCAGTGAGCAGGGACACGCTGCGGTAAACTGCAACACGCACCCGCCGGCCAGCTGCAACACGCACCCGGTGCAAACGCACCCGGTGCAAAAGCACCAGTCACAAACGCCAGAGCCGATGTCAGCCGCGAAGGTTCAGCACATTCTTTCGTGCTCGCAGCCACGACTACGTCACTACGCCCCGCCATCAGGTACGCGAACAAACCGATCCAGCCCGACAAGAGCAGGACCAAAGTCCATAGTACCTCACCCGCCAGCCCTCTGCCTCCCCGACGCCACACTTCAACCACGAAGAAGAGCTGCACAAACACAATGCCTGCAACGACCAAACCGATAACAACCAAGAAGAGTTGGCCTGCAATTCCGTTCACCATGATCGTTCCCCCAAACATCATAGCCGGTCTCTGCCAAAACCTGAGCCGCCGTGCCCTCTGCCGGCAGCTATATATTTGTAGAATATACCCCTTTGGGTACGCAAGCCATCATTTTCTTTGAGACCTGACGAGCACTCGCGTTTAACACAGCTCCAGCTCTGGCGGCCAAAGTTCACACTCTCGCGCACGACGCAGTCGGCATTGCCCGCTAAGATGTGAAGGACCATTCAGCCGAGAGGATGATTCACCGTGGAATATGGCATTTCGACCGTCGCTTACCTGCAGCTGCCGCTGGCCGACGCCTTGGCACGCATCGCCCAGTTGGCGCCGCTGGCCGAGCTGCGCTGCGACTCAACGCACTGCATTTCTGAGCCGCGCAACGCGTGCGTCGCCCTGGCGGCGCGCGCCGATGGCTTGCGCTTCAGCGTGCACGGCCCCTTTCTGGGGCAGCAGATCTGGAGCAGCGATGTTGCCGTACGGCGCGCTGCAGTTGCCGATCACAGACGGTTTATCGAACTCGCCGCCAGTGTCGGTGCCGAAGTGTATGTATTGCACCCTGACTACTCGGTTGAACCGACGGCCGCCGATCCCCGCATCGTCGCTGCTCTGCACGATTCCTTTGCCCGGCTGGGCGAACTCCAGGCCGAATTCGGGCTCATTGTCGCTGTCGAAAACATGCCCGGTGTAGGCCACTCCCACTTCTCCAGTCCGGAGTTCGACACAGACGGTTTACCGATCGTCGTCGACGTCGGCCACGCCCATCTCAGCGCCTGCCTGCCCGAGATGCTCGAGCGCCGCGACATCGTCCACTGGCATCTGCACGATAACCTCGGCTACGGTGACGATCCGCACCTCGCCGTGGGTCAGGGAACCATCGATTGGACGCTCGTCCTCGGCAGGGTCCGCGAAAGCGTTGTCGAGCGTGGCGCAACCGTTGTCTTGGAATTGAATAGTGACGCCGATGTGGTCGCCAGCCTCGCTTATCTGCGTACCGTCGAAGGACATTTGCCGGCGCTGCCGGCCGTCTGATCGCCGCTGGCGACTCTGCTCGCCTTGCCGGCCAGCCTCGGCGGAGGCGGCTGAGATGCGCCAGTTCCGCTCCTCCCGGCCGACCTGGTCTCAGCTCACACGACCGTCAGTCGTCTGCTTCGTCGGGCGGTGACCGTCGGGCCCGTTTTTTGCCCGACAAACGCGCTTTGGCCAGCAGCCGCTGCTCGCGCGCTGCTCGCGACGGCCTGGTCGGCAGACGATCAGGCGGCACCTCGTTCAGACGGGCCGCCTTCTCGCGCAGCCGACGCAGACAGGTCTCCTTGTTCTGATACTGGCTGCGCTCGGCCCGGCAGGTCGCCACCAAGCCGGTCGGCAGATGACGCAGTCGCACGGCGCTCTCGGTCTTGTTCTGATGCTGGCCGCCCGGGCCGCCGGCGCGAAAGGTATCGACTTCACACTCGGCGAGCAGCGCGTCGTCACTTTCCGGTAGTTCGATCATGGCAACGCCACCCGCCTCATCATCGGCCCAGCAAGACTACAACGTCGCTGCTGGCGATCAGCTTCCAGGTTGGCCACCGCGGCAGCTACAGACAGCGATAAAGCAGCAGCCGCCGGCTCGGGCGTGAAGAACCCGGGTCGGCGGCTGCCAATTCAGCCGCTCTGAGCTGACGACTCAGCTCAGTTCAGACTGGCCGTGAATTGACTCAGCGTCGCCGGCGGCACCATCCCGCCAGCAGCCAGGACGACATTGCCGTGTTGCCAGCTCACCACGCTGAAGAGTGGCGTCGTCAGTTCGTAGGCCAGCTGGCCACCAACCGTGGTCTTGGCGAGTAGCCCTTGCGGCAGCTTGGCAAGCTGCTGCGTGAGGCCGCCGCTCTGACCGGCCACGACCTGCGACTCAACCAGCACCACGGAGCCGAAGCCTTGGCCGTAGTGCAACGTCGCTGTCGCGCCATGTCCCTGGCTCGACGGCGCCACGCTACCACCGACGAAAGGCAGCGACGTCGGCAGACTGCCCACTGTCGGCGCGCTCACCGTGAGACCATAGATCTTCGCCTGTGCCTGTATCTGCGTCATGGAAAGCGGCGTCGAAGACGGTTTCGCTGCCCCGGTACCCGTCGGCAGCGTTGGCATCGCCTGTCGCTTGACCGTCGCGCCAGCAGGCGGCGTGAAGGAGAACAGGCTAGCACTGTTGCCTGCGTACGAGACACTCGTGAAACCGGCCGAAAGCATCGCCGTCGAGTCACCCTTGGCGAATACCTGCACACTGAGCGGTACGTACCGGCTGCCGTCGATGGCCACCTTCAGGGAACCGAAGGTGGTCGTACCGGACGCCGGAGTTACGGTGAGAGTGTATGCCTGCTGCCCGGCAACCGTCTGCTGACGACCGACGGAAACCGCGCCGGTCGACGCAAAGCGCTGCAGGTCGGCGGTAATGACCGTCAGGGGATCGGTCGTCAGGGCCTGGGGCGAGGCCGTCGGCGTCGCTGTGCTTTGCCCACCGACAGCGCCGCTGCCGGCAGAAGACCCGGTCGGCAGCGTGTACTGCGTCGCCGTCCCGGTCGACGAACTATATGTCCAGACGCCGTTCTTGCCGGCGACGAGAACGAGATCCCCGCTGCTGCCTTGCGCCTCGAGGCGTAAGCCACTGCCGTGCTGAATCCACAGGCGACCGCTACCGCCCAT
>JBKQWK010000203.1:0-4822 GCA_052139595.1 Thermoleophilia bacterium | reverse complement strand
ATCATGAAGGATAGTCGCGTGGGCGCTATGGGCGTGCTCGGCGCCGTGATGCTGCTCATCGTCAAGGTGGCGGCGCTGGCGGCGCTGACGCGAGCGGGCGCGGCGGCTCCGCTGCTGGCCGGCTGGGCGGCGGCGCGAGCGCTGCCGGCCGCCGACGTGTACGCCTGGCCGTACGCGCGGCCGGCAGGTACCGGGGCCGCTTTCACGCGCCAGCGCTCGGTGCGACCGGTCGTTCTGGCGGCCGGCCTGGCCGCCGCCGCCGCCGTGCTCGCCGGCCTGCTGCAGCACGGCACCGGCGGCTGGTGGGCCGGCCTGGTTGTCGCCATCTGCGCTGTTGCGGTCGCCTTTCTTGCCCAGGCTGTCGTCGCCCGTCGCCTGGGCGGGCTCACCGGCGACGTCTACGGCATGGGCATCGAGATCGCCGAAGCCGCCGCTCTGGTGGTCGCCTGCGCTCTGGCTCGGTGACGAAAGCTATGAATCGGCGAGAAGCGACAAGGATTGTGCGATGAAGCTCTACTTGGTCAGACACGGCGTCTCAACCGGCAATACACCCGGTAACCTCATCGGCTGGAGCGATCATCCTCTGACGGCTGTTGGCGAGGCGCAGGCAGACGCGGTTGCCGCCCGCCTGGCGCCGCTGGGGCCGATGCCGGTTTACAGCAGCGACTTGCCGCGGGCGCTGGCGACGGCGCAGCACATCGCCGCCGTCTGGGTCGCTGCCGCCGACCATGATCGTCTCTCCGACGCCGACGACGCCGCCGACCATGATCGCCTCTCCGCCGCCGTGCATGCCGACCGGCGCCTGCGCGAGATCGATCTCGGTCAGCTTGAGGGCGGCTCCTGGGACGACTTCACGGCCGACGTCGCCTTGAACGCCGCGCTTGAAGCCGATCCGTTTGAGACGCCTCTGCCTGGCGGCGAGTCTCTGTCGCTCCTGCGCACGCGGGTCCTGGCTGTTGTCGACGAGATTGTGGCGGTTGAGGGCGACGCTGATGCGGCCGTCTGTCTGGTCGCCCACGATGGGCCCATCCGCAGCATTCTCAATCACTACCTTGGCGTGCCGGCGGAAAAGTGGTGGGTCGTTTCGACCACCCATGGTGGTCTCTCTCTGCTTGAGTTCAGTGAGGGTTGGGTCAACGTACGCTTCGTCAACGACACCGCTCACCTTGACGGCGTCGACTACAAGCTGTGACCGGGCTGCTCGCCATCTCCGCCAACTGGCCCGTTGCGACCGCAACGGTGCTTCTGGCCGGGCTGTTCGATGTGCTCATCGGCGAGCCGCCGAATGCCCTGCATCCGGTGGTGTGGATGGGCTCGCTGGCCGGCTTCATGGCCCGCCGCCGGCCGCTTCGCGGGCGGCGGGCCGAACTCGCCTGGGGCGTGGTGATCGTGGTCACCACGGCCGGCCTTGCCGGCGCCGCCGGCGTGGCGCTGACGTTCGGTCTCGCCCATCTGCCTGTCTGGCTCGCCGTGCCGGTCGCCGCCTGGATCCTCAAGACGACGTTCTCATTGCGCGGTCTGGTCGGCGCTGGTCGCCACGTGCAGCGTGCGCTGGCGACCGACACCGCCGTTGCCCGTGACGGTCTCAAGGCGCTGGTCAGCCGCGATCGTCAGCTCGAACCGGCGCAGATCGTCTCAGCGGCCGTCGAGTCTCTGGCCGAGAACCTTACCGATAGCGTCGTTGCCCCGCTGCTCTTCTTCGCTTTGCTGGGTCTGCCGGGAGCGCTCGTCTACCGGGCGATCAACACCATGGATGCGATGATTGGCTACCACGGTGAGTACGAATACGTGGGCAAGGTGGCGGCTCGCACTGACGACGTTGTCAACTGGCTACCGGCACGTCTGACGGGGCTGCTTGTGGTCGCCGTAGCGGTGCTGCGGCGCGGCGGCCGGGCGGCCTGGCCGGCGCTGCGCACGCAGCGCCGTCCCTCGCCCGGCCCGAACAAGCTCTGGACCATCTGCCCGATGGCCGGCGCCCTCGGCGTGCAGCTCGAGAAACGCGGCGTGTACGCCGTCGGTCCCGATTCGCGTCCGTTGGCCGCCGACGTTATCGGCGAGGCAATCACGGTTGTCTGGGTGGCCGGCACCATCACTATCGCCGCCACTGCAGCCCTGGCGGCCCTGGTCGTTATGGGAGTGTACAAATGAGTGTGGTTGAAAGAGAGTTCCTGCGTCTCGTCAAGCCTTCGGTGCACGGTGGCATCGATCCGGTGGCGCTGCGCCGCGAGGGCGTCGCACCGGCGCAGTTCGTTGACTTCAGCTCGAACCAGTCGCCGCTCGGTGCCGCGCCGGGAGTGGCCGCGGCCGTCGCTGGCGCGGTCATTGACGCCTACCCCGACCCACGCTCGGCCGACCTCTGCGCGGCACTGGCGGTTCGTCATCGCGTCACACCGGCGCAGGTTGTGGCTGGCAACGGCAGCACCGAGCTGATTCGCCTGTTGGCCCAGCTAGCTCTCGCTCGCGATGATGTAGCGCTCTCGTTGACGCCGGCCTTCGGCGAGTGTGAAGTGGGCACGGTGCTGGCCGGCGCCCGCTTCGTCGGTCACCCACTGGCGCGCGCTGCTGATGGCCGTGGCTTCTTCTGCGACGAGGCCGCCCTGCGCGCCGACCTGACCGCCCTTCAGCCTCGCCTCTGCTGGCTTTGCTCGCCCAATAATCCGACTGGGGCGGCTCTGCCGGCGGCGCTGATCGCGGCTCTCGTCAGTGACTTTCCGGCCACCTTGTTCGTGCTCGACGAAGCGTACTGCGACCTGCTCGTCGCGCCGCAGTGGACGCCGTCACTGCTCGCTGCCGACAATCTGGTCGTTCTGTACTCGCTGACCAAGGCCTGGGGTCTTGCCGGCCTGCGTCTCGGCTATGCACTGGCGGCGGAGGATCTGGCGGCGCGGCTGCGCGCTGCCGCCCCGCCCTGGAACGTCAACGCTTGTGCTCAAGCGGCCGGGCTGGCGGCGATTGCCGACGACGATCATCACAACCGCGCCGTCGAACTATTGCGCGCCGGCCGCGATCATCTCGTCAGCGTCCTGCGGGCCGGCGGCTGGACGGTCGAGCCGACGGCCGCCGGCTTCTTTCTGATTCGCGTCGGCGATGCGCCGGCCGCTCGCCGGGAGTTGCTGGCGCGCGGCTGCCTCGTCCGCGACTGCACCTCCTTCGGCCTGCCAGAGTACGTGCGCGTGAGTCCTCGCTTCAGTGACCAGAACGAGCTCCTCTTGGCCGCGTTCGCCGGGCTGACGCCGCCGCCGACCGGCGTCTGAGCCTGCCGGCGACTGCGGCAGCCGCGGCTGTGCCCGGCAGCCGCGGTGGTGTCCGGCATGCCCGACGGATGCTCGCCGGGCATCATATCGGCCGCCCGGGCGCCTCGTCGTCGGCTGCCGCGCCCGCGATCGACAGACAACAAGAATGACTATCAACTTCATAGCGCGGCCAACGCTCAAGCGGACGATTGCTCTTGACTGCACAAAGGCATGACAGACCAATTGGAAGGGTCAGACCGCGATGTCTTCCGTGAGCTTTGTTGATAAGAATTCGCATCTCTGGTAGCATGCTCACCTCATCGCAAGAGAGTCTGCGGCAGGTTGTCGGGTGAGTCTGTTCTGCGCCATCGCCACGTGGGCCGCGCTCGCTTGCCGTCAGCTGAATGACCGCGATCGGAAGGAGGCAGTTGGTGGCCGGTAAAGTTGCGCGGGTGCGGACCGCCCTCACAGCCGAGGAATGGATGAGCATGGGCGGCATCGCCGCGGTGCTCCTCGCCCTGAATGTTCTAGGCTGGCTGCTGTTCGTTTTCGTGGTCCTGCCGCAACATTTTCATTACGGCGGTCGTTACGGTGGTCTCGGGACGGGATTCGGGGTGGCCATCACCGCCTATACGCTGGGCATGCGGCACGCCTTCGACGCGGACCACATCTCGGCTATCGACAACGTGACCCGCAAGCTCATGGCCGAAAACAAGCGGCGGCCAATGGGTACCGGCTTCTTCTTTTCTCTCGGCCACTCGCTGATCGTCTTCATCGTTGCCGTGGGGATCAGCGTCGCCGCCAAAGCCGTCTTTGGCGCCGTCGTCGATCCGAATTCGGCCGGTGATCGCATTGGCGGCATCATCGGCACCGGCGTGTCGGGTGTGTTTCTCTACATCATCGCGGCGATGAACGTCGTCATTCTGGTCGGCATCGTGAAGGTGTTTGCGCGCGTTCGCCGTGGCGTCTACACGTCGGAAGAACTGGAGGCGCACATTCAGGCCAGCGGCATGATGTATCGCTTTTTCGGTCGTTTCATGCGCTCCATCAGGCATTCCTGGCAGATGTTTTTCGTCGGCCTCGTCTTCGGCATCGGCTTCGACACGGCCACCGAAGTGCTCCTGCTTGCCGCCACGGCGGCGGCGGCCATGCAGGGTCTGCCCTGGTACGCGGTGCTCACCCTGCCGTTGCTTTTCGGTGCCGGCATGTCGATTTTCGACTCGCTGGACGGCGTGTTCATGAACGTTGCCTACGGCTGGGCCTTCGCTCAGCCGTTGCGCAAGGTGTACTACAATATCGCCATTACTGGTCTCTCCGTCGCCATCGCCTTTTTCATCGGCACGATCGAGCTGTTCGGTCTCCTCGCGATTGAGCTGCATCTGCACGACTGGTTCTGGAACTTCATGGCCGGCTTCAACATTAACGAGGCAGGTTACGTCATCGTCGTCATGTTCGTTGTTGTCTGGGCGGCTGCCCTCTCGATCTGGCACTTCGGCAAGATCGAGAGTCGTTGGGCCGACCCGATCGGCGATCGCGAAACGCTGGAGGGCTGAGATGGATGACGCAGCAGCGGACGGTGGCACATGTGC
>JBKQWK010000202.1:0-8330 GCA_052139595.1 Thermoleophilia bacterium | reverse complement strand
TGCCACCCGGTGGCCGCCATGAAAGTGGGGTTGCCCCGTTTCAACAGACACATTCATGAAGCTCTCTCAGCCATGCTTGCGTCTCTCTGCTTTGCTTCATAGGCGACCGGCGACAGATAGTCAAGTGCCGAGTGCATGCGCTGACGGTTGTAGAACACCTCGACATATTCAAAGATCGCTCGCTTGGCGGCCGTCCGTGTCGGCCAGCTGCGTCGGTAGAGAAGCTCTTCCTTGAGCGTCGAAAAGAAGCTC
This sequence comes from Thermoleophilia bacterium, assembly GCA_052139595.1. Taxonomy (GTDB): domain Bacteria; phylum Actinomycetota; class Thermoleophilia; order UBA2241; family UBA2241; genus JBKQWK01. Next base: position 8,078 of record JBKQWK010000202.1, on the reverse strand, counting down.
TCAGCGACGGCGTTGTCCCAACATTGTCGTGGTCGCGAGAGCGACTGGACGATGCCGTGCTCGCTCAGCAAGTGGCGAAACTCAGCTGCCGTGTACTGACAGCCGCGGTCTTAAGTGGAAGATCAGGCCCGGCGCTGGCTGTCGCTGCTTAACCGCCATCTGGAGAGCTTCACTGGCCAGCGAGCTGCGCAGATGATCGGCCATGGCGAGACCAACGACGCGCCGACTGGAGAGATCGATTACCGTGGCGACGTAGGCAAAGCCCTCCCAGGTACGCACGTAGCTGATATCGCCGCACCAGGCGGTGTCGATCTCATGCGCCTGGGGGGCAAAGTTGCGCTTGAGCAGATCGGCCGTCTTAACTGCCGCCGGGTCAGCGATCGTCGTGCGCTTCGTGCGTCGCCGAGCCCGTCCGACGATGCCACGACGCGCCATCAGGCGGGCGACGCGCTGGCGCGAGACGAACTCCTGAACGGCGAACTCTTCTACACGCTCAAGGAAGCGCAGATTCTGATCGCCAGCTGGCGGCGGCTCTACAATGGCCTGCGGCCGCACAGCTCTCTCGGGCAACGGCCGCCGGCACCCGAGACGATCATCTGGCCGGGCTTCTCACTGGCGGACTATGCCCCCCGTCGCTCACACCGGAGGTGACTCTGGCACTAATAGAGGAAGTGGATCGACGAATGGGTTCCGGTCACCTGCTCACATGCTGCCTCTGGTGTTCGGTCGCCTACCCGGTCGCTTACGGTCAGCATCGTAGCCGCCATTTCCAGCGCCACGGTGTCGGTCCCAAGGTCCTGAGCGAGTCGCGAGTTCCTGGAGCACGTCGCCTCGTTCGACCCGCGGTTGCGCTTCGACGAGCTCCCCGGGAGTGCGACCGGCTCCACGCGTCTTCCGTCCTTGGGCCGGCTCAAGGGGTGCGCCCGAGCCAGGCACCCGTCGTCACGCGTCCGTGATGGCCTGGCCCTTCGCCCCCTTGTGGAAGATGCAGCCCAGCCCGCGATCGACGATGAGATCCAGGCACTTGTTACAGGAGATGCACTTCGCTGGTGTGAGGTCGCCGCCCCGCCATCGCGCCGTGAGGTGGGGTTCGCAGATGAAGGGGCGGCAGAGCGAGACGGCGTCTATGCGCTCCAGCGCCATGGCGATCTTCAGAGGATCGCGCCAGCCTTCGACGGAGATCACCGGGCAGCAGACCTTCTGTTTGATGCTGAGCGCGTAGGCAAAGAACCTGCCCTCGGGGATGGGCGACGGCATGATGTGGTCCCAGCCGTCGCGCCGGGCGCCCTCGGGGGTGCCGGCGCTGACCTCGATGGCGTCGATTCCGAGCCGGTCGAGTTCGGCCGCAACCTGGGCGGCTTCGTCCGGCTGCACGCCGCCGGGCCAGCCGTCATGGGCGCTCATCTTGATGAACACGGGGAAGCCGGAGCCCGCGGCGCCGCGTACGGCCTCGTAGACCTCGTACAGGAGGCGCGCCCGGCGCTGGAGCGAGCCGCCGTAGGCGTCTTCGCGACGGTTCCGGGCCGGGCTCAGGAACTGGTCGATCAGGTAGCCATGGGCAGCGTGGATCTGGACTGCATCGAAGCCGGCCTCGCGGGCTCTCGACGTCGCCCGCGCATAGTCGCCCACGACGCCGGCGATCTGCGTCTTCGTCAGCGCTCGCACCGGCGCTTCGCAGACGGGATCGACCGTCTCGGCCGACGGTCCGTACGGCCCGTCCTTCTCGGCCACCATCACCGGCCGGAGCGTGGACCCGCTGTGCAGCAGCTGCGCGGCCAGCAGGCCGCCGGCGCCGTGCACCGCGTCGCACATCCTGCCGAGCGGCTCGATAAGCGCGTCGTGGTCGATCCCGGTGACGTTGGTGGCTCCCCGGCCCTCGCGGCTGATGAAGGCGCTGCCGGCGATGATCAGGCCGACGCCGCCTCGCGCCAGATCGGCGGTGAGCTCGACGAGCCGTTGCGTGGGCGCACCGTCTCCGGTCGAAAGCCCTTCCTCGGTGGCGCTGCGCACGAGGCGGTTAGGGATATCGAGTGACCCCAGTCGCCAGGGGCGGAAGATGCCGCCGATGTCTCTGCCTTGCGGGTGACTTCGCGCGGGCCGTGTCACTGCTTGCTCCTTGCTCGCATTGGTCCGCGTTCCTGCCCGCAACGAGGCCTGAGGCCGCGCGGGGCGTGGCGACAGTACCACGGGTCTGCGCTCGCCGAGGCGGTCGGTCAAAGCCGCGGACTCATGATCAGCCGGTCGCTGGTTCGAGTCCAGCTGGGTCCACCAACGTTGTCACAATCACAACGTTCTCCCTGTAAATCGGTTACTTCTTCATCCTCCGCCTCTTCTGCCTGAGGACGGCCTGCTCAAAGGCCCGTCGACACTGGTCTGTGCAGAACTCGGTTCGTGGGTCCGGGTAGACGAATGTGAATGGCGTCCGGCAGCGCTCGCCTTTGCACATCATCACCTCATTTGGACCGCCTACTCCCTGGCGTAGCCGATGGTCTGCCCGAAGACAGGCCTCAGATCAGGTCCCAACCCGACCGCTTGCTCGAACGCTTCCTTGTCGCAGTTGTGGAACCAGGCGCCCAGACCCACCGAAGCCGCCGCCAGATACACGTTCTGCGCGACGAGGCCGGTGTCGACGAAGTAATAGGATTTCTGGATCTCCGGATCGTAGAGGCCGGGCTCCGGGAACCCGGAGTGCTGGAATCGCTCAATGTCAACCACGTAGACGAGGCGCACTGGGGCTTGCGCCCCGGCGTCTCGCTGCCCGCGCCCTATAGCAAGACGACGGATGTCACCGGCGGCGACCGGAGTCAGCCAGTGCGGCTCGGGCTCGTACAGGTAGGTGCCCTCCTCCATGAGGACGTAGACACGGATCTCCCTTGAGTTGCTTGCCGATCCGGCCGTTCTCCCGGGATCTCCGAACGGTCCTGTCGCGCGGTTGACGCCCTGCGCGGCCCAGAGGATGTCCGACAGGGCCTGCAGAGGGATCTTCTCGCCGCTGATGTCGCGCGACGTGCGTCTCATCTTCAACACTTCGAGAAGAGTCCGGCCGCCGCTGAGGACGGGTGCCGGAAGTGCTATGGGCTCAAGGTTCTCGACTGGTCTAGTGGTCATGTCGCGCCTCCGTCGCCTGTGTCACTGCCCCGTCGCCGGGCGTTCGCTGTCCAGCATCGCCATCTGCGCGGACGCGTAGCGCTCACCGGCAACGGCACCTGCCGGCACAGCGGACTCGATCCGGGCCAGCTGCGCGGCCGACAGCACGAGGTCGAGGGCGGACAGGGCCTCAGCCAGCTGCCCCCGGCGCCGGGCACCGATCAGCGGGACGACGTCCTCGCCGCGGGACAGCACCCAGGCGATCGCCACCTGCGCCGCGCTCGCGCCCATCTCCTCGGCGACGCTCCGCAGCTGTTCGACCAGGCCCAGGTTGCGGGTCAGGTTCTCCTCCTGGAAGCGCGGCATGTGCGCCCGCATGTCGCCGCCGGCCATTTCGTGATCGGCCGACCGGGCGCCGCTGAGCAGCCCACGCGACAGCACGCCGTAGGCGGTGACGGCGATGCCCAGCTCCCGGCACGTGGGCAGGATCTCCCTCTCGATCCCGCGGGAGACCAGCGAGTACTCGATCTGCAGGTCGCTGATCGGGTGCACAGCGTGCGCGCGCCGGATGGTGTCGACGCCGACCTCGGAGAGTCCGATCTCCCGCACGTGGCCGGCCTGCACCAGCTCGGCGATCGCGCCGACGGTGTCCTCGATCGGCACCGCCGGGTCGAGGCGCGCCGGCAGGTAGACGTCGACGTAGTCGCTGCCGAGCCGGCGCAGCGTGTAGGCGAGGGCCGTCTTCACCGCAGCGGGACGGGCGTCGTAGCCGAGCCAGCCGCCGTCCGGATCACGCTGGGCGCCGAACTTGACGCTGATGGTCACCTGGCCTCGGTCCCGGCCCTGCAAGGCCCGGCCGATGAGCAGCTCGTTGTGGCCCATGCCGTAGAAGTCGCCGGTGTCGAGCAGGGTGACGCCGGCGTCGAGCGCGGCGTGGATGGTGGCGATACTCTCCGTCTCGTCGGCAGGACCGTAGACGCCGGACATCCCCATGCAGCCGAGGCCGAGGGCGGAGACGTGAGGTCCGCTGGAGCCGAGTTGCCGAGCGCGCATGGGAGCTTCCTTTCGTCGGGTGACCAGAAGTGTGCAGCATCAGCCGACAGATCGCAATCTATGTCCGTCCTCGTGATGTCTGCGCAACATCTGCGGCCCCGTGACCCGGGGTCCCGTGACGCTGATCACCGGGGCCAATAAGGGACTCGGCTACGAGACCGCACGCCGGCTCATCGAGTTGGAGCACACCGTCTACATCGGGGCGCGCAACGTCGAGCGCGGAGAGGCTGCCGCGTCCAAACTTGGCTGCCGATTCGTGCAGCTCGACGTGACCGACGATGCATCGGTGGCGGCTGCCATGGGTGTGATCGACGAACATGAGGGCCACCTCGACGTCCTCGTCAACAACGCCGGCATCGGGCTTGTGACCCTCAACGGCCCGGACGCGCTGAAACTCTTCGACACCAACACGATCGGTGTCATCCGTGTCACCCAGGCCGCACTGCCGCTGCTGGAGAAGTCCGACAACCCGGTCGTGGTCAACCTCTCCAGCGCCTTCGGCTCCTTCTGGGCCGTCACCAATCCCGAGCGGCCCGTATTCCGCTTTCCCGCCATCGTCTACGGTGCAAGCAAGGCCGCCGTCTCGATGCTCACGCTGCAGTACGCCAAGGCACTGCCGGCGATCAAGTTCAACGCGGTCGAGCCCGATCACACCGCCACCGACCTCGGAGGCGGCGGCGGTGGCGGCCAACCGGTCGAGAAGGGCGTCGAGGTCATCGTGCGGCTGGCGACCATCGGCAAGGACGGTCCTACTGGCACCTTCCAGGAGGAAGCGGGCGAGCTGGGCTGGTAAGGGGCGGTCACGCCATACCGATCGACCTCACAGCGCTGCGCGTGCCGCGTCCCCACCGTGCGGACGCGGCACGCAACTTCGACGCAGTGCTCGCCGCCGCCGCATGCGTCTTCGCCGAGCGCGGCTTCGACGCGCCCCTCGCGGAGGTCGCGCGCCGCGCCGGCGTCGGGATCGCCACCGTCTACCGCAACTTCCCGACCCGCGAGCAGCTCGTCGAGAACGTGTACCTCACAGAGATCGAGTCCGTCCTCGCTGAGGTTGCGGCCGCCAGCCGGCTGCCGCCCTGGGGGGACCTCACCCGCTGGCTGCGCCGCTTCGTCGAGTATCTCGAGACCAAGCGGGCGGTCGCGGTCGCGATCGACCCCGAGTCGGTAGTCTATCGTGCCTGCCGCGAGGCACTCGCCGAGGCCGGCAGGCCGTTGCTCGAGCGAGCCCAGACCGCCGGGGAGCTGCGCGCCGACGTCGACGCTGACGACGTCGCGCGCTACGTCATGGGCGCCGCCGCGGTGAACTTCGCCTCAGCCGAGCAACGCGACCGCATGCTCGGCGTCTTCTTCGACGGCCTGCGGGCCCATAATCGGACCACCTGACACGTTGTCCGATGCGCTGCGCCCCTCAACGGCAGGCTTCGAGGCCGACTACTGAACGGCGAGCTCTCCTTGACCGCCGCGGACTCAGATCCTGATCACGCAGTGGCACCGCCAGTCTAACTACCTGCAGCCGCACAGTTCACTCGGCGGACAATCGCTGTCGCCGGAGACGATCATCCGGCAAGGCTTCTCGGTGAGCGACTAGGCGCACCTTCGACTCGCGTGCGAAGTTGGCCACCGGGGAGACGCGAGTGCAGTCAGCGACCGCTTCAGCTCCTTGCGATAGCTGTCGATAGAGGGGGCATGGCAGTGCAACCGCTCGCAGTCACTAGGAGTCTGTCAGGCGAAAACCTGCGCAGCGAACTGAAGCGGGCCCGCGCCCAGATCGCGAGCCTCGAAGCCGACCGCTGGCACTCCCACGAGCGCCTGATCGACAGCCTCGGCGAGGGTCTCAAGGACGGCTTCGTGCTCCTCAGCCCGGAGGGCATCCATCTCGACGTCAACTCCGCCTTCTGCGAGATGGTCGGTTACCGCCGTGAGGAGCTCATCGGTGTCGGCATGCCCCACCCCTACTGGCCGCCTGAGCAGCGCCAGCCAGTCGCGCGTGTCTTGCGCGATCATCTGGAAGGGGCGACAGAGACCGTCGAGGCGACCTTCATGCGCAAGGGTGGCGAGCGCTTCCCCGCCCTGCTTGCGCCTTCCGTCATCCTCGGCGAAGACGGCCAGCCGTTCTGTCTCTTTGCGACAGTCAAAGACATCAGCGCGCAGCGGCGCATGGAGATGCGCCTGCGCGAAAGCGAAGCCCGCTATCGCACCGTCTTAGAAAACACGCCGATCGGCATCTTTCAATCGACATCCGAGGGCCAGATCATCTATGTCAATCCCGCCTACGTGACTATCTTTGGCTATGACTCTCCGGCCGAGATGATCGCGTCTGTCAACCGCCAGGGAGTTGCCGAGACGCTCTACGAAGAGCCGCTCAAGCATCGTCAGTTCGTTAACGATGTGCATGATTCGGGCGGCGGCTGGCAGATCCACGAAAACCGTTACCGGCGCCGCGACGGCAGCGTTTTTGACGGTCTGCTCTACTTCAGCGAACGGCTTGAGCCGGAGAGCGGCGCGGTGAACCTGTTTGGCTTTGTCCAGGATGTGAGTGCACAAAAGCAGGCGATCAAGAAGCTCGAACACGCGACGGCGCTGCTCAGTCAGGGCGAACGTCTCGCCCACCTCGGTAGCTGGGAGTGGGAGATCGCCTCCGATTCGTGCACGGTATCGCCGGAGTGGCAGCGCCTGCACGGCCTTGCCGGTGACCGCTTCTCAAACGATGAGATCCTCCTCACCTGCCATGAGGATGATCGCCCGGCCATGCAGGCAGCACTTGAGCGCGCCGCCGCCGGCAAACCCTACCGCGTCGATCACCGCATCGTGCGTGCCGACAGCGGCGAGGTGCGCCATTTGATGACCTACGGCGAGTCGCTGTTTGACGCCGAGGGCCACTTGGAGACGGTGATTGGCGCCTCGCTTGACGTGACTGAGCGGCGGCGCGCCGACGAGGTCCTTAGCGAGCGCACGCAGCGTCTGCAGCGAGCGCTTGACGCTACCGTTACAGCTCTCGGGGCGACGGTGGCCATGCGCGATCCCTACACGGCAAACCACGAGCGGCGGGTGGCTGATCTGGCCCGCCGGATTGCCGAACGCCTGGGCTTCAGCGAGGAAGCGATCGCCACACTGCACACGGCGGCGCTGGTCCACGACGTCGGCAAGATCGCCATCCCGGCCGAGATCCTCTCCAAGCCGACACGCCTGACGGAGATTGAGTTCGCACTGGTCAAGGGTCACGCCGCCGCCGCCCACGAGATCCTTGCTGCGATCGAGTTCGATGGTCCCGTGGCTGAGATCGTCGCCCAGCACCACGAGCGTCTCGACGGCTCGGGCTATCCGCGTGGCCTTCGCGCCGCCGAGATTCTGCCCGCCGCCCGCGTGCTGGCCGTCGCCGACGTCGTTGAGGCGATGATCACCCACCGCCCCTACCGGGCAGCTCTGCCCCTGGCGGCAGCGCTCGCTGAGATCGGGCCGCAGTCGCACGGCCGCTTTGATGGCGCCGTGGCCGAAGTCTGCCGGCGGCTCTTTCTGGAAGAAGGCTACCAGCTACCGGACTGACGCGGCCCTGGCTCTTGCCGCTACGCGCTGGTCAGCAACGCGATACTCAACGCGCTGGCCGAGTGTCTCTCTGCTTGTCAACAGGTCGATGCAACACCGACTGTGGTCTTGTGTCGCCTGGGCGGTAAGGTCATGGCTCAGATGAGCCGGCCAAGGTTGACGGTCGAGCAGAAGCGAGAGCCGTGGACTCCAAAACCTCTGGTTCACGGCGTCAGTTTGTCACCGCCCCACCTCCGTAGAACAAGCGTAGAACTGTCTGGTATGCTGCCTCTCGCATGTCCAGGTGAACGACAGAGCGCTCTGGCTTTGAGACATGAGGGTACGTAACACCGACCGCCCGCATCGCGCACAACTCCGTCGCCGACTACGTCCGGCGGGCCACACGACAAGGAGAC
>JBKQWK010000201.1:0-13054 GCA_052139595.1 Thermoleophilia bacterium | reverse complement strand
CCCCCGCGGCGCGAATCAGCGTGCCCAGATTGCCGGGGTCGGCCAGGTGGTCGGCGTACACGACGAGCAGCTCGGTTGGCCCGCCAAGCCCGGTCGGCGGGGTGGCTTGGCCAGATTCGATCGGCTCCGTCAGCTCGGTCGACTCACCAGTCGCGTGAGGGTCGGTCGGCCCGCCGCCGCCAAGCTGCGCCAGCGGCGGCGGCGTTACGCGAGGAAAGACGGCCAGCATGTCGGCCGGCGTCTCCAGGCTGGAGATATGGGCGGCAACGGCGGCGGTCACCGGGAAGACGGCCAGCCCGGCGAACGCCGGGTCGCGGCGCACCGCCTCATGGGCGGCGCTGTCGAGACGCACGAACACGGCCTGCGGCCGCTGGCCCGCCGCCAGCCCGGCGACGACGAGATCGCTGCCCTCAACCAAAAAGGCGGCCTCGCGCTCACGGTACTTGCGTACGCGCAGCGAGGCCGCCCGTTTGACGAGCGCGTTCTGCCGACTTGAGATAGGGGAGCCTAAAACCCCAACCGTGATCGACCCGCCTTACGCCGCGGTCAGCGCCAGGCGCGCCTTTTCGGCGAGCGAAGCGAAAAAGACGGGATCGCTGACCGCCAGATCGGCAAGGATCTTACGATCGATCTCGATCTCGGCGAGGGCCAGACCGTGGATAAACTGGTTATACGAAAGGCCGTTCGCCCGCGAAGCGGCGTTGATGCGAATGATCCACAGGCGGCGGAACTCGCGCTTGCGCACCCGGCGGTCACGATAGGCGTAGTTGCCACTGCGCTGGACCTGCTCTTTCGCCCGCTTATAACTGGCGTGCTTACCGGCGCGGTAACCCTTGGCCTGGTCGAGAACCTTACGCCGCTTCTTGCGCGCGTTGAGGCTTCGTTTGACTCGAGGCATCTTGATACTCCTTACCAGTGGAGCGCGGCAGCCGGCTACGCCGGCCGCGCCCTCCGGCTCCTGCCGCTACTTGAGACCGAGGAGCCTCTTCACATTCTTAGCGTCACCGGGGGCGACGAGGTCGTACTTGCGGAATCCACGCTTACGCTTCGACGTCTTGCGTTCGAGAAGGTGGGTCCGGAAGGCCTTACGTCGCATCAGCTTACCGGTGCTGGTGAGGCGAAAACGCTTCTTAGAAGCACTGTGAGTCTTCATCTTGGGCATGCGCACCTCCTCCCCTTACTTGACCGGAGCCATCATCATGATCATGTTGCGACCGTCCAGGTTGGGCATCGATTCGATGACGCCGAACTCTTTGACGTCTTCGGCCAGGCGCAGCAGAATCTGCTCGCCGCGCTCGGGGTGCACCAGCTCGCGACCGCGAAACATGATCGTAACTTTGACCTTATCTTTGTGCTGCAGAAAGCGCAGCACGTGACCTTTTTTGGTTTCGTAATCGTGACCGTCGATCTTGGGACGAAACTTGATCTCTTTGATGACGATCGTGCTCTGGTGCTTGCGCGCCTGCTTAGCCTTGAGTTCCAGCTCGTACCGATACTTGCTGAAGTTCATCACCCGGCAGACCGGGGGACTGGCTTGCGGCGCAACCTCGACCAGATCGAGGTTTTGGTCGGCGGCATAGTCAAGGGCGACGCGCAGCGGTTTGATGCCGGCTTGTTCGCCCTTCTCGTCGATCAGGCGAACCTGGTCGGCAAAGATGCCATCGTTGATGCGGATGGGCGGCTCGGTGCTGCGCCCTCTATCTCTATCTCTGGGTGAAAATGGTCTTCCCATGCAAAAAAGGGTTCGCAAGAGCGAGCCCTATATTCTCCTTTCGTCGTCAACCCTGTCGACCACCAGCGGGCGCAGGGTGAGAAGCTCGCAGCTTCTGCTTATATGGTGCCGGGCAGTATACACGACCGCGGCGTCGTCGTCGACCGTGCGCACGCTCACCAGCATCGACCGCCGGCGTGCGCTCACCAGCCCTCGGCCGCCGACTCAACCGCCCGCGTACTACTGGGCTGCACATCGCGACGCGTGACGCTGAGGTAGACGACGAAGCCGATGATGATGAGCGTCATGACGAGGCTGACCCATCCCTGGCCCCAGCCGAGACCGCCGGCGCTCTTCGGCTTGCCCATCCAGTCGGCAAACGAAGCACCCAGAGGGCGAGTGATGATGTAGGCAAACCAGAAGGAGAAAATCGCGTTCCAGCGGAAGCGCCAGTAGCCGATCGCCGGGATCAGGATCACAACGGCGAAGAGGATGATCGACATGAAGTAACCGAGGTGAAACGTGACCGCGGTCATGTCGCCCGCCGCCGTGCCGAGGGCGAAGGTGGCCACCACCGTCGCCCAGTAGAAAAGCTCCCGCCGGCGGCTCGTAATGCTGTGAATCGAGAGTGTCTTCTCGCTCTTCTGCCAGAGAATGAAGACCGCCGCCAGGGCGACGGCAAAGAAGGAGGCCGAGATCACGTAGGGCACTCCCAGGCCGACGTGCAGCACGTCGGCCGCCATCGTGCCGAAGACGCCGACCATGACGACGGCAAACCAGTAGGCGCGGGCGATGTAGCGACGCACCGAAAACTGCAGAATCAGGGCAAGCACGAAGCCGGCAAAGCCGAGTAGCACTGCCGGCACCGGCTGAATGCGGTGGACGAGGTAGTCTGAAGTCGACTCGCCCATCGCCGTCGACAGGCCCTTGACGATCCAGAAGTAGACCGTGATCTCGGGAACCTTGGAGATCGCCCGGCGGCTGCGCGAGTACGCGGGCGCTCGCTTTGGCGAGAGCCCGGTCGCGCGCCGCGACGACGTATCTGAGACGGGCCGCAGCTCACCTTCACGACTGCGTCGGTATACGGTGAGCGTGCGCGGCCCGTCGTCTGACTGCGAATACGGCATCAGCTCAGGATACTCACGAGCGTCGAAAACTCAACTCGCCTCCGGCTCCTCCGGAGCGGGCTCATCAAGACCAAGCCGTTCTGCGCTCGAGTGATCTGCCGTTCTTCACTCGCTAACGTGAGCAGCGCCTGGCGATAGAACACCGCGACAGACAGGCCGGCAAGCGCATAGGAGGCGGCAACCTGCGGGCGATGACACTGATGGCGTCGGTGATGATGGAGCAGGCGGACAATCTGACGATCGGTCTGGTCGACCGGTGCAGACAGAAGGCTCACCCCCTCAGATCAAGAAACGTCGATCAAAGAATGGCCCATTGTGCGCTTCTTTCCTTAAGATCATGTTGGCCTAGATTAAGGATATCGGTGGCGCAGCGGCGAAACGGCGGCGGGGCGCCGCCGCCTACTTGCGCAGCGTCGGGAAGAAGACCTGCCAGGCGAGCAGCGCCTTGGCCGTCAGGCTGAGGATAATGTAGGCCTTTTCACCAAAGAGATAGTCGCGCCACGGCCCGACCTTCTTGTATTGCAGCACCATGTTGACGGCAAAGATCATGAAGAAGGCGAACAGCGAGAAGATGATCCCGTAGACGAAGGCCGGCGGCGAGACTGCGACCCCTGGCGCCACGGTGTAGACGACGATCGCCAGCCAGGGCACGATGCCGGCGAAGGAGCCAAACCAGAAGCTCAGCCAGTTCGCCTTGCCCGGCGTTTCGTACTTCTCCATCAGCAGGCCAAAGAGGATCATCGTCGCGTTGACGCCGAAGATGGCGATCAGGGCGGCAATGTCGCTGATGCCAACGAGCATGGCGATGAGCACGATCATGATTGAGGAGCTGAAGAAGTACTCGATCCAGCGACCGTAATTACGATCAAGAAGCAGATTGCGCTTGTACCAGCCGAAGACGCCCGGCGAGACGATGATCAGCAGGGCCGCGGCCGAGATCGCCAAAAAGGCGAACACGCCCCAGCCCAGCGGCAGGTTGAAGAGGTGGTGCAGATGAGTCGCCGAGCCGGGCGCGCCGGTCATGAAGGTGGCATTGACCGGCAGCGAAAAGCCGTTCGTGAGCACGGCAATGACGACCGCCTGAGCCGCCAGAATCAGGCCGACGACGATGTTCCAGACGCGCAGACGCGCCAGCCGTTGGTCGGTGTCGCGTAAAGGGTTCATAGCTCAGATCTCGGGCTCGACCCCAGGCAGCAGGCGCAGCTCGACTTCTTCGCGGATGTGCTCGACAACCTCGCCGAGCGGCTGTGAGCCGTGATCGACGCCGCGTTCACGCACGCTCACGGCGCGTGCCTCGGCCTCACGCTCGCCGACGACGAGCAGGTAGGGCACCTTCTGCAACTGGCCGTCGCGGATGCGCTTGCTGATGCTCTCGCTGCGGTCGTCAAGTTCGGCGCGCAGGCCGGCGGCGCGCAGCGCCGCCACAACCTCTGCCCCGTAGGCAGCGTGCCGGTCGGCGACGGGGATCACGAGCGCCTGCTCGGGCGCCAGCCAGGTAGGCAGGTTGCCGCCGTACTGCTCCAGCAGAATGCCCATGAAGCGCTCGATGCTGCCCAGCAGGGCGCGGTGGATCATGACCGGCCGATGCTCTTCGTTGTCGGCCCCGGTGTAGGTGATGTCGAGTCGCTCGGGCATGGCGAAGTCGACCTGGATGGTGCCGCACTGCCAGGTGCGGCCCATGACGTCGCGAATGTGAAAGTCGATTTTGGGGCCGTAGAAGGCGCCGTCGCCGGGGTTGAGGGCGTAGACGAGCGGCTGGCCGTCGTGGCCAAGCTCGCTGTCGAGCACGCGTGTCAGCGTGCCTTCGGCCCGCTGCCACATCTCGTCCGAACCAATGCTCTTCTGTGGCCGCGTACTCAGCTCGACCTTGACGTCGGTGAAGCCAAAGGCGGCATAGATCGAGTGCATGAAGCGCACGACGCCGCGCACCTCGTCTTCGAGCTGCTCGGGGGTGCAGTAGATGTGGGCGTCGTCCTGAGTGAAGTAGCGCACGCGGAAGAGGCCATGCAGCACGCCGCTCATCTCGTGGCGATGCACTTGGCCAAGTTCGGCCATGCGTAGCGGCAGGTCGCGGTAGCTGCGGCGGCGACTCTTGAAAACCAGCAAGCCGCCGGGGCAGTTCATCGGCTTGACCGCGAACGGTGCGCCGTCGATCTCGGTGAAGTACATGTTGTCTTTGTAGTTCTCCCAGTGGCCGCTGCGCTCCCAGAGCTCGCGCCGCAGGATCATCGGCGTGCGGATCTCTTCGTAACCGGCCTTGACGTGCTCGGCCCGCCAGAAGTCGATGATCGCGTTCCAGATGCGCATGCCGCGAGCGTGAAAGAAAGGGAAGCCGGGGCCTTCTTCGTGAAAGCTGAACAGGTCGAGGTCACGGCCGATGCGGCGGTGATCGCGCTGGCGGGCTAGCTCGAGTGCCTCGAGGTAGGCGGCTAGCTCCTCCTTCTTGGCGAAAGCGGTGCCGTAGACGCGCGTGAGCTGCGCGTTATGCTCGTCGCCGCGCCAGTAGGCGCCGGCCAGGCTGGTGAGCTTGAAGGTGCCCTTGCCGAGGCGGCCGGTGCTGGGCAGATGCGGCCCGCGGCAGAGATCGACGAACTCGCCCTGGGCGTAGATGGTGAGCGTCGGCGCCGGGCGGCCGGCAGCTTCAGCGGCCGCCAGCAGGTCCCGAACCAGCTCGACCTTGAACGGCTGGCTGAGGCCGGCCGGCAGACCGGACGCGCTCCGCGCGGCCGGGCCGGAGCCGGCCGAGCCGGCGCTGGCGGCGTTCGTGCCGGCGTTCGTCCCGGCTGCGCCGGCGCCCGCCGGCCCGAACACGGCCAGCGCCTCCTCGGCCGAGACCTCGTGGCGAGTCACCACCAAGTCTTCGGCGACGATGCGCGCCATCTCTTCTTCGATACGCGCGAAGTCGGCATCTGAGATCGGCTCGGCAAACTTGAAGTCGTAGTAGAAGCCGTTCTCGATCGTCGGCCCGATGGAGTACTCGGTGGCGGGCCAGAGACGCAACACCGCCTGCGCCAGCACGTGGGCGGCGTCGTGGCGGAGCACATCAACACCCTGCGGCGAATCGAGCGTGATGATCGCCACCTGATCGCCCTCGCTGAGCTTGTGACTGAGGTCGACGAGCTGGGGCTGCGCCGGGCTATCGGCCGCACCGGGCGACGTGACGGAGGACGCTGTCGGCGGCGTGACCGATGGCGTGACTGATGGCGTAGCCGATGGCGTGACTGAAGCCGTGACAGCGGCTTTCGCCAGTCGCGGCCCGATCGCTCGCGCAGCGTCGAGCGCCGTGGCGCCGTCAGGCAGTTCGAGCGGAGATCCGTCAGGGAGGGTTACGTGGAGGGGCATGCTGGCACCGATCCTTTGCTTCGCGCCCGCGCACGCTGCGGGGGCTGTTAACGAGGCAAGTTTAGCAGACTGGCGCCGGCCGATACCTCCTCAACGGCGAAAACCAGATCAGGCCATCCCTCACGTGCTAAAACCTTATGCGACCCGGTTTGTCGCTTGACTGCCCAACCCCTGCGAAGAAGAGCCGCCAGCACGACCCGCGCTCGCGTGCTGGGCCAATCAGTCACCGCTACGCAGCGTTAAATGAGATCGTCAGAACCTCAGAACCCACTTCATCGTGCTCGAGACGATCGGCCACAACGCGTAGTGCCAAGGCCTGAACACGTGCCACGGCCGCGTCGCTGCTGGAACCGTAGGCCAGCACACCCGGCAGCTCCAGGACTTCGGCCAGCCAGCGGCCATCGGTTTCTTGCTCGATCTCGATCGTAAATATAACTGACACCTTTCGCCTCCGGCAGTTGCCTACCGAAGATTGTACGCGTTCAAAACAACGATGCGGCGGTTGGATAACCCGCGCGATACCCCTGAGCCTTAACTTTCCAGAACTGAACCTTCGAGCGTAACGCAGAGGGATCGAGAGAGTGGCTGGTTCAGTCTCCACCCACCACTTACGACGGTCAAGATGCGTGCTTTAACGTCAACAGCGACGCGGCTGAATGTCACCGTGTGCATGCAAACAGAGCGACGCAGCAACGATGCTACACACCGGCGGCGAGCGCGCGCAGGCACGCGCGGTAGAGATCAGCGTCGCGGCGGTCGAAGCAGCAGAAGGTCACCTTGCGCGGCAGGTCGTGGCCGGCCAGCCACTCGGTGACAGCGGCCACGGCAAGCGCGCAGGCGGCCTCTTTGGGGTAGCCGTAGACGCCGGTCGAGATGGCCGGGAAGGCGATTGTTGCCAGGCCGGCCTCGGCCGCCAGGCGCAGCGACTCGAGATAGCAGGAGCGCAGCAGATCCGGCTCGCCGGAGCGGCCGTCGCGGTAGACCGGCCCGACGGTGTGGATCACGTGCCGCGCCGGCAGATTGTAGCCGGCGGTCAGGCGCGCCTGGCCGGTCGGGCAACCGCCGAGGGTGCGGCACTCGGCCAGCAGGCCGGGGCCGGCGGCGCGGTGAATGGCGCCGTCGACACCGCCGCCGCCGAGCAGCGTGTGATTGGCAGCGTTGACAATCGCATCGACCGCCAGACGGGTGATATCGCCTTCGACGACGAGCAGGCGCGCCGCCAGACTTTCGGCCGCGGCGCCGTCGGACAACGTAGTCTCGGGCGGCGCATTTCCGGACGGCGCATTTCCGGGCGGCGCATTTCCGGACGGCGCGGTGTCGGGCTTCACGTCGTCAGGCGGCGCACTCCCGAGCGACTGGCCGTCGGACATGCCTGAGCCGATCATGCTGATATCGTCTCTCATGCGGACCTCCCCCTGAGCGCTCTGCCTTCTCCCCAACGCTCTGCCTTCTCCCCGCGCGGCGCACGTGACGGCAGACATTGCCGTTGTCATCAGATACATTCATCGCGTCACGAACCGGCAGGTTACCTGTCTGCTCTGACAGCCAAGGCTACAACCAGGAGGCTCCGAGATGAAGGCTCTCATCGCCGACCAGAAGCTGGTCACCGAGCTGCTGCCGATGGACGACGCGATCGCTGTGATGCGCCAGGCGCTGACGATGCTCGCTCAGGGCGACGCGATCTTGCCCCTGCGCAGCATGCTCGTCTTGCCCGGCGGCAATAGCGTCCTGGGACTCATGCCCTCGTACCTCGGAAGCCTGGGCATTGTCGGCGTCAAAGCGATCACCGCCTTTCCCACCAACCTGGGCAGCGGGTACGACACGCACCAGGGAGTCGTGCTCGTCTTTGACACCGAGCGCGGCCTGCTGCGGGCGATCGTCGACGCCACCTCGATCACCGCGATTCGTACAGCTGCCGTGAGCGCCGTGGCCACCGACCTGCTCGCCCGACCCGATGCCGGCGACCTGGCGATCATCGGCGCCGGCACGCAGGCGCACACGCACCTGCGGGCGATGCACAGCGTGCGCCGGCTGCGCCGGGTGCGCGTCTACAGCCTGCCGGCGCAGACGGCGCGCGATTTCGCCGCCCGCGAGTCGGCACTGTACGACCTGCCGATCGAGTTCGCGGCGACGGCCGAGACGGCCGTCGCCGGTGCCGGCCTCATCTGCACGACCACGACCGCCAGCGAGCCGGTGCTGGCCGGCGCCTGGCTAGCGCCAGGCGCCCACATTAACGCCGTCGGCGCCTACACGCCGACCACGCGCGAACTCGACACCGCCGCCGTGGTGCGCTCGCGGCTCTACGTCGACCGCCGCGAGGCCACCCTGAGCGAGGCCGGCGACTTTCTCATCCCCAAGAGCGAAGGCGCCGTCGGCGACGAGCACATCATCGCCGAGATCGGCGAGGTGCTACTCGGCAAGGCACCGGGGCGCGGCAGCGACGACGAGGTGACGCTCTTCAAGGCACTGGGCATCGCCATCGAGGACCTGGCGGCGGCCAACCACGTCTACGAGAAGGCCCGCCAGCGCGGCCTCGGCACCTGGCTGGAGATCGGCGGCCGCCACTTCGCCACGGCGTAAGGCGGGAGCCATCCCGGCGAACGCGCGGGCGGTGGCAAGGGGCGTGCGACCAATCGACAGGCGTATTCGTCCCTCCGAACCGGATGATACACAGTCCAGATGTGTTCATAGTCCCATAGCTCGTGAGTGCCCTGCTCACACATAAAGACTTTCTGCCGGTGCTCCTGCCTTGCACCCGAAGTGCGCGGACAAGGTCGTGGTCCACAGAGGTAACGACGCGGTGACAGACCGTCTCAACGAACTCGCAGCCAAACAGATTGCCGTGACGAACAAGAGCATCGCCATCATTAGTTGTTCATCTGTGCAATTAGCACTACTGTAGGTGGTGCTAATTGCGCGAGGGGGCAAGTGCAGTGCGTTCAGACGAGTTCTTCGCAACACATCCGGTGTTCACACTGCGCGAGTTTCTCGACACACGCACGGCCGTCAATCGCAACGTCAGCACGGCCAAGAACCTGCTTGCCAAACATGTCGCCAGCGGAAGGCTTTTGCGCGTGCGGCGTGGACTGTACGCGACGGTGCCACGCGGAGTCGCTGCCGCGCAGGCGCCAGTCGATCCCTACCTGCTCGCCAGCCGGCTCACCGATGACGCCGTTGTCGCCTACCACGCCGCCCTGCAGTTTCACGGCAAGTCGTACTCCGTGTGGCGGCGGTTTCACTACCTCACCGCTGAGCGCCGGCGTCCCTTTACCTTTCGCGGCGATGAGTTTATTTCCGTGCAGATACCTGCGTCACTTCAACCGCTGGCCGACCGGGGCGGAGGCATGGAGGATGCATCACACGCCGGCGCAACTCTGAAAGTGACGACGCTGGAGCGCACCATGGTTGATGTCCTCGGTTCGCCGCAACGAGCCGGTGGCTGGGAAGAGGTCTGGCGGTCGCTCGAAATGGTCGAGTTCTTCGACATCGACGCCGTCGTCACGTACGTTATACGGCTCGGATCGGCGCTCACGCTGGCGCGCGTCGGTTTCTTTCTCGAAGAGCATCGCGGCGAGCTCATGGTCGACGATGGCACCCTGGCTGAGCTGCGCCGCTACGCGCCACGACAGCCGCGCTATCTTGACGCTGCCCGCAAGCCTGGCCGGCTGGTACGTAACTGGAACCTTATCGTGCCCGACGAAGTCGCCACGCGTCGTTGGGAAGAAGGCGCCTGATGCTCACCAGCGAACAGCTTGCCCGCGAGGCCGCGTCGATCGGGGTTCGACCTGAATCCTTTGAGAAGGTCGGGCGCTTGTTGGAGGTACTTGAGGGGTTGCGCAGCCATCCGTTTCTGAGGTCGCGGATTGCGCTCAAAGGTGGCACGGCGCTCAACCTCTTCATTCTCGACGCGCCGCGACTGTCAGTCGATCTGGACATCAACGTGATCGGCGCCGTGCAGCGAGAGGCGATGCTTGCCGAACGCCCCGAGGTTGAGCGAGCGGTCGCCGCTGTCTGCGGTCGTCTGGGGTTGCAGGTGCGCAGATCGGCCGCTGAACACGCCGGGGGCAAGTGGCGCCTGTCGTACACGAGTGCGTTCGGCCGACGAGCGACGCTCGAAATTGACCTCAACTTCCTGCTGCGCACACCGCTTTGGCCCGTGGTATCCACGGATTCCAGACTGGTGGGTTCTCTTCGAGCACACGACGTTCCGCTGGTCGACGTCCACGAACTGGCCGCGGGCAAGCTCGCCGCGCACTTCGATCGTTCAGCATCGCGCGACCTGTTCGACGCTGTCGAACTGCTGCGTAGCGGACGGTGCGACAGCGAGCGGCTGCGTCTCGGATTTGTGGTCTACGGAGCCGCGAGCCGGCGTGACTGGCGTACCGTTTCACTCGAAGACATCACCGCCGACCCGGGTGAGGTAAATCGACAGCTCCTGCCGATGCTACGTGCCGATCTCGTACCGGCTCCCGCCGACTTGATCGCGTGGACCGAGGCTCTCGTCAGCGAATGCCGTCGGCAGCTGCAAGTGCTGCTGCCTCTTAGGGAACTTGAACTCGAGTTTCTTACTTGCCTCAACGACGTCGGTGAGGTTGTACCTGATCTGCTAACAAGCGACGAGAGGTTGCGCGATGTCATCGCGCTGCACCCGGCACTGCTTTGGAAGGCCCAAAACGTTCGCCAACACGTGGCCACGGCTGGCAGCAGGCTCGAAGAGGAGCCGGGCGAACCACCGCTTGGCCACACCAATCCCATCGTGGGGGACTAAAACATATGGCTCTGAACTCGCTCGTCTTCACCGAGAGCGTCGTCAAGAGCTTTCTGCGCTGCCAGCTCACCGCCCACGCGCTGGCCGACGAGCGACTCAACCGCCAGATGCGCGAGCTGCTCTCGCTCGACCAGACACGACGTTCGCCGCTGCTCAAGGGGCCGTACGTGAGCCTCTCGCGCCCCTTCCGCGAGGGTGCCTCAGTCGAAACGCTCGTTGCCGAAGGACTGCTGCACCCCCACATGCGGCAGCGCATCCCCGCCGCGATCACGCACCTTTACGGTCACCAGGAAGACGCGATCCGGGCTATCGCCGGCGGGCACACCACGCTCATTTCGACCGGCACCGGCTCGGGCAAGACTGAGTGCTTTCTCTACCCCATTGTCAGTCGCTGCCTGCAGTTGCGCGACGAGGGTGTGCCGGCAGGCATCAGCGCCGTGATCGTCTATCCGATGAACGCCCTTGCCGAAGACCAGCTCATGCGCCTGCGTTCACTGCTGGCCGGCACCGGCATCACCTTTGGCATGTACGTTGGCAAGACGCCGGAGCACGAGAACGAGGTCGCTGGCATTCGCCTGCCCCAGGGGGCTTCACGGGCCGACTACGAGGCCAAACTGGCCCAGGCGCGCGAGCGTGGTTCAAGCGAGACCGTTTACCCAGCGGAGGAAGTCTGCTCGCGCGAAGCAATGCGCACGCCGGGCGCTCAGCCACGTATTCTGCTCACGAACGTCAAGCAGCTCGAGCTGCTGCTCACCCGCCAGCAAGACGTAGAGCTGTTTGCTGACGCCCGCCTCGACACTCTCGTCTTCGACGAGGCCCACACCTTCACCGGCGCGCGCGGTGCCGAGACGGCCTGCCTCATCCGTCGTCTGCGCGCTTTCTGCGGCCGCGACGCGCAAGAGACAGTCTG
Organism: Thermoleophilia bacterium; assembly: GCA_052139595.1. Taxonomy (GTDB): domain Bacteria; phylum Actinomycetota; class Thermoleophilia; order UBA2241; family UBA2241; genus JBKQWK01. The sequence goes on along the minus strand of JBKQWK010000201.1, from coordinate 1,196 downwards.
TGTCGCCACCTCGGCAACCATCGTTGATGGAGCTGATCCCGAGAGCGCCCGCACCTTCGCCGCGCGCTTCTTCGGTGTGCCGGCTGACGAGGTCGTGACCGTCGGCGAAGCCTACCAGACCGAGGTCTGGGCGAACGATCGCTTTTGGCCCGCAGCGCCGCTTGAGAACGCCGCAAAGCTACTCGACGCCTGCGTACGCGCGGTCGAAGAGACTGACGACAATGCGCCCGCGGGCACAACAATCGGTGACGTTTACCGCCGTCTCGCTGCTCGCACGTTACCCGCCGGCGACTGGCAGGCGGCACTCAACACCGAGCTTTCATGCTGCGAGGTCGCCTACCGGCTCAGCGAGGCTCTGGCAACACCGCGGGCTCTTGATGAGTTGCCAGCACTTCTTGAGCCGCAGCTTGGCCGACCGCTCAGCGAAGCTGAGATTCTCACTTGGCTCACTCCGGGAGCGGCCGCCCGTAACGACGGACGGCCCCTTCTGCGTCCCGTCGTGCACGGCTTTATCCGCGGCGTCAGCGGCGCAGTTGTGAGCTTCCCGCAAGCTGACGAGCCCAAATTGTGGCTCGCCGCCGAAGACGAGATCGAGGCGACCGGCAGCGAGCAGTTCGCCCATCTGCCGCTGCTCACCTGTACCGTTTGCGGGCAGCACTACTTCGTCACTGCCCTCAAGGACTTCGCCTTTACCGCTAAAGTGCCGGGGGGCGGCGAAGCGGCCGGCGACAGCCATTACTGGGAGCCACTCGAAGAAGCACAAGGCGGCGCACGCGTCGTACTTGTCGACCGTATCGTCGGCGGCGCCGACGATGAAGATCTCGAAGATCACGAGCGCACCGCGACCGTGTATCTCTGCCGGCACTGTGGCGCCCTGCACCCCGAAGCGGTCACGCGCTGCCTGCACTGCGGCAGCGTCGGCGAAATGGTGAAGCTGTTCGCGATTCGCCCCAGCGAAACCAACCCCGGCAAGCTGACCAGCTGCCTGTCGTGCGGATCCACCGGCCGCCGTCTCGGTGGACTCTACCGCGAGCCGGCCAAGCCGGTGCGGGCGGTCAACGTCGCCGACGTGCATGTGCTCGCCCAGGATATGGTGCACCACTCCGAGCGGCCGCGGCTGCTCGTCTTTTGCGACAACCGCCAGGACGCCGCCTTTCAAGCCGGTTGGATGAAGGATCACGCGCGGCGCTTTCGCC
>JBKQWK010000200.1:0-12790 GCA_052139595.1 Thermoleophilia bacterium | reverse complement strand
CGAAGAACTCGCCGCGAGCCTGGCCGCGGAAAAGCTCGCCACCAAGCAAGTCATCACCCAGACCTGTTTCAACTGCGGCCGCAGCGAGACTGAGGCGCTCCTCTTCCCCGCTCGCTCCAGGGGCGAGAGCATCTGGGTGTGCGTGAAGTGCCTGCCTCAGCTGATCCACGGCTGACCCTCAGCGCCGGCCGACGTTAGCGCCGCCGGCAGACCCTGTCACTGCGCAGCTGCCGCTATCGCCGCCAAAAGCTCGTACGGATCGAACACCGCCAGCGACGCGTGGGCAAAATCTTTGCCGTCGCGAGTGACAATCGCCGCCATGCCGCCGGCTCTGGCTGCCTCGTGCAGTACCGCGTCCTTGAAATCCGCGAAGCCAAGATCGAGCGCCCGTGTCAACACATCACGGTCAACGCCAGCGACGTCAAAGAGAGCCAGCAGGTCACGCACCAGGGCTTGCGCACGCTTGGCGCCGAAAGACCTGCTGGCAATGTAAAAGACCGTCGCCACCGTCGTGGCGCAGATCGACCCTTCAAGCCTGCGACTGTCGAGCAGAGCGAAGAGCCGCGCGGCGGCTTCAACGTGCGGCTGTCTCTCCAGAAGGACGTCCAGGACCACGTTGGTGTCGAACAGGACCTTCACCTGTATTTCTCTTCCAGGTAGCGACGGTAATCGTCTTCAGTCACCGTCGCGTCCTTGAGGGCACCAATGAGCGAGCGAACTCGAGGAGTAATCTCTACCCCGGGGGGCTCCGCACCAGCGTCGATGAGCGCAAAGTAGTCGGCGACGAGTTGAGAGACCGATTTGCCAGACTTAAGCGAGTAGCGCTTGGCGCTGCGGATGAGCCAATCGTCAAGACGCAGTGTCAACTTGGTGTTCACGCTCGAACCTCCCGCCGTATAGTGATAACCAATATTGTACGTCACGCTGACCGTTGCGTAAACGGCAAACGTTGCGAGCCGAGAGAAACGACGGTGATCAGAGTGCGGCGCGAAGCACCCGCTCGGCGTGTCATCAGCGCGCCAGCAGCCCCATGATGGCGTCCATCGCGCGGTCGGGCAGAATCCTGCGCAGGGCCAGAATGAAGGCCGCGCTCCCGCCGGGTACGTAGCGGGCCTTGGGGCGAGCAGTCGCAACGGCCGTCTCGATCAACTTGGCGATGGCGTCGGCGGGCAGCGACCGCTTCTCGCCCACCGCCAGCAGTCGCGCATCTCGCCGAGCCATCTCTTGGTAAGGGCTGGTAGCCGACGCCTGCAGCAGCTTGTCGCGGGCGATCCCACTCCACTCGCTGGTGGTACCGCCCGGTTCGATGAGAACGACGTTGATGCCGAAGTCCCTGACCTCCAGACGCAGACAGTCGCTCATGCCTTCGACGGCGAACTTGCTGGCGTGGTACCAGCTGCCGCAGGGCTCGTAGATCTTGCCGGCGATGGACGAGATATTGACGATCGTTCCCGACCGCTGCCGGCGCATGTGAGGCAGGACGAGCTGGGTCAGGCGGGCAAGACCGAAGAGGTTCACCTCGAACTGCTGCCGGCCTTCGGCCAGCGGCACGTCTTCGAGCGCCCCGAACGAGCCGTAGCCGGCGTTGTTGACGAGCACGTCGAGGCGACCGGATTCGGCGATCACCGCCGCGACGGCAGCAACCAGCGACTGGTCGTCGGTGACATCCAGGGCCAGGACGTGCACGCCCAGCGCTTTCAACTCCTGCATGCGCTCCACCCGGCGGGCGCCGGCATAGACGATGAAACCGGCGCCCTGCAGCCGCCGCGCCGTCGCTTCGCCGATGCCGGACGAAGCCCCCGTGATAAGCGCAACCCTGCCTGGTACGACCTTGCCTGCTGCCATGATCCGTCCCTTCGGTCAGTCGCCCGTCGTGATGGTCTTCTCCGCCGCCGACACACTCGCAGTCACCGAAGCCGCCGCCGTCTCTGCCGTCGGGCGGCTTGTCACTTCGTCGGGCATATCCATGCGCGGCAGCCAGGCGAGCCACTTCGGCAGGTACCAGTTCCACTTGCCGAGCAGCACCATGGTCGCCGGTACGATCACCATGCGCACGACGGTGGCATCGAGCAGAATCGCCACCGAGAGACCGACGCCAAACTGCTTGATGACAGGATCGCCGTTGAGAATGAAGCTGGCGAAGACGGAGACCATGATGAGAGCAGCAGCCGTGATCACACGGGCCGTCGCGCCGACACCAATACGTACCGCCTCATGGGGTGCCTTGCCCGCGGTATGGGCCTCGAAGATGCGGCTGACGAGAAACACTTCATAGTCAGTGGAGACGCCGAAGAGGCCGGCGAACATCAGCAACGGTACGTAGCTCGCAATCGGCACGGTGCCATATGGATTCGCCAGTCCCACCAAGCGCAAACCCCAGCCCCACTGGAAGAAAGCCGTGAGCACGCCAAACGACGCCCCCACCGCGAGTAGATTGCAGATGATCGCCTTGAGCGGCACCAGCAACGAGCGGAACGCCACCAGAAGGATGAGAAAGCTGAATCCGAGCACGGTGGCGATGACCAGCGGCAGCCGCCGCGAGATGAGCGTCGCCAAGTCGTCCCAGGCAGCGGTGGCGCCACCCACGTAGGCCGTCACGCCAGTACCCGCCGTTGCTGCCGGGATAACCGTCGACCGCAGGCGGCTGACCAGGGTGGTTGTGCGCGGGTCAGCCGGCCGCGTCGCCGCGGTGACCGCCAGCACCACCGCGCTGCCGGACTTGTTGACCAGCGGCGGCGCCACCGAGGCCACCCCAGAGGCCTGCGCGAGCGCGTCCTGCAGGCGCACGATGCGCGGGTCCGTGGCCCGCGCCTGCCCGCCGGCCTTCGTGAGCAGACTCGTGAGTTCGGTTTTCAGCGTTCGCGCCTGTTTAGCCTGCTGGGCAAGCGAACGCTCCTGCTGCTTGAGAGAAGTGGCCCGCCGTGCCAGCGCCTGGCCCTGGCTCTTGAGTGAATCGCCTTCGGTCGTGAGCCGATTGGCTTCGGCTTGCAGCGCCGCGCCCTGCGCGCTCAGCGCGGCGGCCTGCTCCTGCAACGTCGCGCCGCGCGCACTCAGCTCAGCGGCCACAGACTGCAGCGTTCGCCCTTGAACCGCGAGCCGATTCGCTTGCTGCGCCAGGACCGCGCCATCTTTCTGCAGTGCGGCTATCTCTGCCTGCACTGCCTGCGCCTGCTTCGCCAGGCCGGCCAGCTCGCTTTCGAGCGCCGCAATCTGTACGGGATCCTGGGTGGCGGCAATCTGCTGCTGTACCGCGGCACTCTGCGTCGCCAGTGTCTGCCCCTGCGCAGCGAGCGCTTGCAGACTAGCCGTCAGCTTGGTCTCGCTGGCGGTCAAGCTGGCCTTTCCGCTCAGCAACCGTGACTGCTGCTGGCGCAACGTCGCGGCTTGCCCCTGCAAGGACTGCTGCTGCGTCGCCAGCGCCGCCGCCGATGTTTGCAGCGTCCCTTGCTGCGCCGCCAGCGACGCCGCCTGCGTCTGCAGTTTGCCGCTGGCCGCGGTGAGTGCGGCCTGCTGCTCTTTCAGCGCTGCGGCTTCGCGACTGAGGTTCTGCTGCCCGGTCTTCAGACTGCGCGCCAAACGCTGCGCTTCATCGACCTTCGTCGTATACGTTGTGCTCGGCGTCGCTGCCGGCCGCAGTTCAGCGGCAACGACGAGCGGCCCGTTCGTGCCGGGGCCAAAGCTGGCCGAGATCAAATCGTAGGCTTGGCGCAGCGTTGATGACGCCGGCATCACGCCGTCGTCCTCCTGCCCCAGGGTGAGCTTCACCGTCGGCACCATCAGCGGGACCATCACCAGAAGGGCCGCACCTAGTCCGATCCAGGGATGCCGCGTAACGAGTCCGGCCCAGCGGCCCCAGATGTTCTCGCCCGGCGAGACATCGTGCAATCGTCGCCGACCGGGGATGCGTACCGCCTCGAGCCGCATCCCCAGCAGTGCCAGAATTGCCGGCAGCAGCGTCACCGCCGTCAGAATGGCGACGAGCACGGCGATGCCGGCCGCATACCCCATGGCTCCCAGAATCGGGACATTTGCCACGAGCAGGGCAAGCAAGGCAATGATGACGGTGCCGCCGGCAAAGACGACAGCATTGCCCGACGTAGCCATCGTGCGCGCGATCGACTCGCTCACATCAAAGCCGGCGTGCAGGTGATCGCGATGACGAAAGACAATGAACAGGGCGTAGTCGATGCCGACGCCGAGGCCGATCATCGTCGCCACCGTGGGAGCCTGGTCGGGCGTGGCGACGAAATGGCCGAGCAGACCGATGAGACTGAGTCCCGTGAGCAGACCGACGAGCGCGGTCACAATGGGCAGGCCGGCAGCGACCAGAGCCCCGAACGTAAACGCCAGAATAACGATCGCGACGCTGATGACGATGATCTCGCTGCTCCGCGTCTGCGTCTCGGAGAGAAGTGTACCGACGCTGCCACCGACGGCAACCTGAATGCCGGCCTTGCGGGCCGGGTCCGCTGCGGCGAAGACCCGGCCGGCAATCTGCTGCGTGAGCTGACCGCCGTTGACGTCGAGGAGCACCTGAGCGACGGCGGTCTTGCCGTCGCTGCTCAGGAACGTCTCGCCGGCACGCGAGAACGGGCTGATCACACTGTAAACGTGAGCCGTCTTGGTGAGGTTGCGGAGCGCCGCCTCGACGGCCCGCTTGTTGGCGGCGTCCGTGAGCTTGCCGCTGGTAACGTGAAAAACGACCGGGTTCTCGCCGTTCTGCTGCGGCGCGAACATGTGGCTGAGCAGGTTTGAAGCACGCTGGGACCCGGTCCCGGGCAGGCGGACGTCGTTGTTCGTGCGTGCCCCGACGATGCGCACGCCTGCCACGATGGCGACCACAGCCAGCAGCCAGATCGCAATCACAAGGTACTTGCGTCGTACGCACAGGGCGCCCAGACGATAGAGCAAGGCAGACATCGTGCTGCACACCTTCAGTTGCTGTTGTCGGAACACTTACGATAACGCTCGCCGAGAAACCTGTCAACGCTGTCATTTGTCATTACTGCCGTGTTATACTGGCGCCATGAACGATTCCCGCCAGACCGGCTTGCGAGCGCGCAAGAAGATCGCCACAGAGGAGGCGCTGCGCGAAGCCGCTTTGCGCCTCTTTGCCGAGCGCGGCTACCGAGCGACGACCATTGCCGACATCGCTGCCGGTGCTAACGTCTCCGAGCGCACCTTCTTCCGCTACTTCGCGTCAAAGGACGACGTCGCTCTGCAGGACATCGTCCGCCTCATGCCCGTGTTCCAACAGGCGATCTACGAGCGCCCGCCGGCGGAGGCTCCACTGCAAGCACTGCGTCGCGCATTTGCGGCCGTCATTGAAGACGCCGATGCGCCCCGGCTCGCCCTTCTCTATAGCGGACCGCCGATCTCGTGGGCGACGCCGCCAACGCAGTCTGGCGTGCGTATCCTCACCATGCTCGAAGCGACGGTGGCTGAGGCACTGCTTTCACGTCCACCCGTCGGTCTGGCGGAGCCTGCTGACGAGCGTCGGTTCCGCATCGTCATTGCCGCCCGCGCTGGCTTCGCCGCGATCCGCTCCGCCTTCATTCGCTTTCACGAGCTGGGTGGCGCCGAGAATCTGCCGGTGACGCGCTTTCTCGACCTCGTCGAGGAGGCATTTACCTTGCTCGAAAGCGGTTGCCAAACGCCAGCCCGTCACTCAGCTGGTGACGGCGACAGCGGCAGTGACGGCGAGGCCAGCGATGAGTGAGGCGGTCATCGAAGTCGAGGCCCTCGTCAAACGCTTCGGCTCTCTGACCGCTCTGGCAGACGTCAACCTCATCGTCAAGCGCGGCACGGTACTCGCCCTCCTCGGCCCGAACGGAGCCGGCAAAACGACGCTGGTACGCATCCTCACCACCCTGCTCAAGCCGGATGGCGGGCGGGCCCGCGTCGCCGGCTACGACGTCGTTGCCGAAGCCACGCGGCTGCGCTCAGCGATCGGGCTGGCCGGCCAGTTCGCCGCCGTCGATGAGCTGCTCACCGGGCGCGAAAACCTTGAGCTGGTCGGCCTCTGGTACCACCTCAGCAAACGCGCCTACCGGCAGCGGGCGCAAGAAGTGCTCGAGCTGTTCGCGCTCACCGAGGCTGGCGACCGGCTGGTCAAGACTTACTCCGGCGGCATGCGTCGCCGGCTCGATATCGGCGCCAGTCTGATTGCCAACCCGTCGGTCCTCTTTCACGACGAACCAACGACCGGTCTCGACCCGCGCACGCGCAACGATCTCTGGCAGTTTATCGAGGGCCTCGTGGCCACCGGGACCACCGTGCTGCTCACCACCCAGTACATGGAAGAGGCGGAGCACCTTGCCCAGCAAATTGTCGTCATCGACACCGGCGCAGTCGTTGCCGAAGGCACGGCGCAGCAGCTCAAACGGCGCCTGGGCGGCGACATGCTGCAGGCGCGGGTGACTCACCGGACCGACCTCGAACGGGCGGCGGCGATCCTGGCGAGCCTCGGCGAGGCAACGCCGCATATCGACGGCGACCAGCAACAGGTCAGCGTGGCGACCAGCGGCGGCACGAGACTCCTGATCGCCGCCGGTCGGCGCTTTGAAGAGGAGCAGATCGCCCTCGACGACCTGGGCATCCGCCAACCCTCGCTCGACGACGTCTTTCTCTCCCTGACGGGCAGCAGCGCTACGCATCGCAGCGATAACACCGCGCTTCGCAACGACAGCCTGGGACCTCGCAGCAGCGCCAGCACAACGCCGCAAAACGACAGCGTCGCACCCGCCACCGAGGACGATGCTCCCGGTCAGCCGTACGACAGATCAGGGAGTAGCTGATGGCCAGTCCTGACCGCGATCGGCGCGAGCCGGCAATGGGGTCACTCACGATCGGACTTGCCCTGCGCGACATCGTCGGCAGCGCGAAGCGCAATCTCTTGCGCATCCTGCGCACGCCACGGCTGCTCATCATCGGCACATTGCAGCCAATGATGCTGCTTGTTCTCTTTCGCTACGTCCTTGGCGGGGCGATTCACATTCCCGGCGTCAGCTACGTCGACTACGTCGTCCCGGCGGTCTTTCTTGAGGCTGTGCTGATTGGTGGCATGACCACCTCGATCGGCCTCGCACAAGACCTGAAGAGCGGCATCATCGATCGCTTTCGCAGCTTGCCAATGGCCCGCTCGGCCGTGCTTGCCGGCCGCACCTTGGCCGACCTCCTGCGCACCCTCTTCTCCCTGGCACTCATGGTTGGTCTGGGCATGCTGGTCGGCTTTCGCTTTCACGCCGGCGCCGATTCCATCATCGCCGGCATGGCGCTGATCGTCGCTTTCGGCTACGCCTTCTCCTGGATCTACGCCACAATCGGTCTGGTGACCAAAGACCCCGAGACCGCGCAGGTCGCCGGCATTCTGCCCTTCTTCATTCTCATGTTTGCCAGCTCAGCGGTCGTTCCGGTGGAAACCATGCCCGGCTGGCTGCAACCGTTTGCGCGTAACCAGCCGCTCAGCGTCACCATCGCCGCTGTCCGCGCCCTGCTCGAAGGCGGCCCGGCGGCCCACTGGGTCTGGCAGTCGCTCGCCTGGTCGGCCGGCATCCTCATCGTCTTTTTCGTCATCGCCTTGCGGCTCTACCGCAACACCACTCCCTGACGAGCCGCTGCTTGAAGTCGTGACGGGCCGCCAACTCAGCTCCCGACGCGCCGTCGCTTCGGCGCTCGCCGCACAGGCTGCCCTACGACAGTCAGAGGCTGGCCACGGGGACAGCCTCTCAAAGCATGCGCAGCTCGCTGACGTCGACTTGGTGCCACATGGCTATCGCTCATGCAAATCGACCACACTGTGGGTAATGGACCGGCCGAACGGTACGGTCGTCAGACTGCTAGAGCGAGTTGTGGTGCATCTCCAGACCGACGGCCGACCACTCCTTGAAGCCCTTCCAGATGCCTGCCGGATAGCCAGTATTGTTGTAGTTGTTGCTGTCGTCGGAGTTCACGTAATCAACGTTGAGATAGTCAGCGTAGCTGCTCACATCCTGCAGGTGCAGGCCAAGGAACGCCGTGATGAAGTGCTGATTCACGTTGTTAGTACGCGTATTGTCGAGCGCCGGCTCCTGGTAGTGCACATAGTCGCGCCAGCGGGTGAAGGTGATCGGCGGCGCCGGGTTCACGGCGACTTCGTGATCGCCGGCGTGGTGCACGAGCAGGTAGCGGTCGGAGTTGGTCGCGTTCGTGAAGATGAACTTGACACCAGCGTAGGGCGCCGTCTGGTCCTGGTCGCCGCCGATAAAGAGCGCCGGCACCTTGATCCCGCTCAGCCCGGTCGCATCCCAGGCGCCGTAGGTGCCGCCCCAGGGCGCAATGGGCACGATCGCCTTGACGCGCGAATCCACCAGGCTTGAGAAGTTCGGGTCGCTCGCCTCGAGGAACTGCAAGGTGTCACCGGCATTCCAGTACGACGCCGTGGCGAACGCTGGAGTAATGCCAGCGCCAGCGCAGATGAGTACTCCATAGCCGCCCATCGAGTAGCCGATGAGCGCCGTGTTGTTCGCGTCGACAAGGCCAGAAAGGAAGCTGCCCGAACCCTTGGCCCCCAACTCGGCCATGGTCTTGAGGACGAAGTTGATGTCGAGTGCCCGGTTGCGCAGTGTGCTGGCGAAAACGGTCGCGTCCGCATGCGTGGAATCGGTGTGCTGGATGGCGACCACCACGTACCCCTTGGAGGCCAGGTTCTCCGTCAAGTTGGTGAGCAGCACGTCCGACCCCGGGTAACCGTGGGAGACAATCAACAGCGGGTAGGCAGCCTTGCTCGTGTCTGGGCGCGCGTCGCGCAGAGCACGCCCCGGGAACTTGAAGGGGATGACGGGGCGCGCCGGGTTACCGGGACCGCTACCTAACGTATCCGAGTAGGTCGTCAGTTCGGGCTCGTGCCCAGGGATGATCGCCGGGTACCACACCATGATCGGCAGCGGCCGATTGTAGCGTGGGTCCGTATTGGTGGCGCTGTACTTCACCATGTCGAGCTGGTTCGGATTGGTGAGAGTCCAGCCGCGGACGCCAACGTGGAACGGGCCGCGCGCGGCTAGCTCCGGCGCGTCCGGCCGCATGTCGCCAGGCATCGGGTAGCCGAGATCGGGGAAGCTGGTCTTGCCGGGCGGAGCGGACTCGTCCCCGCGCGTGCCGGCGGTAAAGGCATCGCTCGCCAGGAGCGAGCCGATAGCGACGGCTGACGCACCCACCACCGAGGCGCCCACCAGCAGCTGCCGACGCGTCATCCGCCCGCGGCCGCTGTTGCCGCTACCGCCGTGGTCGACCTTCTCGCCACTCTCGCCGCCCACGTTCTCACCACCGTTGAGATATTCGCCGTCGCCGCCGCTCAAACTGTCGGGATGGTCTTGGCCCGTCACAGTACTCCCCCTGATCGCGAACTGGTGCCAGAACCGCGACGATTTCGAGCTGCCGCGGGCAGAGGCTGGAGAAGGCTGCCCGCCACACCTGGCTGAACCGTCGCACTCAGAGTAGCGACCGAGGAGAAGATACGTCAATGGCCGTCAGACACAGCGTCATCAGTTGACGGTCGGTCTTCTCGAAGCCGGCGTGGCAATACACCGACTGAGCGACGGCGTTTTCAGGACCGACCTCAACCGTCATGGCCCGTACGCCGAGGCCGGAACAGAAAGTGCGCACCTCGGCGAGTGTCGCCGTGCCCAGACCCATACCCCGCGACGTCGGCCGAATGAAAAAGTCATCGACGATGGCCATGATCCCGCCGTACTCCATGGCAAAGACAAACGTGACTACCACGTACCCAACGTCGGCCGAACCCGGCGCGACGTCGGCCGAACCCTGCTGTATGAGCCAGATTCGGCCGAGCCGAGGATCGTTCAGCAGGGCGGCGAAGGCCGCGCCGGCACGCGGACGGTCCAGCGCGTAGCCAGACTCCTCGTAAAAAGCTGCCATTAGCTCGACGAGCTTCTCAACGTCCTGAGCCTCAGCTAACCGCATGTGCTTGTCTCCCGCACATTTTCTCGGCCGTCCGGCCCGGCGCCGAGTCGCGTACCGGCACTGCGTTGGCCCATCCTGCCGTCCCAACCGTAACCTTGGGCGGGCCTGCCGCGACGGACGTGACCTCGGGCGAGGATGGTACCATGTTGGAGTGACTGAGAGGTTTCACCGCCGCATTTACTCCCGCCCCGGCCAGTTCCTCACGGATGTTCGCTTCGTGATGGCGCGCCGGCGGCTGATTCGCCGCGCCATGCGCGAGCTGATCTCTTTCGATTTTCGCGAACGCCTGATGATGGTCGTTACCGAAGTCAACGGTTGCCGTTACTGCAGCTACTACCACTCCCGTCAGTCGCTGGCCAGCGGCATCTCCGAGCCCGAACTGCGCGAACTGCTGGCCGGCTCCATACCGCAGAACGCGCCGGCCGACGAACTGCCGGCGCTGCTCTACGCCCGCCACTGGGCACAGACCAACGCCCAGCCCGACCGCGACGCCGAGCAGCGCTTGCGCGACGTGTACGGCGAAGAGAAGGCCGAAGCCATCCACATCGTCCTGCGCATGATCCGCATCGGCAATCTGCTCGGCAACGTGACCGACTATCTGCTCTACCGGCTCACGTTTGGCCTCGTCGGTCTGCGCCAGGACGAGGCCCGCTTTCTCGACCAGACCGAGTAATCGTCGCGGCCTCCGGCCTCCTGGCCGTGGCCAGACTCCGACCCTCAAGCCCGGGGCGGTGCGCTATGAGCGTGGCGCTACCTCAGCGTTTTCAGATAGGCGAGCAGGTCGGTCCATTCGGTCTGTGTGAGCTGCCAACGCGGCATGATCGGCGAAAGCTGCTGACCGCTGGCATCGAGACCCTGCGTGACAGCCCTCTGGATCCCGGCCGCAGTGTAGGCCGGGCCGCGGGTACCGTCGGGCATCAGCATCCCCTTGGGGTCGGTGAGGTTGGCGTAGGTGATGTTCGGAGCCGTGAAGGTCGACGTCGAGCGTCCGCGACCGTCGGCACCGTGACAGTTCGCACACGTGGCACCCATCATGCCGTTGTCTGACACGCCGCCACCCATCATGTCGCCACCGTTTTCGCTCCCGATACGCGCAATGGGAACGCCATTTACATCCTGTCCAGTCTGGAAGATGACTTCGCCGCGGGAAGCCGCCGAACCGCTCGCGTGTCGCTGAGTTCCCAGGACAACGACATCCGCTACCGCGATGACGGCGACGACCAGTGCGATGGCGGCGACTGTGAGATCCCTGCCAATGCGCGTCGCCATGCGACTACAGCTCGTCGCGCTTCTGCAGGTACTCCTCGCGATCGATCTCGCCGGCAGCGTAGCGGCGCTTGAGGATGTCTTGCGCTGACTCGAAGCGCTCCTCGCTGCGCGGCCTTCTCTCGGCCGGTGTCGGCGGCGCTGCGTGCGAACTCAAGGCGCGTACGACAAAGATGATGGCCACGACGACCGCCGCCAGGAAGAGAATCATCATAAGGAGCATGAACGCTCCTCCAAACCACCCGCCGTTACCCCAACCGTTGTCCCACATCATTGTTGTCACACTCCGTTTGCGTTGCGAATTGTAAGGTGTGCCCGCCAAGAGCATTCCCCCGAGCCGGCACCTGGTCGTCGTCACGGCTCCGGCCGAAAGCGCTTTTCAGCTTCCGGCCGGAGCCGTGACTCAGGCGTTAAACGTCGGCCTTACCAGCCGAAGCCGCCCCACATGCCGCCGAGGCCCATCCAGCCACCGGCGCCGTAGCTCATGCGAGTGCTGCTCGCTGACAGACCGTGCTGCGTGTAGAACGCCTTCACCTGCGCGCGATGCTGCACATTCATGTGCTGCAGTGCCGTCTGGGCGGCCTTGCTCTTGAGGGCGTGGTCATACTTGCGCACCCAGGCGTTGACGCCCGCCACTTGCTTGCTGCGCATGGCCAGCCACTGACCGAAGGCAGCGGGATGACTGGTCAACCAGCTCGCCCCATAGGCAGCGCCCCACATGTCCTTGGCGTTCCAGGAGTGGCCACCCATCATGCCGCTCATACCCCAGCCGCTCCACATGCCGGTCGCGGGACAAATCCACGTGGCACCCTTGGCGTACTGCTGAGAGAAAGCCTTCGTCTGGTTGACGAACGTCGTCCAGAGGGTGTGCAGCGCCTGCTGGGCGGCAGACGTCGTGAGATTGCCCTTGTAGGTCTCATACCACTTCTGCATCGCCTGCTGCTGGCTCGTGCGGAGCTGCGTCCACGCTTTGAGAGCGGCCGGATTCTCCGCGAGCCAGCTCATGCCATTAACGGTGCCCCACATGCCGGTGCCACCCCACATGCCGGAGCTGTTCCACATGCCGGTGCGCCAGCCGCTTGTGGTGACGGTGCTGGTCGCCGTGCTCGTGGAAGTGCTGACGCCGGTCGTGACGCCACCACCCATCATGCCGCTGGTACCGACGCCACCACCCATCATGCCGCTAGTGGTGCCGGCGGTGATGCCAGCGGTGGAGGAGAAAGTGGTGCCGGTGGTGGTGGCCCCGGCGAACGGCACCAGCAGAGCGACGGCAAGCGCGGCCGCCGCGACAGCTGTGACCAAAGCCGTGATTCTCAATTTCATACGATGACCATCCTTTGTCTCGTCTGCGAGACGAGCTGAACGTTGCGTTATCCGGACTAGTTTACTCCGTTTTGTGAAGGACTTATCAAGCAGCGCCTTTGGAGCCTCCCTCAGTGTCGTTTGGTGCGTCCATTTCTAAGAACACCGCAGGGCTGCATTTCTTACACGTGCGCAGAAGAGCTGAACTGCTGGATCCTGGACTACTGGATCGGATCACCAGCGTGGAGCACCGGGCGCCGCC
>JBKQWK010000199.1:0-14255 GCA_052139595.1 Thermoleophilia bacterium | reverse complement strand
GGGCATTTCGCGGCCTGCTGCGGCGGACGTCACCGCCGCTTACTTGTCGGCTGCACGACCTACGACACACACACGCCAGCCAGTTACTGCGACAGGGTGTGCATCCAAAGGTGGTACAGGAGCGGCTCGGGCACGCGAATATCGGTATCACGATGGACCTGTACAGCCACGTTACCGCTGGCCTGCAAGACGAAGCGGCACGGCTGACGGACGACCTTTTCAAAGCTGCGGTGTCCAAGCGGTGTCCAAGCGGCGGACATGAGGCTTAACGCGGCGGGAAAATGAGGCAAAGTACCTGCAAATAAGTGGTGGACCGTAGCGGGATCGAACCGCTGACCTCCGCCGTGCAAAGGCGGCGCTCTCCCAGCTGAGCTAACGGCCCGCGCGAGGAGCACTAGTATACCTCACCTCGTCCGCGCCGGACCAAGTGGCCAGCCGGGTGATGCAACGCAGGTGCTGCGCCCGTGATGCCCGCGCGAGATGATCGGAAGCCCGTCATTGCCAATGCTGGCGAAGAGCCTCGTGCGCCAGCAACTTTCTGCCGATACAAGCGCCAGAGGTGGAGGCAGGCACGGCACGAAGCCGCTGCACACCGCCGGAGTTCGGCTCCGACGCCACACGGCGGGCACCAGGGTGGAAGTGGTCAGGTCACGGCCAAGCTGCGTCATGACCACGAGGGGGAGTCGCGTTGAAAGGCAAGATCTGGACCGAACTCGAACCTCAGGACGATGCCTTGGGCGGAGCGTTCGGGCAGCTCGACCCTGAGAGCACCACCCAGGGCGAAGCCGTTGGGCGGCTCGACACCGAGAGCGCTGACCTGGGTGGGCGCATCGCGCGGCTTGAGGCAAAGGTTCTTCGCAACGAGAACGCGCTTTCGCTGTTCAACGCCATCCTTGAATCAACAGCCGACGGCTTGCTGGCTGTCAACCGCCACGGCGCCGTCTTGGCCCACAATCGCCGCTTTCTTGAGCTGTGGCACATTCCGTCGCACTTGGCAGAATCACGCGATGACGAGCAGCTGCTGGCGTTCGTCCTTGATCAGATCGCCGACCCGGCAACGTTCTTGAGCGCGGTACGCCGCCTGTACTCGCAGCCGGCGGAGCAGTCGTTCGACACCCTCTTTCTCAAAGATGGCCGAGTCTTTGAGCGTTACTCGCAGCCACAGCGCATCGGCGCTGAAATCGTCGGTCGCGTGTGGAGTTTTCGTGATGTGACGGCGCAGCGACACGCAGAAGAAGCGCTGCACCGCAGCGAGCACAACCTCGCCGAGGCGCAGCGCATCGCCCACCTCGGCAACTGGAGCCTGGCCCTCGAGACCGGGGCAGCGTCGTGGTCTGACGAGATGTGCGCGATCTTCGACGTCGACCCAAAGGTGTCCCTCACGCGTGAGGTCTGGTTGCAGGCGGTCCATCCCAGCGACCGCGATTACGTGAGCCACGCCCTACAGAGTCTGTCTGAGGGTCCAGACATGTGTAGCGTCTTCGAGAGCCGCATCGTCCGCCGCAACGGTGACGTGCGTACGCTGCAGGTCCATGCCGAGCTTCAGCACAACGACCACGACGCCGGGCACCTGTTTGGTACGACGCAGGACATCACGGAGCGCAAGCAGACGGAGGATGCCTTGCGCGCCAAAACGGCCGCCTTGCGACAAACGGTCGACGGAGCCGTAACGGCCATGGGCAAGCTGGTCGAGCAGCGCGACCCGTACACTGCCGGTCACCAGCAGCGGGTCGCGAACCTGGCCGTCGCCATCGCCGCTGAACTCGGCCTCGATGACGAGCAGCGCGACACGATCCTCTGGGCGGCCAGGCTGCACGACATCGGCAAGATCAGCGTCCCGGCCGAGATCCTCAACAAGCCAGGCCGCTTGAGTGAGCTGGAGTTCGGCCTGGTCAAGTGCCACTCGCGCATCGGTAGCGACATGCTCGCCACGATCGACTTCGGGCGGCCAATCGCCGAAATCGTGCTTCAGCATCATGAACGACTGAACGGATCAGGCTACCCGCGCGGCTTGCGCGACGGCGAGATCCTGCTGGAGGCACGCATCATCGCCGTCGCCGACGTGGTCGAGGCGATGGCCTCGCACCGACCGTACCGGCCGGCACTCGGCCTTGACGTGGCCCTCCGTGAAATCCGTGAGCATGTTGACACGCTGTACGACCTAGCTGTCGCCGCCGCCTGCGCCCACGTTCTTGCCGCCGGGAACGGCTCGCTGCTGTAGCCCTGTCCCGACATCGCACCGGACGTGGCACTCATTCGGCAGGTCGTCGACCAGCCTTCAGGTATGGCCGACAGGCGGTGTAGACCGGAGTCCAGACGATCAGCGAGCCAATCTGCGACTGCCCGACGAGCAGGCGTCGCGCCGGCTTCATATACAAGCGCGTTGCCGCCGTGCTAACAATCTCGCTCCAGGGAATCAGCAGCGGCGGCATCATCATCAGCATCAGGCCGAAGGGACGCACGTAAAGCCCCTCGGGCGCGACGATCAGGCGCACGTGCTTGTGACGCAGGCGATCGCTGAACTCGATTGTCTGACGCTCGAAGCGCTGACCCTTCGGTTCATACCCGGCGGGATGACTCGCTGCCAGACTGGTGAAGCCTCTGCCCGCCCAGAGCTTCATGAACCAGCCGTAGTGATGTCGGCTGGGCGGCGTCTCATCGCCGTTGCTCATGCCGACCTCCTCACAGGTTGGTGAGGCTCGACGTGGCCGGTTCGCCCAAAGCAGCGCGCGCCGCGGCGGCGAGGTCGCCGCCGTGCTCGCGCGTGGTTGCGAACACGCGGTACAGGTGCGCCCGCGCAGGTACGAATTCGAGAATCCCGGTGAGCAACTGTTCTTCGATGGCATCGGTTTGCGGATCGTAGACGTGAATCCGCTTGGGTCCGCGCATGGGGTTGAGCGGCCGTGGGTCCTGACTGGCCACGTCGACCACGAAGGGCAGAGCACGCAGAGCCGCCGGCAGCTGCGCGCGCACCGCCGCCTTGAACTCGTCGCGGCTCATGTCGCGCGAGGCGAGGTGGAGCTGCTGACGCTCAATCGCCTGCTCGTAGACCAGGTGATACTTAACGTCGCGATGGATGATCGCCTGCCATTGCTCGCCCAGCCGCCGCCGTTCGCTGCCCGACGGCTCGTCGAGCCAGCGTTCGACCTCCGTAAACAGCGACCACTCAGTTAGCCGCTGATAAGCGGCTAGATCGGCGAGCGGGCTCTGCGGCAGCACCAGCTCCAGCGTCGGTGCAAAAATCTCGCGCAGGTGGAGGTCGATGGCGCGACCGATGCGGTGAAAGTAGACGTTCTCGTACATGTAGTAGCGAGCGTTGAGAAAGGCCCGCAGGGCGCCGATGGCACGCTTGTGGTAGGTAAGACCCTCGCTGGTGACGAAGGTGTAGTAGATTAGGCGCTGCACGTCGACCGCGCCCAGCGCGACGCCGCATTGATAGGCATCACGACGCACGTAGTCCATGTTGTCGACCGTGATTGCGCCGCACAGCGCCGGACGCAGCAGTTCGACCCAACGTGGCGCGACGACAGGGACCTCGCCGTCGTCGCGGATGAGGCGAGCCACAGCGGCAGGATCGACCGCTTCGCCGATGGCGAACGGCCCACTGGGACTGCGGCGTACCTGCGCAATCGCCGCCGCCAGCTCATGCTCGATCAGATACTGCGAGATGATCTCGTGGGTAAGGCGCGGACTGCCAGGGTCGGCCGCGTCGCGGGCAAAGCGCTGCAGATACTCTTCGTCAAAAAAGTGGCTAAAAGGACCGTGGCCGAGATCATGCAGAAGGCCGGCCAGGCGCAATGTCTCTTCGACCAGCGGCAGCGACGGCAGCGGCTCGGCACTGCCAGCCGACAGCGGCGGCTCGGCGCCTGTGTGCTCGGCGCCTGTGTGCTCAGCACCGCTGGCCGGCGGCGTCGCCGGCTCGGCACCGCTGGTCGCCGCGCTCGCCCCGCCTGCTCGCAGCGTCTCGATGAGCGTCGGATACACCTGCCGTGCCAATTCACCGGCCAGGTGCATGACGCCCAAGCTATGGGCGAAGCGGCTGTGCTCGGCCGTCGGGAACACCCACCATGAACTCTGCAGCTGATGGACTCGCTTGAGGCGTTGCACCCAGGGGTTATCGATGATCTCGGCCTCGGCCACTTCGCCGGGCTGGTTCGCGACGGTTATGCGAGTGTAGCCGTAGAGGGGGTCGGCAATGAGGTGCACGTCATCGTAAGGCAGCATGAACCAACCTTACCGCCGGGACCGACATGTCACAAGGCAGAAGATGGCAGCCAGGTTCAGCGCCAAGGCCGGGCTGCCGGCCCGGCTTGGCACGGCAGCCCTGCCGCCGCTCGGCAGGCCGGCCGGGCGCAGCAGCCCGACCGCCGATCGCCGGCCGCCGGCTCAGTCGTCGCCGACCACTCGCCGGTAGGCCGCCTCGTGCGCGTCAACGAACGCCTCGATGCCGAACCTTTCCTCGACCGCGCGCCGGCACTCGGCGGGGTCAATCTCACCAACGTGCGCCACTGCCGCGACCATCTCATCGACAGTATCAACCACGAAGCCGGTACGCCCGTGCTCGATCACCTCGGGCGCTGAGCCGCGGCGAAAAGCGATGACCGGTGTACCCGCAGCCAGCGACTCGATCATGACCAGGCCAAACGGCTCGGGCCACTGGATCGGGAACAGGGTACAGCGAGCGTGCTGGTACAGCTGAACCTTGACATCCATCTCCACCTCGCCACGGAAGTGGATGTTATCGCTCAGGTGTGGCTCAACCTGCTCGCTAAAGTAGTCGCGCTCGGGGCCCTCGTTGACCTTGCCGGCGAGGATCAGGCGCGTGCCCAGACGACGCGCCACCTCGATCGCCGTGTGCGCCCCCTTGTCGGCGATCATGCGACCGACGAAGAGCAGGTAATCGTCCTTCTCGCTCGCGAACGGATGCTGACTGAGGTCGATGGCATTGGGGATGGTGGCGACAAAGTCGAGATCGGGAAAGCCCTGGCGCTGATAGTCGCTGATCGCGATGAAGCGCAGGCCGTGCCGCATACCCACCAGCAGCTCTTGCGACGTCGGGTCGGCAGGACCGTGCAAGGTGGCCACCACCGGCGTACCCATCAGGCGGTTGACGAGCGCTCCCATGCCGCGCGAGGCGACCCCATCGTGGTCGTGAATCACATCGAACTCGGCGGCGTGCGTGTAGGCTCCGAGACTGTGAATGACCTCGAGGCCGGCGCCGTGTTCGATACGCTCGTACGGCGCCCGGGCGAAGACATAGTGCAGATGAGCCGCCGTCTGCGAATCGCCACTGGCAAACAGTGTGACCTCGTGGCCGCGACGCACCAATCCCTCGGTGAGCACCGAAACCACCAGTTCGATGCCCCCGTAGCCGTGCGGAGGCAGGGGGAACCAGGGTGGAGCGACCATGCCAATCCTCATCATCTTCTCCTTGTCGATTTCAAGTCGTACGTCTCTCTTGTATCGCGTTAGTCTACGTGGCAACCGGCACCACAGCCCACCAGAAAGCGACCGTGGTAAAGTCAGTCCATGATCGACCTGCACGCGCACAGCCGGTGCTCCGACGGCACACTGAGCCCATCCGAGCTCGTCGCTCTAGCCAAGCAGATCGGCCTCAGCGCCGTCGCTTTGACCGACCACGACACCGTCGACGGCCTCGAGGAGGCGCTTGCCGCCGGTCTGCGGCTGGGCATTGAGGTTGTACCCGGCGTCGAGATCAATCTCGAACATGAACAGATCACCTTCGACATGCTCGGCTACTTTCTCAACGGTGCCCCGAGCGACGACTTGCGCCGCCAACTGCAGCAGCTGCGCTTCTCTCGCGACGAGCGCAATGAGCACATTCTGGCCAAGCTGGCGGCAATCGGCTACCCCGTTTCAGCCGAGGAGCTGGCGGCAATCGCCGGCGGCGAGGCCGTCGGGCGGCCGCACATCGGCGAGGCGCTGCGCCGGCGCGGCTACGTCGACAGCATCAACGAAGCGTTTGCCCGCTTTCTGCGTCGCGGCGCGCCGGCGTTTGTCGACCGGCCTCGCTTAAGCCTGACCGAGGGCGCCCGACTGCTGCGCGCATCGGGCGGCACGGCCGTGATCGCGCACCCGGGCATCATTCGCACAGATGCCGCCGGCTTGCGCCACCTCTGTGCCGCTGCCGTTCGCGCTGGCGTGGCTGGCTTCGAGTGCTACTACAGCTCCTACACGCCGGAGACGATGGCCACCTGTCTACAGCTGGCCGCCGACTTCGACTTCGTCGCCACCGGCGGCAGTGACTTTCACGGGGCGACCAAGCCCACGGTGCGCCTCGGCGCCGGACCCGGGGGCATGCCGATTCCCGATCACATCCTCAACGATCTCAAGCAGCGAGCAGCGACCGGCTGACGGCTCGCGCCCGGTCGTCCCTTGTCCTTTGCAACGGTTCGCTCGATCGTCATTCGAGAAACGACGCCAACATCAGACGAACCAGATATGGATTCATGTGATATAAGTCACAATATTGCAGTCCCGCCTGATTGTGCGTCAGGTTCCCCGGGGGGTATAGTCAGATCATGGAGCAATTCACCAGCACAGACGAGATGGCCAAGATCATGAACCGACTGCGGCGGGTCGAGGGTCAGGCGCGCGGTTTGCAGCGCATGCTCGACGAAGGCCGTCCCTGTCACGAAGTCTTTACTCAGCTATCGGCCACGAAAGCAGCCCTTGATCGCATCGGCACGATGCTCATCGCGATGAAAATGAACGAGTGCCTGGCCACCGAGCTTGAGCGCGAGATTCCCCGCGAAGCGGTCGAAAAAGCGCTGCAGACGTTCATGAAGTACTCGCAGTGCGTCGACATCGTTGCCGATGACGGCAACGACGACGCGACAGTCGATCGCTTTTGAGACCTGACGCAAACGAACCCGCGCGGGCATGAGCGACGCCGTTACATCGCGTCGCCTGAGTCTTGTCGCACACATCGCCCAACCAGACCACGGCACCGGGCTGGCCGCTGCCGTCGAGCGCGCGGTAGCCCCCTTTGGGGGCTGGGCCGCGCTCGTCAAACCCGGCGAACGCATCGCCGTCAAGATCAACCTGCTGCGCGGTGCTCCGCCCGAGCGGGCCGTGTCCACTAATCCGGAAACACTGCGCTGCGTGCTGCGCGCCCTCAAGGCAGCCGGTGCCGAGCCGTTTGTCGGCGACAGTCCCGGCGGCCCGGGCACGCGCGGCTTCGTCATGCGTGCCTACAAGGCCAGCGGCATCGCCGCCGTCTGCGAACAGGAGCAAGTTGCGGCGGTCTGGGTCGACGAACACGTGGCGACGCTCAACGCACCGTCTGCACGTCTGTTCCGCAGCTTTCCGGTCGGTCAACCATGGCTCGAAGCCGACGGCATCATTCAAGTCGGCATCCTCAAAACTCACGGCCTCATGCGCCTGACCGGGGGCACGAAGCTCACCTTCGGCTGCGTTTCCGGCCTCAGCAAGGCGCAGCTGCACGTGCGTGCCCAACGCCGCGACGAATTCGCCGACATGCTGCTCGACCTGCATCTGGCCATCGCTCCACGCTTCACGATCATCGACGGAATCGTCGCCATGGAAGGCAAGGGGCCCGGCAACGGCACGCCGCGCAAGCTCGGATCTCTGTTCGCGGCGCGCGACGCCGTGGCCCTCGATGCGGCCCTGGCCGACCGCACGGCACATCGGCGGCACGAGATCTACGTGCTTGCCGCCGCGCAACGCCGCGGCCTCATCGACCTCGAACACCCTTACGAACTGACCGGCGACGCCATCGTCGCCGAACACGGCTTCGTCGCCGCCAAGTGGGACGCCGACGCCGGTGTCGCCGGGCCTGGACCACTGAGCCGGACCGTGCGCAGCCTCATGACCGCACGACCGCGCCTGGTCGATAAGGAGGCGTGCACCCGGTGCGGCAACTGCGCTGAAATCTGCGGCACGCAGGCGGTTACGCTGGCACCAACGCCGGTCTTCGACGACACCAAATGCGTACGCTGCTTCTGCTGCACCGAGATCTGCCCCACGGCAGCGATCGCTGAGGTCAGCCCGCCGTTGGCCAAGCTCGCCGGTCGGCTGCACCACCGCTGAGCGCAGCAGCGGCGTGACATCGCTGTTCCACAATGTCACGCCGCCGAACGCGGCCGCGTGTGTGCCGCCGGCTATCATGAGACGACCCGAAACCTGAACGCCACTTACCCGGCGTGAAAGATCTGCAGCAGCAGGACCCACGTCGTCAGCAACAGCATGACGCCCGCCGCGCCAAAGAACGATCGCCGCTGTATCATGTTGCCTCCCGCCTCCAACCGTGCCTGCCGAACGCTCGAACGGCCTGTAGAGGCAGTATCGACAGAACGACCGACTGCCTAAACGTTCTGCCGGATCACGACCGGCAAAGGCGCGCCTGGTACACGCAAAGGAACACCTAGCACAGGCCGTGAGACACGGTCGGCAGCACTCATCGCCGCCAGACGTCATCGAGGCTCAACCGGCCACGAGACGTACGATGACGACTTCCGGGCGGCAGAGAAAGCGGAAGGGCAAGAAGCTCGTGCCGATGCCGCGGGTGACGTAGATGCGGCGACCGTCGATCTCGTAGAGCCCGTCGCGAAAGCGGGCGTGGGGCTGGCTGAGCATGATGCGGCCACCAAACCAGGGCAAACAGATCTGGCCACCGTGAGTATCACCGCTGAAGGTAAGCGCCACGTCACCGGGGGCAAACTCGAGCGCCGCCTGGGCATAGTGGCTGAGCAGCAGGCGCAGAGTGCTAAGACGGTGGTCAAGCTGCGCCG
This sequence comes from Thermoleophilia bacterium, assembly GCA_052139595.1. Lineage (GTDB taxonomy): Bacteria > Actinomycetota > Thermoleophilia > UBA2241 > UBA2241 > JBKQWK01. The sequence continues at coordinate 5,481 of JBKQWK010000199.1, read as the reverse complement.
CGACCGCGGCCGTGTCAGCGAAGCCGTGCCGCCACTCGTCGACGCCGCACACCTGCAGCGCCGCTTCAACTGGCGCGTCAAGACGCGAGGCAGTCAGGGAAGTCGCCGGTGGCGGGGTCGACGAAACGTGTGCGCGAGCGGCGTGAGCCGGCTCAACGGTCACGCAGCCGTTCGTGAGCAAACGCACGCCGACATCGGCCAGATTGCTCAGGTCGGCGGCGGCGACACCAGGAGTCTTGGTCTGGCCGCGGTCGTGGTTGCCAAGTACAGCGTAAACGCCCAGCGGAGCGGTCAGACCAGTCAGCTCAGCCATGATCGGCGCCACGCCGGCCGGCCCGCTGACGAAGTCGCCGGTGAGCACAATCACGTCTGGATGCGCCGCCCGCGCCAAGGCGAACGCCTTGCGTGTGGCGCGTAGATTGAAGCTGCGCCGAAAACCGACGTGCATGTCGCTGAGATGAGCGACAACGAGCCCGTCGAGTGCCGCCGGCAAGCCCTGCAGCGGCAGCTCAACCTCGACGCGACGCAGCCACTGTGCCTCGTAAAGCAGATAGCCAGTTCCGAGGACGGCGAGAGTGGCCAGCGTCGTCGCCGCCCTCACCGCCGCCCGCCGGGCGGTGCGATTACTCGTCGTCGTTGATGCCCGCCTGGCGACGCAGCCGCTCGCGCGTCTCCTCAATCTTCTGCTTCAGATCGCGCGTGCTCGCCGCCGCTGACTCGCGCCCGGCGCCGACAGCCTGATGCCAGCGATCGTTCTCTTCATCCTCGGCAAATGGAATGCCAAACAGACGGTCACGCATTTCTTTGCCGGCACGCGGTGCGAGCAGCAGGCCGGCTCCGGCGCCAATCACGACGCCAATAAGAAAGCCGCCCCTCTTCGTACGTTTTTCTGCCAAGTCAGCTACCTCCTCGCGCTTTGCGGCCATCTTACAGCAGCTTGGTGCCATTGATGATGAGGCCGAACTCGCAACCCAAAAAGGTCGCCGCTCGACGGCACATGATCATGCGACTGAGAAAAATCTCGAAGTAGTCCATCACTGAGACGGCAGTAACGTCGATCTCGAGTTCCAGGGTAATAGTTTTTGCCTCAGCATCGACGGCCACAAAGGAGCGCCGACTGGCATGATTGACCCGATCATGAATGTCGTAGGTGGTGGGATCGATATTGCGCACACGGCTGAAGTGCACATCGCTCTTATCGGCCAGAATCAGCGCCGCGGCAAGGTTGCTGACCGCCTCACCGTACTCCTCTTCGTGATTGCCGATGGCACACATGACCTCGGCACACTCCTCGTAGTCCATACCCAGCCGCAGGAGCAGATGCTGAGCGAGCAGAGCGGCAGCGATCCCGTGGTCGAGGCGATTGATGCCGTTGCCCAGGTCGTGCAGGTAACCGGCGATGGCGGCCAGCTCCGCTTCGCGCTCTGGCCGCCCCAGATGCAAGAGAATGTTACGGGCGATCTTGGCCACCAGGCCGGCATGGCGAGTGCCATGCTCGGTGTAACCCAGGTGCTCAAGGTTCTCGTCGGCCTTGCGGATGAAAACCTGTACTTCAGGGTCTGACTGAACGGCCGCGAGCGTTACTGTCATCGGTTATCTCACCTCGAAGCCACTGAGGCTCCCGTCGGGATCGGTCTCGTGCACATCAAGCCAGCCAACCTCAGCCCCGGGGGGACCGACTTTGCACCAGGCGAGCAGTTCCTCGAGCGGCGCCTGTTCCTCGTGCTGCAAAAACAGATAGACACTGCCGTCACTCAGGTTAGTCACCCAGCCGCGCACGCCAAGACGGTTCGCCTCGACCTTGGCCGAGGCACGAAAGAAGACACCCTGCACCCTGCCGTTCAAACGCACGTCGTATGCCTTCATCGCCGTCACCCCTTCGCTCTCGGTCGCCCTGTCAGCTACTCTTCGTCTCTGGCGACATAGCCATGCGCGCCGACGAGCGGCACAAAACGGCAGTCGATTTGCGCAGTCTCGGCCCACGTTTGCCCCCGGCGCACGAACAGCGTCAGCACCTGCGTGCCACCGACGGGACCAATCGGCACAACCAGGCGACCCTTCTCGGCCAGCTGCTCAAGGAGCGGCTTCGGCGCCTGCGGCGCCGCCGCCGTCACCACAATCGCATCGAAAGGTGCCTGGTCGGGCAGGCCCAAGCTACCGTCGCCGACGGCAAACTCGACATTGTGGTAACCAAGACCAGCGAGCACTGTGCCGGCACGAACACTCAGTTCGGGCAGGCGCTCGATACTGAAAACCGTGTCCGCAAGCTCGGCCAGGACTGCCGTCTGGTAGCCACTGCCGGTGCCCACCTCAAGCACTCGCGAACGGACAGTCAGCGCAAGCAGTTCGGTCATCAACGCCACCATGTAGGGCTGCGAGATTGTCTGGCCATGACCGATGCCAAGCGCGACATCGCTGTAGGCGTGCTTGCCCATGCTCTCGGGCACAAACAGGTGCCGCGGAACGGCGCGCAGAGCGGCGACTACGTCCGCCTGGCGCACGCCGCGTCCGATGATCTGGTCGTCAACCATGCGCAAACGCTGCTGAGCCTGAGTCTGGGGGTCGAGGTCGCTCACGTTTCTCCTCGCCGCCGACGCCCCACCTAGCGCAGGACGCGCAGCCCCTTGTACTTGACGTTGCGGCGACGACTGAGCCGCACGAACAGCCATGCCAGCGAGCCAAAAACAACGTAGCCGATCACCGAGATCGACGCCGTCACTGCCGCGCCGACGAAGGCAAACAGATCCTCCGTCAGACTGATGAGCGCCGTCGCCAGCCCGCTGGGCGCCGACTTCGGCCGCATACCGTGCTTGACTCGCTGGCCGATCCAGGCACTCAGTGCCCCAACGACGAGGCCAAGGATGAGCCCGAGCCAACCGTGGCCGATGGTCGAGGCGCCGGCGATGGCTCCGCCGGCCAGACGCCACGGCATGATGAGGCGATCCTGCAGCCGATCGAGGGCCGGAACCTTGTCAAAGGTCGATTCCAGAATCGCCAGGAAGACGAATATGAAGATCGCCTCCCACGAATACATCCACGTGAAGTGACCTGTGACGTGGTTGCCGAAGTCGAGACGCGAGACGACACCGATGAGGGCCAGTGTGAGCGAGACGCGCACGCCGGCGGTTGCGCCCAGGCCGAGCATGCGACCGACAGCTTCAATCCACTCGAACACGCACGGGCTCCCCTCGTCGTCTTGACCGCCGGTCTCATTGTATACGAGGCACTGCTGACTGGCGTCCCGGCACAAGCGATACCGACGTCTTCAGCAGCAGGCGGTGATGAGCGTGCCCGAGAGCAAGACCGAGACAAGACCGGCCCACGCCGATAACGACCGGCGGAAGATCGGCGATGTCGGTCGACGGCCGGCGTCGCCTACACGCGACACCGCCGGCCGCGGCGACCGCAGCCGGCGTCACGTTTTGGCGTACTTCGCGCGTCCCTCAGCGTAGAGGTCGCCGCCATGACAATCGTTGACGACGACGACAGGAAAGTCCTTCACTTCGAGACGGGCCACCGCCTCGGCGCCGAGTTCCGGCCAGGCGATGATTTCGTTGCCGACGATGCGCTTGGCCAGCAAGGCGCCGGCACCACCTGTAGCCGCGAAGTACACCGCTTTGTGTTTCTTCATTGCCTCAGTCACGGGCTCACTGCGCAGACCCTTGCCGATCATGCCTTTGAGGCCGTGCTCTATGAGCAGCGGTGTATAGGCGTCCATGCGACCGCTCGTCGTCGGCCCGGCGGAGCCGATGACGGCGCCGGGCTTGGCCGGCGACGGCCCGACGTAGTAGATGACGGCTCCGGCCAGCTCAAAGGGTAGCTTCTCGCCCGCCTGCATGAGGGCGACAATACGTTTATGGGCAGCATCGCGAGCTTGATAGACGATGCCGCTGATCTCGACTTCGTCGCCGGCGTGCAAGCGCTCAACAACGTCGTCCGTGAGAGGAGTCGTGATCTTGAACTTTGCCATTTCTCCGCCTCCTCAGAGTTCGATGAACTTGTGTCGCTGGGCGTGACATTGCACGTTGACGGCCACCGGCATGCTGGCGATGTGGCACGGCGCCTCCTCGACGAAAACGGCGAGGCAGGTCTGCGTGCCGCCCAGACCTTGCGGGCCAATGCCGAGATCGTTGATGCGCCTCAGCAACTCGGCCTCCAGTGCCGCCAATCGCGAGTCGGCATGCACCGAATCGATGTCACGCAGCAAAGCGTGCTTGGCGAGTTCTGTAACCTTATCGATGGTACCGCCGATGCCGACGCCGATGATGACCGGCGGGCAGGGGTTGGAGCCGGCGCGAGAGACCGTGTCGACGACCGCCTGCATGAGACCTTCGACGCCTTGCGCCGGCTTGAGCATGTTGAGGCTGCTCATGTTCTCGGCGCCGCCGCCCTTGGGCATCAGCCAGATCTTCACCTTGTCACCAGACACGATGCTCGTGTGAATGATTGCCGGCGTGTTGTCTTTGGTATTCAAGCGGGCATACGCCGGCTCCTCCACCGAGGATTTGCGCAAGTAGCCGTCCATGTAGCCCTCACGAACGCCCTCGTTCAAGGCCGACTCGTAGTCACCGCCGATGAAATGAACATCCTGGCCGACCTCGACGAACAGCACCGCCAAACCGGTGTCCTGGCAGATGGGCACACGATCGGCAGCAGCGATATCGGCGTTGGCGATGAGCTGACCGAGTATCGCTTTGCCGACCGGCGACTGCTCGGCCTGCTCGGCCTGCTCGAGGGCGCTGTAGACGTCTTCGGGCAGGTCATAGTTGGCCGTGATCGACATCGTCTTCACCGCCGCTGTCAGCTCACGCAGGTCGACCTCACGAACCAGGCTCACGGCAACCTCCTCAGCTCTTCTTGTAACGCTCAGTGGCCTTCTTAATTGCCTCGGTCGCCTGCCGGGCGGCGTCGGCAACCGCCTCGGTCGCCTGCCGGGCTGCGTCGGCAACAACATCGGCCGCCTTTTCGGCCGTGTCGACAGCGACGTCGCCGGCGCCCCGAGCAACAGCCAGATACGCCGCCTTGCTCGGCGCCGGCGCCTTGCTGCCCTCCGGCATCTGGATGTAGCCCAAAGCCATCTGATCGTTGACCATGCCGCGGGCGCGGGCGATGATCGCCGTCGCCTGCTCAACCTCGGCCTCGAAGGTCAGGTCGGTGCGCAGGGCGACGCCCTGCTCGATCGCCTTCATGGCCACCGCTGCCGCCTCGCGTGGGAAGACCTCCCAGTCGTCCATGGTCGGCATGATGTAGTCGGCCGAGAGACCCTTATCCTCTGCCACCTTGGCCAGCTCGACGGCGGCAGCGATGCACATCTCGTCGGTGATCGTCTTGGCGCGCACATCGAGCGTGCCGCGGAAGATGCCGGGGAAGCCGATTGAGTTGTTGACCTGGTTAGGAAAGTCTGAGCGGCCGGTAGCGACCACCGCAGCACCGGCTTCTTTGGCCTCCCAGGGCCACATCTCAGGAATCGGGTTGGCACAC
>JBKQWK010000198.1:0-6818 GCA_052139595.1 Thermoleophilia bacterium | reverse complement strand
CAGGATAACCGCATCGACATGCTTGAGGTCGGTGTCTTTGTGCCAGAGGTAGTCGACGCTGGCACCGGGAAACGTGCCAACAGCGTGGTAGCAGTCGGTATCGGTATTTGAGCCCGGGAAAACGACTACCCCGAAACGCGCCAAGCGGTGTGCGCCCGGCCGAACGTCATGTCTGCCAGTCAACGCAAACCCCCCCACAGACGAGTGGCTGTTTTACTACAGACGCACAGCTGGTCACTGAGCGTCGTCTATCGCGAACGAGAAGTCCTCGATAATCGGATTGGCAAGAAGCTTGCGGCACATTTCATCTACCTGGGCGCGCGCTTGATCCGAACTTACGCCCGGCGCGGGGTCGAGGTTGAGTTCAATGAACTTGCCGATACGCACACCGCTGACGCCGCTGAATCCCAGCGCCGGTAACACGCGCTCAACGGTCGCGCCCTGGGGGTCGAGAATGCCCTCTTTGGGAGTGACATACACGCGTACTTTCATCGTCGCTGCCCACCTGCTCGGTCGATTGCGGGGACCAGACTAGTGTACGCGAAAGGGGACGTGCGTGCGCGTCGTATTTTGTCGGCCTGGCCCGACCGCCGGCAGCAACGGCCCGAGGCCGGCGTTGCCGGGCATCTCGCGTCGTTGACGATGACGCTGCGACGCTGTGAACGGCTGTGCGAATCGGGTTTAGGGCCATCGATCGACGATGTGTGCCGTTGTGCTCTCCTGGGTGTCTGGCGCGAGCACGATAGCAATCTATATAGATATTTCGCTTGTCTCGAAGCGTATGACAGGCACGAAAGTGCCGTTGGCGCGAGAAACTTACCAGTTGACAACAAGTACAGACGCGTTACTATCTGTGCGAATATGAGCGAAGTTCTTCCTCTCATACCTGCTGAACGTCACCGCCGCATCGAAGAAACGTTGCGCCACGAGAACATCGTCCGCGTTTCGACGCTCAGCGATCTGCTCGGTGTGTCCGAAATGACAGTGCGTCGTGATCTGGAGAAGCTCGAGCATCTCGGCGTGCTTGACCGAACCCATGGCGGCGCCGTTTTGCGGCAGCGCATGGCGGCTGAGTCGATGTACATCAACAACGTCCTCGCCCACGCTGAGCAAAAACAGCGCATCGCTCGCGCCGCCGCCAGTCTGATCGCCGCCAACGACACCGTTTTCCTCGGGTCCGGCACGACCACTCCGCAGATCCTCCTCTACCTCGACCCGGAGCTGCCGGTGCGGGTCGTCACGAACAACCTCGGGGCACTCAATGTCGTGCACGGCAAGGCAGTCGAACTCCTGCTTGTCGGGGGCGCGTATCGCGAGAAGACGCACTCGCTCGAGGGTCCGTGGACGACCGAGATTTTAAGCCAGGTATATGCGACCAAGCTGTTTCTCAGTGTCGACGGCATCAGCTCCGGCGCTGGGTTTACGACACCCGGCCTGGGTGAGGCGATGATCGAGCGCGCCATGATCCGGCAGACGCGCGGTCAGGTTGTTGTCCTGGCCGATAACAGCAAATTCGGGATGGTGGCCGACATCGTCATCGGCACTCTCGACGACGCCGATGTGGTGATCGTTGACGGCGAGGTTCCGGCCGCTCATCTGCAGGATATGAAAGATCATGGTCTGCAGGTGATCGTCGTCTGATGATCGTTATCTTGGGTAGCCATAAAGCTGTGAAGGGGCGTCCGTTGGACGTGCAACGTGGGAAGTACGCAGTTGGCCATTCGCCGTGGGTTGTTCAGACGCCCCTTCACTCGCGGCGCTGGCGATAGGTACGGGGGCTGGGAGCCAAAGGTATCAGGGCTTGGTCGGGCGCGACGAGCAAATCGCCGACAATGGAGTAAGAGCGTGAAAGCACGCGATTTCTACGAACTTTACCGAGCCACCGATCATCTGTCGGTGGACGCGCAGAAGCTGAACGCCAAGGCGCAATGGCAGTTCCTCGAGATGCAGGTTCGCGAGATCGCCAGCGAGTACTACGACCTTGGCGAGCCGACGTCGGTGCGACAGATTTTCGGTGGTTACGTCAACCTGAGCTTCGAGGTGCGTACCGTCAAGGATGGCGAAGAACACAAGTACTTCATGCGCAAGTACAACGCTGCCAACACTGAGAAGGAGATTCAGTTCGAACACGCTTTGCTCGATCACCTCACCGCTCATGGTTTCTACATCTCAGCCGCCGTCATCAAGAATGTGCGTGGCAGCGGCTACGAGGAGGTACCGGAGTCTACCGATCCGACCGACGGAACACGTTTCTGGGCAATGTACGTCTACCTTGAAGGTGAGGACAAGTACACCTGGGTCGACAACAAGCTGAACGATCGCGAGTACGCCAGCGCTGGTGCTCTGCTGGCACAGTTTCATCACTACGCGCACGACTTCGATCCTCAAGGTCTACAGCGTGAGCAACCACCGATCCTCGAGTTGGTGCCGACGCTGGCGCAGACGTTCCGTGATTGCACGGCCCAGGCAACCGGCACCGTCTACGATCAGTACCTGCTGCCGCGTCTTGACGACATTATCGCCGTGATCGACGAGAGCACCTTCAGCGCCGCCGAGCTGGCGCAGATGTCGGTGCAGGCCGTGCACTGCGACTTTCATCCTGGCAATCAGAAATATGCCGGCGATGCGGCTGTCGGCCTGTTTGACTTTGACTGGTCGAAGATCGACTACCGTCTCTTCGACGTCGCCCTCGGCGTGGCGTATTTCTGCAGTTCCTGGGTTGGCGACGAAAACGGTCAGCTCTGGGTACCGCAGATGGGGATTTTTCTGCGTGCCTATCAGGCCGAGGCTAGTAAATATGATGCGCCCGGCCCACTGAACGATACCGAGCTGCGTGTGTTTGCGAAGATGCTCGGTTGCGCCAACCTCTTCCTCCTCAACTGGGACATCACCGCCTACTATGCGGATAAGAATCCTGATGACCAAGAGTACCTCAAGTACATTCGTCACAACGTCAAACTCATGGATTTCATCAAGGAGCACGCCGAAGAGATTGCCGTTGCGGTGGCCAGCGCCGCCGTTACGACGGTGTAACTGACACGACTCGGCAGCCGCGGCTGCCATCAGTCCGACACTGGTGAGTTGGGCGCTGCGGGGCTTGCGGCGCGTTCAGCTAAGGAAAGGGCGCATGAGATGAGTCATTTTGCAGAATTGCTCAGCGCGGAGCAGGTTGTCCGTGTGCACGAGGCCTCGCTCGAAGTACTGGAAAGCACGGGCATTCTCGTGCACAACGCCAAGGCGCGGCAGATCTTCGCTCAGCACGGCTGTCAGGTCGATAGCGAAACCGGCCTGACGAAGTTTCCCCCTGAGGTCACGGAGCACTATCGCAAGCTGGCGCCGCCGAGCTTCACCTTCCGCGGTCGTGACCCCGAATTCGACCGCACCATTCCCGACTGCGGCCCAGTGGTTGTGACCGGCAGTTCAGCGCCTAACATCGTCGATCCGGTAAGCGGTGATGAGCGTCGCGCGACGTCGAGCGATATCGCCAACATCGCCCACCTGATTAATGAACTGCCGGGCTTTGATATTTTCTCTATCTCGACGCTGGCCGCAGATGCGCCCGAAGACCAGTTCAGTCTCTCGCGTTTTTACCCGGCGCTGAAGAACTGTCTTAAGCCGGTGCGCTCGAACACGCCCTATATGAGCGACCTGCACGAGGTGATCGAACTCGGCGAACTCATTGCCGGGGGCGCCGAGGCGTATCGGGAACGGCCGTTCATCAACCATCACTACTGCCCGATGGTGTCGCCGCTGACGATGGATGTCGATTCGACCGATGCGGTGACGTGGCTGACCGAGCAGGGCCTGCCCTGCTATACGACGGTCGTGCCCAATGCCGGGCTAACGTCACCGATGACGATGATGGGCACGCTGGTCGTGGAAAACGCCGAGTTCCTGGCCATTACGGTGTACCAGCAGATGATCAAAGAGGCGACGCCGATCATCTATGCGGGTTTGCCAACGGTCGCCGATATGCGCACCGGCGCCTATGCCCCGGGAGCGATCGAGACGGGCATCCTGCTCATGGCCCAGGCGCAAATGGCGCGCTACTACAACGTGCCCAGCGGCGGCTACATCGGCCTGACGAACGCCCATAGCAACGATGCGCAGTCGGGCTTCGAGACCGGCATGAATACCGTCTCGGCCGTGCTCGCCGGCGCCACCTTGCTCAACATGGGCGGCTTGCTCAGCAGTCTCATGGCGTTCGATTTCAGTAAGGCCGTGATCGACAACGAGATCGCCCTGATGAACAAGCGCATGTGGCGTGGCATGGATTACAGCGATGAGAATCTCGCCCTCGACGAGATCCATGAGGTCGGTCCAGGCGGCTCGTACATGGGTCGCAAGCACACGAAGGCGCGCATGAAGACGACGGCCGTGCTGCCCACGCTGGCCGCGCGCGATATGCGGGCGCAGTGGGAGGCAGCCGGCAAACACGAGATCGGCGAGCGTGCTATGGCCGAGGCGCGGCGCATCCTTGCGGCACCTAACCCGGCCGTGTGGAGCGACGAAGTCGAGGCGCGCATCCGTGGCCATTTCCCCGGCCTTGTGGCCGGTGATGCCATGCCGATTGCGTAGTTTGATGAGCAGCAACGAGGTCACGGGGGCTGACGATCGCGGCGCCGGGCACGAGGGTAACCAACCGCTACAACGAGGAGCAGTGAGATGAGCAAAGAAGAAACGTACGCGCAGCTCAAGCGCGGCATCGTCGACGGTGATCCCGAGGCGGTTGTCAGTGGCACCAACGACGCTCTTGAGGCCGGGCTGGGGCCGCTAGAAATCATCGAAGACGGCCTTTTGCCCGGTTTGACCGAAATCGGCGAGCAGTTCGAGGCTGAAGAGGTGTTTTTGCCGGAGCTGATGCAGGCGGCGCTCTCGTTTCAGGAAGCGATGAAGATCCTCAGCCCGCGCATTCAGGCCCTGGGCATTGCCCAGGAGAAGAAAGGTGTCGTGGTCATCGGCACGGTCAAGGGCGACATGCACTCGATCGGCAAGAACATTCTCGCCCTTCTCTTCGAGACAAAGGGCTTTGACGTCTACGATCTCGGCATTGACGTTGACCTGTTCCAGTTCATCAATAAGGCGGAAGAGGTACATGCCGACATCATTGCCATGTCGGCTCTGCTGACGACGACTCTCGTTGGCCAGCGCGACGTCATCGAAGCCCTCGTTCAGCAGGGTAAACGCGAGCAGTACAAGGTGCTCGTCGGCGGCGGCGCTACCACTCAGGCATGGGCCGACTCGATCGGTGCCGATGGCTATGCAGGCAGCGCTTACGAAGCTGTCACGCTGGCCACGAGGCTGGTCTCCTAGACCGCCAAGAGCGGTCTGGTACGCACCGTTACGCTATCGTCATGATGAGGAGAACGCCATGCTCGATTTAATCACGGTCTTTGATCGTGCCGAGGTCGGCCCGCTGATGAGCGAGGTCGACTACTACATGCAGCGCTTTGTGCCGACGCTCAAACGAGTGATCGAGCGGCACGGGATCAAGTGGGACAAAGAGACGCTCATCAACCCCGACGACGATCTCGCCGATCGCGTCTTCGCCGCTGCCGTCGACCTGCTCGCCGAGGCTGGTGCCTACTGCCCCGAGACGAACCGCGTCATGCAGTTCACGAAGGAGGAGATCTTCGTCTCCGCCAAGCAGTGCCCCACCGCGGCCACCTTTGGCGAGGGGCGCGAACGCAAGACGATGCATGGCCGTCGCCCCGATACGACCGACGATCGCCCCTGGGTGCATGTCGGCGGTGGCATCTATACCACCGACGAGCAGATCTATCTCGACACAGTCGAGATGATGGCCTCGTACTCTATCGTCGATTCGGTCAGCGTGCCCTCGATTCTGCATCTGCGCGGCCGTGACGCGCGCGTGCGCAGCCCGCAGGAGCTTCTCGCCGCTGTCAAGACGGTCAATCTGGCTCGTGAGGGCATTCGCCGTTCCGGCCGCGCCGGCCTGCCGATCATCAACGGCATCTCGGCCGCCAGCCAGCCAGCCTCGATGTTTGCTGCCAGCTACCCAGACTTTGGCCTGCTGCCCTCGGATGGTTTCCTGATCGACTTCCTCAGCGAACTCATCGTCGGTTATGAGGCGCTACAGAAAGTTGCCTTCTACAACACCATCTCTGCCAACGTCGGTTCCACGTCGACGCCGCTCTTCGGTGGTTACGCTGGCGGCGCCGAGGGCGTCGCCGTAACGGCAACCTGCTACATGATCATGGGCAACCTGATCTTCCGCGGCAGTTACCACTACAACGCTCCCCTGCACTCCAAACTGCATCTCTCCTCGACCAAGCCGCTGATCTGGGCGATTGCTCTCTCTAACCAGTCTATCGGCCGCAACATGCAGTACCCCATCGTCAACCTGCCCTATCTCGGCGGCGGCTCGGGCACGAAGCAGTACCACTACGAGATGGCCGCCTACATGCTGGCCGTCGTCACCTCGGGCGGCAACATTTTTTCTGGTCACCCGGCGATGGCCGTGCAGTCCGACTCGCTGGTACCGGACGATCACCGCTTCCACGCCGAGATGGGTCTCGCTGCTGCCAAGCTCACACGCGTGCAGGCCGAGCCGATCGCGCAGCGGCTCTACGCCAAGTTCGCCGATAAGCTCAAGGATCCCGACAAGGGACTCACCTTCAACGAAGTCTACGATCGCCAGACCAAGCGCATCATCAACCCGGCCTACGAGCAGGTCATGGCCGAGGTTCGCGAGGAGCTGGCCGGCATGGGGCTCGAGGTCGAAGACTCGGTCTCCGGCGCTTCCGCCTGAGCGTACGCAGACGCCGCAGGATTGAGCGGCCCGCCGCCGGACCAGC
>JBKQWK010000197.1:0-3097 GCA_052139595.1 Thermoleophilia bacterium | reverse complement strand
TACCGGCGGCCCTCACCGCGCATGTCGTCGCCACCGCCGAGGCCATGGCGGCGGCTGAGTGTGCCGCGCACGGTGTTGACGAAGCGCATTTGCATGAACTTGCCGGCCTCGACACGGTCGTCGATCTCGTCAGCGTGGCGGCGCTTCTGCATCATGCCGGCTTCACCGCGATCGTTGCCTCGCCGCCAGCCCTGGGTAGCGGCTCGGTCATGACTGCGCATGGCTTGTTGTCAGTACCGGTGCCAGCCGTTGTGCACCTGCTGCGCGGCCTGCCGACGGCCGGTGGCGATGACCCAGCGGTGAGTCTGGGTGTTGAGCACAGCCACGGGCCACACCGTCGGTCGGCAGCGTCTGTCGGCGAGTTGACGACGGTTGGCGAGTTGACGACACCCACTGGAGCTGCCCTGCTCGCGCATTTCGTGAGCCGGTTTGGCGCGCTTCCCGCCGGCGCCGTCGTCGCCTACGGCTGCGGCGCTGGCGGGCGTGAAGTGCCGGGCCGCGCGAATCTGCTGCGCGCCTTCGCCATCGACGAAAAGCCGCTTGTTACCGCGTCGACAGCCGCGGCGTTTGAAGTGGCTCTGGGCGAGTTGGTCATGCTTGAGTCCAATATCGACGATGCCAGCGCTGAGGTTCTGGCGCACGCCGCCGAGGAGCTACGTAACGCCGGCGCTGTCGACGTGTGGCTGACGGCAGCACTCATGAAGAAGGGACGTGTCGGTACGGTGGTCCACGTGCTGGCACGCGCCACCGATCGTGATCGCTTGGCAGCCGTGCTCGTGCGTGAGACGACAACTTTTGGCGTGCGCGTGCTGCCGGTAGGTCGCCTGCAAACGGAGGAGCGTCGGGCGGTTGTAGCGTTCGACGGCGAGACTGCCGGCGATCTCTCCGGTGATGCTAAGGAGGTGGCTGTGCGCCTCGGCTACATCGGTGACGAACTTGTGACTGCCTCGCCCGAGTTCGAGGACTGCAGGCGCTTGGCAGAGCACTCTTCGTGGTCGCTAAAACGTATCTATGAGGACGTACAAGCGGCGGCCTGGCGCCGCTTCAGCGGCGCCTGATTTGCCGCTGCTCGGCTCCGCCTGATCTTCCCCCATCTCGCCTTACGACAGCTCGCGGCTGCCCCTCGTCCGTCGGCCTCGTCCGGCGTTGACGCCCGGCCTCGATATGCACTCGCCAGGCTGATCATACGAGTCTGGCGAGATTGACCGCCCTTCGAACGCGCATGTACAATCACTGACACGGGAGGGTTGCAGATCGTTGTCGTACGCTCTCCTTCGTTGGACGCGCGGACAAGTCGCGGACAAGTGCTTATCAGGAGGATGCGTTGCAGTCAGATATTGAGATCGCCCAAGCAGCAACCCTTCAACCCATTCAGGAGATTGCCGCAAAAGCCGGCATCTTCGAGTCAGAGCTTGAGCTGTATGGTCGCTATAAGGCTAAAGTCGACTACATGGCGGTTCTGGAGCGGCTCAAGGACCGACCTGACGGCAGAATCATCGATGTGACCGCCATTACTCCGACGCCCCTTGGCGAGGGCAAGACGGTCACCGCCATTGGTCTCAGCGAGTCGATGCATGCCATCGGCGCTAACACCATGCTCGCTCTGCGTGAGCCGTCGCTAGGTCCGGTCTTCGGCATCAAGGGCGGAGCCGCCGGTGGCGGGTACTCGCAGCTCGTACCGATGGAGGATCTCAACCTCCACTTCACCGGCGATATCCATGCCGTCGGTGTTGCCAACAACCTGCTCGCCGCGATGCTCGACGCGCACATCATGCACGGCAACGAACTCAACATCGATCCGCTGACTATCAGCTGGCGCCGTGTTGTCGACCTCAACGATCGCGTTTTGCGCCAGATTGTGCTCGGCTTGGGCGGTCGCCTGAATGGGATTCCGCGCGAGAGTGGTTACGACATCACCGTCGCCAGCGAGGTCATGGCGATTCTCGGCCTCTCGACATCGCTCAAAGATATGCGCGCCCGTTTCGGCCGCATCACCGTCGCTTACACCTACGAGGGCAAGCCGGTGACCGCCGAAGACTTGCACGCCGCTGGTTCAATGGCTGTGCTCATGAAGGATGCTCTCAAGCCAAATCTGATCCAGTCCCTGGAGGGCAACGCGGCCCTCGTGCACGCCGGTCCGTTTGCCAACATTGCTCAGGGCAACAACTCGATCATCGCCGACAAGGTCGGCCTCAAACTCGCCGATTACTTGGTGACCGAGAGTGGCTTCGCTGCCGACCTGGGCGCCGAGAAGTTCATGCATCTGATTTGCCGGTACGGTGGCTTCAAGCCCAGCGCCGTGGTCATTACCTGCACCATCCGCGCCCTGAAGATGCACGGTGGCCTGCCAGTGGACCCCGAACTGCTGAAGGCCGAGAACAACGATGCTCTCGACAAGGGTTGCGAAAATCTCACCAAGCAGATCGAAAACATGAAGCTCTTCGGCATCCCCGTGGTGGTCACGATCAACCGGTTTGCGTTTGACCGCGACAGCGAGATCGAGATCGTGCGCAAGAACGCCATCGCAGCCGGCGCCGAAGACGCCGTCGCGATCGACGTTCACGCCAAGGGTGGCCAAGGCGGCCAGGAGGCAGCACGGATCGTCATCGAGGCGAGCAAGAAGCCGAACGACTTTCACTTTCTCTATGAACTGGACGCACCGATCAAAGTCAAAATCGAGACGATTGCCAAGCAGATTTACGGGGCCGATGGCGTTGACTACCTGCCCGCGGCCGAAGAGAAGATCAAGCTCTTTACCGAGCAGGGCCTCGACAAACTGCCGATCTGCATGGCCAAGACACATCTCTCGCTTTCGCACGATCCGGCTCTCAAGGGCCGTCCGCGGGGCTTCCGCGTGCCGATTCGCGACATCCGTCCGGCCACCGGAGCCGGCTACCTTTACCCGTTACTTGGCGAGATGCGGACCATGCCAGGTCTGGGCAAACGGCCGGCTGCCGTCGACGTCGATATCGACGTCGAAACCGGCCGCATCATCGGCCTGTTCTAGAGTTGACCGGCGGCTCAGAGGCGATGGGCTGCGAGCGGCGACATGACGGCATGATTCTCTGACGATTAGGGGCGGACGGCGCGAAAGCGC
>JBKQWK010000196.1:0-26689 GCA_052139595.1 Thermoleophilia bacterium | reverse complement strand
GCAGCCCCCCGCAGCCAGAATACGCAGAGCCTCAACATTGGGAAACGAGACGCCAACGTCTTCTAATACCGTGAGAACAGCTTCGTGAATCGCTTCCTCGTCGACGTCACCCAGCACGTCCCAGCGGAGACGGCGTGCTATGGGCGCGATTCGTGTGTTCATGGCATCACCTCCACAGCCTCGCCGTCAGCTGTGGCTCCCCGGGCGAAGAACAAATACGCTTACCAGCGCCAGCGTACGCGTGTCTACACCAGCGTACACCTGTCTATTCTATCGTACGCGCCGACCAATCGGCAGGCGCGTCTTGCGACGCCAGCCACAAATCCACCGTGGTTGGCTTCTGCCGAAAGAACGCCGGCGATGCCACGTGGCGCAGCATCATGGAGATGACGCCCAAGACCATGACGACGAGGGCAATCACAAACGGCGGTCCGACGCCAAACCAGGCCTGGCCGGTGGCGGTGTTGGCAGGATTCCATAAGTAGACACCTTCCTCGTAGACGATGGCAGCCAGGCCGCTGCTGCCCAGCAGCGGCAGCACGCCCATCAGAAGGAAGTTCTTGCCGCTGGCCAGCAGCCGGTGACGATAAAACAGAGGGCAGGCAAGACCACCCAACGTGTAGTAGGCAGCGACCATGAGTCCCGTGGCGGCAATCGAGTCGCCGAGTACGTTTTCGCTCACAGCGCTCAGCGTCACAAACCAGACTAACGCCAGTCCGACGAACACCAGCGAGCCGGTCCAGGGCACGCGGTAACGCTGATGCACACGCGCTAATGCCGGTGGCAGGGCGCCCTGGCTGGCCATCGACAAGGCGGTGCGCCCCATCGGCATGATCGTCGTCACGATCACCCCGGCGCAGGCACTGAGCACCGCTAACACCAGCAGTTTGTTGAACGGCGCCGGAAGAATTCTCGAGCCGACAAAGCTGAGCACGTCGTCGGGGTTCTTCGCCAGCGCGCCGGCGCCGACGTAGGCTTGCGCCGCCACCGTCACAACAACGTAGGTCACAACCAGCATCAGCGTCGTCATGACCACACTGCGGCCCGGTCCCTCGTGCCTGTCGATGCTCTCCTCGTTGACCATCGCCGCCTGGTCGAATCCCCAGTACATGAAGACGGCGAGAATCACCCCGGCAGCCACCGCCGCAGTGGTCGGTATTCTGAAGGGATCGAGCCAGATGAAAGTCGGGCGGGCCGAGCCAGCCGGGTGGACGATGAAGACCTTGACTAGGGCAACGACGGTAAAGAGCGCCAGGATGCCGAATTCGGCGATCATGCGCCAGTACTGCACGCGGGCTGAGAGTTCGACGCCGAGCAGCGTGACACCGCAGAGAACGACCGTCCAGAGCACGCCCATGGCAGTCACTGCCACTCGTGAGCCGGCAGCAGCCTGCCAGCCGATGAGCAGAAACGTGTAGCTGCCGGCAATGTGCGCATCGCTTGAGACGACGAGCACGTAGGCGGCGAGGATCAGCCACCCGGCGAAGAAGCCGAGATGCGGCCCCATCGCCTTGGTTATCCAGGAGAAACTCGTGCCACAATCGGGGTCCGCCCGGTTGAGGAAATACATGGCGATGCCAGTGAAGAACAAAGGCACAAAGGCAATGACGATGATCGCCGGAGCCTGCCCGCCGACAGCGATTGCGACGAAGCCGAGCGTCGCCGCCAGCGAGCTGGCGGGCGCGGCCGAGGCCACGCCGATAACGACGTTCATCACCACTTTGAGAGCACCGCCCTTAAGTCCCTTATCGGCGCCTACGGTGCCCCCGCCCGCGACCGGCGGCTCCATTTCTGCCCCCCGAAAAATAATACGTCTGGACGAATTACACGTCCATCCAACCATGTTACATTGATCTTCGCAAGTGGCATCCACCGGGCGCGAGTTCGGGTTGGCGGCCGCAGGGCAGAGGAGTGCACGGGTGGCTGAAAACGAGCTGGGAGAAGGACGCCGGCGCCGCCGGTATCGGCAAAATACACGCCGGCGCGACGGTGAACTGCCGGAAGCGGCGACCAATTTGCTAGCCGCCGCCAAGACGATTCTCGGGCGCGACGGATTCAGCGGCCTCACCATAGATGCCCTCGCCCGTGAGGCCGGTGAGTACCGCGCCGCAGTTCGCTACTACTTTGGCAGCAAGACAAATCTGATCGCAGCTCTGGTCGAGTCGCTCACTCCCCAGGCAGTTGCCGACGCCGTGGCCGGCGTTGCCGAACGCCTGCCTCCCGGCAGCGCCCGCGTGCGCGCTCAGGTCGCCGGCTGGCAGGTACTGGCAGACGATACTGCCGGCGCTCAGGTGCTCTTCGAGGTCTTTCCCGGCGTCGTGCGCGACCCGGAATTGCGGCGCACGGTGGCGCAGTTCTATCGCTACTATCGGGAACTCGACGTGCGCGTCTTCGGCGTCGAGAATGAAGCGGCAGCGAGCGACCTGCAGGCCCTCGCCGCTCTGCTCGTGGCCGCCATCGACGGTCTGACGATGCAGGCGCTGCTGGCCCCGGCAGACGTTGACATTGACCGCTGCTTTGTTGTACTCGCCGACATGGTCGATGGATACCTCGCGCACCGGCGAGTCCCAGGACGCCCCCTCATGTGCTAATGAGCCGACGCAGTTCTGCGTCGACCGCCGGATCCAGTGGCGGCGGCACATGCTCGCTGACGATGGCGCGTACGCGGGCAAGCGCCCGGTCGAGAGCGGTTTCGCGGCCCAGGGCCAGCCACTCGTCGTAGCCGACGTCGCCGATGAGGCCGCCATTTTCGACTGGGCCGGCGGCTGCGCCGGCGAGCAGAGCTTCGACCGTCAGTGCATCGTCATGCACGGTGATGCCGGCCGCGATGCGTCTCGTCACCGTGATCGTCTCGACGGCGAGCGCCATCTCCGGCAAAGAGAAGATGCGCCCGCCAGAGATCATGCCGACGCCGGCCAGCATGTCGACGCCGGCCTCCACGCTAAGGTACGTGGTCGTCGTATCGTCGATCGCCGCCTGCCAGCCGGGCGTCTTCGCACCGGAGGCATTCACGCCACACTGCGTCGGTAGACCGTAGAAGTGGCCGACGTCGGCCACGGCAGCCGCCATCAGCGTGTCTTCCGGCGCGCCGCCGGTAAAGTCGCCGGTCTTGAGGTCCATCACACTGGGGATGAAGCAGATAAACACCGGGGCGCCTGGGCAGGCAGCCTGCATGGCGCAGACGGCGGCGAGCACCTCGGCCATACCGACGACCAGCGAGCCGGCCATGGTGATCGGCGTCGTCGAGCCGCCCATCGGCATGGTGACGAAGCCAATGGGCACACCGGCTTCGGCGAACACGAGACCGGCATCCAGCGTCGCGGCATCGTTGCCCAGCGGCGTGACTGTACCGAGCAAAGCGCTGATCGGCGGCGCGGCACGCAGTTGGTCGCCGCCGCCGGCGATCAACCGGGCCATCTCCACAGCCACCTCAGCCAGAGTGGGGCTCACCACGGTGACCGTCTGCACGTGCTTGCCGGTGTTGGCCAGAGCGAGGTATAGCTCGTGCAGACCACGCGTCTCGACGGGGCGATCCTGGGCACTCACCGCCGGCCAGCAGAAGTCGATCTCGGGCATGGCGTCGACGACCCGACTAATCAAGGCCACATCAGCGGCCACGGTGGGCCGTTTTTCGCCGCTCTCGAGGTCGTAGATTTCGACGCAACAGCCATCAGTGGTCAGCAGGGAACGTTCGCCGGTCGTGAGTGCGGTGCCCGCTCGGGCACCGAGTGTGAGTCGATCCGGCGCGCGAGCGATCAGTTCGCGGACCAGGGGCGCGGGGATGGTGACCACGACGCCGTCTGCCCGCGCACCGGCCGCCACCAGAGCGGCGCGCGCCTTCGCCGACGGCATCGCCACACCAACCGTCGCCAGTATCGCGCGCGCCGCCGCGTCGAGTCGCTTCAGTTGCGCGTCGCTAAGCAGCGACAAACGACCTGCGGCGCCGACACCCTGCGTGCTTGTTAACATCCCCCACCCCCCTTAACCGGCTCTGCCGGTCGAGAACCTGCCACCGTCAGCGGTTAGCGGTCAGTCGTTAACGGTCTGCGGTCAGCGATAGTGAACCGTTTCACGCTCGGCCGTTGAATGGTTTACCCGAGCCCTCATCCCCGTCCACCGGCCGCGTCGCCAAGGTAACAAGTTGCGGCTGCAGCAGATCGCGCAGATCGCTGCTGCGCATTTTGAGCATGGTCGTGGTCGTGCCGCCGCCACAGTAGACGACCAGCGGCGCAAACACGAGCGGGTCAGCGACGGTCGGCAACTCGCTGCTGAGAGCAAACGGGGGCACGGCGCCCGGCCGGTAGCCGGTGACCTTGAGCACCTGCGGGCCGGTCGCCAGCTTGGCTTCGGCGCAGCCACGAGCGGCACGCAGCAAGCCGAGGTCGGCAACCAGATCACCGGGTAGAAGAACCAGGGTCGGCGTTCCGTCGAGATAGAAGAGGAGCGACTTCACGACTTCCGCAGTGGGCACGCCGAGCAACTCGGCTGCCTTCTGCGCCGTCTTCGAGAGGGCCGGCAAGTGAACCATCTCATGGGCGACGCCCTCTTCCACCAGGAAGTTGTGGACATCACTGCTTGAACGCACGACACCTCCCTCTGCAGCGTGGACAGAGTCTACCACGGTCCCTTGTTGTCGGTCCGCAAGCTGGCGGGTACGATGCCTCTATGACTAAAACTAAACGTAAACGGAACCGTGACGACGGTCTTGTGAGCGCGGCCCCATGAGTGACGCGCCGGGCGACGAACGTGTTCACGCGGCTGTCGACCAGCGCGCCGCTAAACCAGAGAACGAACACCCACGATTCGGCCGCTGGCGCCTGGCTGCAGGAGGCACGCGGACCCGCATTGCGCGGCGCAGCGGCAGCCTCCTGATGATCATTGGTGGCCTGGTGCTCGCCTATCCCTTCTGGTCAGCGGCCTACACGCATTTCGCCCAAGAGCAGCTGGCGACGAGCTACCGCGCCGAGAGCAGCCATTTCGCCACTCAGGTCGAGCGGCGAAAGAGCACGCTGGCGCCGGCAACAGACGCCGCCACACGCCTCCGCTCATTGGCGGCGCTATTCGCCGCCACCCTCAAGCCGGGCGACCCGATAGGACACCTGGTCATCCCGCGCCTGGGCATGAATCGCGTGATTTTGCAGGGCGTCGGCGGCAGTGCCGGCCTGACGCCCGGCGGCGACGCGCCGTATCTGCGCAGCGGCCCCGTTCACTACGGCACGACGCCGCTGCCGGGAGCCGGCGAGCCGTTCGCCATCGCCGGCCATCGCACCACCTTCGCGGCGCCGTTTTACAACCTCAACGAGTTGCGGCGTGGCGACCAGATCTTTGTCGACACGCCGTACGCACGCTTCACCTACACGGTCAGCAAACTGACGACCGTGCTGCCCACCGATGTGACGGTGCTCTACGACCGCGGCTACGGTCTCGTGCTCACCACCTGCACGCCGCGGTACAGCGCCTCGCACCGCCTCATCGCCTGGGCTGTTCTGACTGGGTTTCGGTTCCAGCAGTAGCGCCACGGCCAGCGCGCCGCAACGCCGGCGGCGCCTGTGCGCCAAAGCTGGCGGCGGGTTCCGGGCGGAGCCGGCCGGGCTAGCCGGGAAACGGCGGCCGCTCGGCGCTAGTGCCCTCGAGCAGCATCACCATGAAGCGCTCGCCGGCTCCGCCGCCGGCGTAGCCTGGTGGTACGAAGAGGAGGCCGTCGGCCAGCGCCATTGAGCGCAGAATGCCGCTGCCCTGCGGGCCGGTCGTGCTGAACACCCAGCCGTCATCCTTCTTCGTGAGGCGACAGCGCCGCGCTTCAGTGCGCTCACGCGTACGCCTGACTGGCTCCGCCGACTCCGCCCAGACATAGGGGCGATAAATGCTCGTGGCGCCCATCATCGACCGCAGCGCCGGCCGCACGTACAGCTCGAAGGCGACCATTGTCGCCACCGGATTGCCGGGCACGCCAAATACCAGTTTGTCGCCTTTCACGCCAAAAGCGACCGGCTTACCGGGCTTGCTGCGCACACCCCAAAAGCGCCGTTCCACCCCAAGTTCGTCCTGCACCTGCTTGACGAAATCATACTCGCCCACAGAAACGCCGCCGCTCGTCATGACGATGTCTTCATCAAGAGCGGTGGCGATCAGACGACGCGTTTCGTCGAGGTCATCGCGGGCGATACCCAGAAGCACCGGTTCGGCGCCAGCCTCAAGAACCTGGCCGTACGCGGTGAAAGAGTTGGAATTGCGGATCTGCCCCGGACCGACGGGTTCGCCGAGCGCTAC
This sequence comes from Thermoleophilia bacterium, assembly GCA_052139595.1. Taxonomy (GTDB): domain Bacteria; phylum Actinomycetota; class Thermoleophilia; order UBA2241; family UBA2241; genus JBKQWK01. The sequence goes on along the minus strand of JBKQWK010000196.1, from coordinate 20,419 downwards.
CAGTTCGCTGCCGGTGGCGAGAATCGCCACCCGTGGGCGGCAGGCAACCTGCAACTGTTCTCTACCGACCGAGGCCAACAGACCTATTTCGGCCGGGCCGAGAACCGTACCTCGCGCGAACAGCGCATCGCCGCGCTCGATGTCTTCGCCAGCGAAGCGCACGTTGGCGCCGACCGATACCGGTTTAGTCACGGTGACCACTTCGCCGACCGACTGCGTTTCCTCTACCGGTACGACGGTGTCGGCGCCGACCGGCATTGGCGCTCCGGTCATGATCTTGGCCGCTTCACCAGCGCTCACGGGGGTATCAACCCAGCGGCCAGTAGGAATCTCCAGCGTCACCCGAAAGCTGCGCCGGCCGGCTTCGAGGTCGGCTCCCCGGAGGGCAAAGCCGTCCATGGCCGAATTGGCAAACGGCGGAACTTGCTCGGGCGAGACCACATCTTCAGCAAGCACACGGCCCAGCGCCGCCAGCAACGGAACTTCTTCCGTCTGCCCGACAGGGACCGTCGCGAGGACGATGTCAATGGCTTCATCGATGGCAATCATTGGTGCAGTCTCATCTGTTTACGCATGTTTGTAAACTGCCGCGGCGCTGCTGACGATATTCATGGCGAACAGTATAAAGGAGTAGCGGTGAGTCCATCGGAGCACCTGTGAGTCCATCGGAGCAGCAGCCACCTTCTTCGCCACCGCCACTGAACGAGCGCCGCGACAAAGTCCGTCACCTCAAGGAACTCGTCGCCCGCAGCGCCTACCAGGTACCAGCCGACAAGGTCGCCGACGAGATCATTCGCGAGGCACTCGTCTCGCTGCCGCCACGCAATCGCCGCCACTGACGACACAAATACCCTTACCACCAGCCCAGATCCGCCATGACGATCACCGCCAGCTCGCCGGCATGCAGTTCGACCGTGGCTGGTGAGACAAGCACGGCGTTGCCGATGCCGAGGCAACCGGCGGCGACAATCGTGCCGTGCTCAAGCGAATAGTCAAAGCCGCGCAGACTGACGACAGCGGCATCGCTCAGCGCCAGCAGTGAGACGCGCGTGCCGGCCGCGGCCGGCACGACCAGCTCGCCCGCTTGAGCAAGCACCGCCAGGGAGAGGTGCGGTGCGGCGAGGCGCGCGGCGCAGCCGCGCCGCGCAGCACCGCGCAGCACAGCCAGATTGCCAAACAGATGGTCCAGGCCGCCGCCAAGGGCGCCGGCCAGTACGATGGTGCGCGCGTTCCGTCGCAGCGCCTCGTCCACTGCCGCTTCCGCGTCGGTGAAATCCTTGCGCACCGGATGACGGACAACGCAGGCGCCGGCGGCCGCTAGATCCTCGACCTGAGCCGGTGCCAGAGAGTCGAAATCACCAACGAGTACGTCCGGCACGAGGCGGTGACGCTGCAGAAAAGCAGCGCCACCATCGGCGGCCACCGTCAAATCGGCGGCGGCAAAGAGGCGCCGGTAGAATGCATCCTCCTCGTACTCGCCATTCAGAAACAGGACCGCTCGTCGGTCGCCGCTGATCACCGCTGCCACCCAGGAAAGGCCGCATCGTAGGCCTTGAGCAGGGGCCACAAAACGACTGCGGTAATTGCCGCCTCCGGCACCAGGTAGAGCAGGTTGTAGGTCAACGCGTACAGCCAGGGGCTCTCCCACTTTGGCGCGTAGGTGGCGAAGAAAATCAGCCCGGAGAAGTAGTGGCAGACGAGCCGTGCCAGCGAGCCGACGATGACCGCCAGAGCGAGCGTCCTGACACCACTTACGCCCACCAACCCCGCGGCGGCGACGGCCATGTAGGCGAGCGGGTAGTCAAGCGCCGCCTGCAGCGGATGGTAGATGAACGCTCCCGGCAGGATGAGCTGCAAGGCGCCGAAAACAGCTCCACAGGCGAGTCCGGGGACGAGGCCGCGGCGCACGGCGATAAAGATCACGGGTACCATTTCGAGGCTCACCGAGCCGCCTTGCGGCATCGTGAACACGCGCAACATGCTGAGCACAACTGCCAGCGCCACGGCGACGCCCAGTTCAGCGATGATCGGCACGCTCCAGAGCCGGGGATCGGCGTTGCGGTGCAACCCCGCAAACGGGCCGCCCGCAGCAGAAGCTGAGGGCAAGGTGGCGGAATGACTCATGTGAACATCTCTCCCTTCGCTGGCATTACCCAGCAGCGTCTCCAGGACGCCGCCACCCGAAGGTGGTCAGGTTCGGCGCGTCGGCGCTAGGAAGCGCCTTCTCAGCTCCTCGAACAGGAACTCCGCAGGACGTGATAAGTCTACCCCACCACCGCTGGCCGCCAAGCGTTGGCGTTTCACGGTTTGAAGCGCACGTTCATCACTACCTGTGGAAACTGTGGATATCTCTCTTTTCGCGCGGTATCACGCTCACGATCGACGTTGAAAAGTCGTTGACGAAAAGAACTTGCCTTGACTTTTCGCACCGCTCACCATGAACCACATAAAATGCTTATTTGCAGTAGTTTTATGGCGTCGACCGGCGCTTGACAAGCGTCTGTGAAAGCACTTCGCCTAAGCCGCGACTGCAGACCCTGCCCAGCGGCGCCGGCAGAGTCAGCGAAAGCGGCTTATCCACAACAGCCGCATTTTGCGGACAATCGCGTCAAAGCTGGAGAATGCTTTCCACAATTGGTGAACAGGTTGTGGATAACTCAGCCTTTCTACCTGCTTAACGGCGTTTCATCGACGCCGGAGAGGATTTCGTCCCCTCAGCAGCGGTGGTATACTCAGCCACCCCTATGGACTCGTTTCTCGACAGGCTCCTTGCCGATCCGCAGGCCGGTGCCACCGTAGATACGCACCGGCCCGGCGGTGACGTGCAGCGAGTACCGCGCCAGGGGCCGGCGCCGGGCACCAACCCATCGTTACCAGCGCCCCCACGCGGTACCGCCGCCCCGCGCATCGCCGTGTATGACACCCTGACCAGCCCGCCGCGCGTCCTCGCCATCGAAGAGGACGACTTGCCGGCGCTCATCGCTTCGCTTGCCGAGAAGACCTACACCTACTGTCGCGAACAAGGCGGCCAAGTACCGTATACGGTGATCAATGAATTGATCGAAAATCTGATGCACGCGTTCTTTCGTGACGTAGTGATCACGATTCTCGAAAACGGCCAAGTAATACGCATCAGCGACCACGGGCCCGGTGTCGAGGATAAGGAGCGCGCTTTCTTGCCTGGTTTCACGACGGCGACACCGGACCAGCGCACGATCATCAAAGGTGTCGGTTCGGGTCTGCCGATCGCGCGCGAATCGCTCGCCTTTCTGCGCGGCGTCATTACGATCGAGGACAACCTCGGCAGCGGCGCCGTGTTCACCATCAGCCTGCCTAACCAGGGCACCCCGGCGTCGCTACCGGCCGCCGATGACGTCAAACTGACGACACGCCAGAAGAAGATTCTCGTACTCCTTATGGAGCTAGGCTCCGCCGGCCCTACCGCTCTCGCCAAGGAACTGGGTATCGCCCCCGCGACCGCATTTCGCGACCTCGGTTTACTCGAAAAGGAGGGGTTGATACACTCCGTCGGCGACGGCAAACGAGCCTTAACCGAAGAGGGCCTCAACCTCCTCGACACCATCTTCTGACATTCACTTTCGTGGGGCTGGCGACTGCATCCCCTCAGCCTGAGGTGATCCGATCGACGAGCAGTTGACACGTATCTGGGACGAAGCCAAGGCACAGCTTCGCGGTAAACTCAACGAGCCCACGTTTCGCCTCTGGTTCGACCGCACGCTGCCCTTGGACCTCGTCGACAACACCTTCATCCTCGGCGCGCCGAGCAACTTCGCCCGCGACTGGATCGAGAGTCGTTTCACCACCCTCGTGTGTGAGTCCCTGGCGGCTGTGCTGGCGACGACGGTTGAGCTGAAGGTGGTCGTCGATCCGCAGGCGGCCGAGATGGGCGCGCCGAGCGACGGCGGTGAGTCACAGGGGTCACCGGTAGACCAGCAACCGTCCTCTGGTAGCGGTGAAGCTGCTGCCGGTGGGGGAACCGGCAGCCCGCGACAGAAGGCCGCCGTTCGCCAACCCGACCTCAACCCTCGCTACGTCTTCGAGCGCTTCGTCGTCGGTCCACACAATGAGTATGCCGCCGCGGTGGCGCGCAGCGTCGCCGAGGCCCCGGCCGTCGCCTACAACCCGGTGTTCGTCTACGGCGACACCGGCCTTGGCAAGACGCACCTCGTACAGGCGATCGGCCACGAGGTTGCCGCCCGGCACCCGGATCTGCGCGTGAAGTACGTGACTTGTGAGCAGTTCACCGACGACTTCATCAGTGGGGTGACCGAAAAGGGCCGCATCGAAGGATTTAAACGGAAATACCGCACCAACGACGTCTTGATCATCGATGATGTGCAGTTTCTCGCCGGCAAACAGGGTACGCAGGTTGAATTCTTTCAGACCTTCAACTCGCTCTATGAGGCCAACAAGCAAATCATTCTCACCTCTGACCGTCCGCCGCGGGAGCTTGAGGAGCTTGAGGAGCGCTTGCGCTCCCGCTTTGGCCAAGGGGTTGTCGTCGACATCGCGCGCCCTGACCTGGAAACGCGCATCGCGATCTTGCGCAAGCAGGTCAAATGGGAGGGCTTCAAGATTGCCGAGCCGGAGGTGCTCGAGTTCATCGCCAGTCGTGTCTCGACCAACATTCGTGAGCTGTACGGGGCACTCACGCGCGTTGTCAGTTTTGCCGGCATCCGTGGCAGCGAGGTGAACCTGGAGATCACTAAAGAAGCCCTGCAAGATATCTTGCCTAAGGCTTATGCCCACCAAGTGACCGTCGAGATGGTGCAGGCTGAGGTCGCTCGCCAGTTCGGCGTGCACGTCAACGACTTACGCAGCAATCGCCGCACACAGGATATCTCGTACGCGCGCCAAGTGGCCATGTATCTGGCGCGTGAGCTGACGGAGGCTTCGTTACCGCAAATCGGTGAGCGTTTTGGCGGCCGCGATCACACCACCGTTATCTACGCCGTCAACAAAATCAAGCGTCAGCTGACTGACGATCATGATCGTCAACTCCATGACCTCGTGCAGGTCATCAGTAGTCGCCTGAAGGCTGCACGATAGCTTGCGGTTAGGTTGATTATCCCTGTTGACAACCCTGTGAAGGACAGTGGAGGGGCTGCCAAACGGGCAGCAAAAAAGTATGCTTTCCTTGGGCGGGGTTCATCGTGGCGGTGAGAGAAGTGATTTCTACACAGACCGTCCACACCACTTTGCTTCCTCGGCAGTGTAGTGTGAGCAGGCAGGAGTGCAGCTTTCCCCAGAGTGCACAGACACTATGATGACGGTGAAGAGATATACCTCTTTTTTAGTAATAAGGAGCCGGTATGAGATTCAAGTGCGATCGCAATACGCTCGTCGATAAGCTCACGGTTCTGGCGCGCGGTGTTTCGACGCGCAGCGCCTTACCGGTACTCTCGGGTGTGCTCTTGCAAGCGCACGACGGTCGTCTTGATCTCTTCTCGACCGACATGGAGCTGTCGATCAAAGCAACCTTGGCCACAACCGTCGAGCAGGATGGCGAGGTTGTTGTGCCGGCTCGTCTGTTTGCCGACATCGTCAAGAACTTGCCCGGCGACGATGTTGTCGTAGAGACGGGCGAAGGCGCGGTGCGCGTAGCCGCTGGCCGTGCCACCTTCAGCCTTAACTCATGGGTGGCAAGCGACTTTCCTCAGACCTCAACCTTTGAGACGACCGGCGGCTTCGTCGTCGGCCGCGAGCCCTTCACGACCACCCTGAGTAAAGTTGGTCGCGCCGCTTCGCGTGATGAAACGCGGCCGATTCTCACCGGCGTGCTGGTCACGATCGCCGGTGGTGTCCTCAAGATGGTCGCTACCGATAGCTATCGGTTAAGTGTCAAGGAGACAACCTTGAGCCCAGTGGCGACCGAGGCCGAGATCATGGCGATCGTGCCGGTGAAGGCACTCAATGAGGTCGCTCGCCTCGCCAGCGCTCAAAGTGGGGGCGATATCGAGATCGTCATCGGCGAAAATCAGGCACTCTTTCATCTCGGCGCTGCTGATGGCGATGTCTGGATCTCCTCGCGCCTCATTGATGGCCAGTTCCCCAACTACAAACAGCTGTTGCCGGAGAGCTTTGACCATGCGGTGACTATCGCGAAAGAGACCTTTCTGGCGGCCGCTCGTCGTGTCAGCCTCATGGCACAGAAGAACACACCTTTGCGCCTCGGTTTCACCGCCGGCAAACTCACGTTGCGTGCTATTACGCAGGACGTCGGTCAAGCAGAGGAAGCGCTCGACATTGAGTATGCTGGCGACACGTTCGAGATTGGTTTTAATCCCGGTTTTCTCATTGACGGTGTCGACAGCATTGATGGCGACGACGTCACGTTGAAGTTCATCAACCCCTTGCGACCCGGCTTGATCAGTGGTCTCGATGGTGGTTTTCTCTATCTCATCATGCCGATTCGCTTGAGCAGCTGAACGAGGTCGCCGTCAAAGGGCTGGTGCCGCTGGGCTCCTTTCTGAAAGTCGCGGGTGCTGCCGGCACCGGTGGTGAAGCGAAGCTGCTTATTCAGGGTGGTGCGGTGCGCGTGAACGGCGAGATCGAGACGCGTCGTGGGCATAAGGTTGGTCCTGGCGACGTCGTAGCGATCGGCCGCGAGGAGTATCGCCTGTGTACGTTGCGCAAGTGAGGTTGACTGGCTTTCGCTCTTACAGCCACGCCGACATCACCTTTACCCCTGGGCTTAATGTCATCGTTGGTGAGAACGCGACCGGCAAGACGAATCTCCTCGAAGGCGCGTACTACGCGTTGCGCGGCTCGTCGCCGCGCACGCGCCGCGACGATAAACTCCTGACGTGGGGCGCCCAGTACGCTCGAGCAACGGCGCGCCTACATGATGATGGCGGCGGCGAACACCTCTATGAGGTGACCTACGCCCCAGGCCAAGGCAAGAGCGCTCGCGTCGACGGTAGTGAAGTTGAGGCTGGCGACGACCTGCGCGCTCGCAGCCAGGTGTTCATTTTCGTGCCCGAGAGTCTCTTGCTCGTAAAAGGCAGCCCAGCCCGGCGGCGAGCGCACATCGACGCTTTCGCTGCGGCCTGCCTGCCGGCGTACCGGGCCGCACACAGTCAGTTGAGCCACGTTCTGCGCCAGCGTAACGCGCAGCTGGCGCGCCTGCGCGACGGTGGCCCGGCCGAAGCACTGGATCCCTGGGATGCGCAGCTGGCGCGGGTCGCCGTGGAGCTGGAACGCCGCCGCCGCGACATCGTCGCGCGCCTAGCGGCGCCTTTTGCCGCCGCGGCGGCGGCCCTGGCACCCGGCGACAGTCGCTTTGCCCTTCGCCTGGTGACCCAGCTCAACGAGACCGGCGACGACGAAGCGGCGGTGCTGGCTGTCCTGCGGTCGCGGCGGTCGCGCGAGGTGGCCCGCGGCATTTCAACCTTTGGTCCCCACCGCGACGATCTCCTGTTTGTGGAAGTTGGGGGCCGGGATGACGTCAGGCTGCCCGCGGCGGCGACGCATGGAGACACGTCAGGCATGAGAGCCGACGCAGGAGCGACCCTTCCGCCCGGCTGCGCATCGCCGGCGGCCGTTGACGCAGCCGGCGACCGCGATCTGCGTCTCTTCGGCTCGCAGGGTGAGCAGCGCGCGGCCGTGCTTGCCCTCCTGCTTGCCGAACAGGGGGTCGCCGCCGACTTGGGCGGCGACCGCGGCATCCTCTTCCTGGACGATGTCATGAGTGAACTCGACGACAGTCGCCGTCGCCTCCTGGTGCGTGCCCTCGTGGGCGCCGGCCAAGCCTTGGTGACGACCACCAACGGGCACTACTTCAGTGCTGCCGAGCTGGCGGACGCAACGGTCATTGAGTTGCCGCTGACGAACGCCGATCCGCAGGGCGTCGAATGAACGCCGCGGGTTTGAATGGGCACCGCCGATCCGTGTCGCCGGTGGTGCTCACCGCCATGATCACCGTCAGGTGCATCCTCACCTGTTGCCGCTCATGAGTGAGCCGCGCCGCCTGGGAGAGATCCTGCATCGCAGTGTGGAGCGGCTCATCGGCAGCGACGAAGCACGTGCCTTCGCCCTCTGGCGACAGGCGGCCGGGCCGCAGGTGGCGGCCGCCACCGAGCCGCTCCGTCTTGCGCGGGGCACGCTGACCGTTCGCTGTGAGTCCTCAGTGTGGACGAATGAGCTCACCTACCTCAGCGGTTCGCTGCTGGCGAAACTGCGCGAGGTCGATCCTGATTGTCCCGTCACGCGCTTCCGCTTCGTCACCGGCGGTACCGTCCGTGGGCAGGAAAACGAGGCTTCGACGGCGAAATAGCGTCCACGAGCGACTGACTAACGAAACCATCGATTTGCAGCGATAATGTCAACCGAGTGGACTGTCTTCGTGGATGCTTTTCTGGTATACTCAGGGAGCACGTTAGTACGCCTGCCTACTCTTCCCCGACCATGGATGGTCGGCCCATGTTGTGAGGTCCTTTGAAGCAGCCAAGTTACGACGCGAAAGATATTCAGGTACTCGAAGGCCTCGAGCCGGTGCGCGAGCGTCCCGGCATGTACATCGGCTCGACCGGTCCGCGCGGTCTGCACCATCTCGTCTTTGAGGTTATTGACAACTCGGTCGACGAAGCTCTGGCCGGTCACTGCACTTCCATCACGGTCACTATTAACCCCGATAACTCCATCACTGTGGTCGACGACGGACGGGGTATTCCCGTCGACACCATGGTGAAGTACGACAAGCCGGCGGCTGAGGTTGTGCTGACGATGCTGCACGCCGGCGGCAAGTTTGGTGGTGAGGGTTATAAAGTCTCTGGCGGTCTGCACGGCGTCGGTGTTTCGGTGGTCAACGCTCTCAGTGAGTGGCTCGAGCTCGACATCTATCGCGACGGGTTTCACTGGCATGAGCGCTTCGAGCGGGGCAACCCTGTTGGCACGCTCGAGCGGCTCGAGCAGCTGCCAGCGGGTGCGCCCACTGGTCTGACCGTCTCCTTCATGCCCGACTCCGACATCTTCGAAGATGTCGATTTCGACTATCGCGTTCTTGCCCAGCGTCTGCGCGAGACGGCGTTTCTGACCAAGAATCTGCGCATCGAGCTGATAGACGACCGCGCTGAAGGCGAGTCGGTCGTCTATCAGTATGCCGGCGGCATTCAGGACTTCGTCGCCTACATCAACCGCGACAAAGATGCGGTCCATCGCACGATCATCTTTTTCGACAACGACACCGAAGACGGGGCCTGCGAAGTCGCTCTGCAGTGGAACTCGTCATACAACGAGTCCATCTTCACCTTCGCCAACAACATCAACACCAGCGAGGGGGGCACGCATCTGTCTGGCTTTCGCAGTGCTCTCACACGCACGATCAACGACTATTCACGGCAGAAGAATTTTCTCAAGGAAAAGGAAGAAAACCTGTCTGGCGAAGACGTGCGTGAGGGTCTGGCGGCACTTATCTCGGTGAAACTGCGCAATCCTCAGTTTGAGGGGCAGACCAAGACCAAGCTCGGCAACACCGAGATCCGCAGCCTCGTCGAGACGACGGTCAACGCCAAGCTGGCCGAGTTTCTCGAAGAGAATCCCAGCGAGGCGCGGCAGATCGTCGAGAAAGCTATCAATGCGGCCCGGGCGCGTAATGCGGCGCGCAAAGCGCGCGACCTGACGCGCCGCAAGGGTCTACTCGAGGGTTCGTCGCTGCCGGGCAAACTGGCCGACTGCTCCCTGCGCGATCCCCATCTGTCGGAACTGTACCTGGTCGAGGGCGACTCAGCCGGCGGCTCGGCGAAGCAGGCCCGCGACCGCTCGTTCCAGGCGATCCTGCCGCTGCGCGGCAAGATCATCAACGTGCATAAGGCGCGCATCGACAAAATGCTCGCCAACCAAGAGATTCTGACCATGATCAGCGCCCTCGGCACGGGCATCGGCGAAGACTTCAATATCGAGCAGGCGCGCTACCACAAGATCATTATCATGACCGATGCTGATGTCGACGGTTCACACATCCGCACGCTCATCCTCACCTTCTTCTTCCTGCATATGCGACCGCTCATCGACGCCGGTTTCGTCTACATCGCGCAGCCGCCACTCTATCGTCTCAAGCAAGGCAACCAGGAGACATACATTCACAAAGAAGCTCAACTCGAAGAGATCCTTCTGCGCGGCCGTCTCGAGCAGATCAGGGTCGACAATACCGCCGCTGGCTTTCAGTTCAGTGAGACCAAGTATCAGCGCTTTCTCAAGACCTATGGTGAGTACGAAGGCTGGGTCAAGAAGCTCAAGTCGCAGTGGGGCGGCGAACTCATCGATTGGCTCAAGAATGGGCCCATCATCGAGGCAGGCATCGCCTCGTTTGCCGAACTGGTGGCGGCGTTGCGAGCCGACATCGATCATCGCTACGTCATCGACGTGCTGGCTGTAGACGACGAAGAAGAGGCAGTCGAAACACGGCTTGTCGAGCGCCGCTCGGGGCTGGCAGCCAACCTGCGCATCCCGTACCAGGCGCTCAATGGGCGCGAGTTTCAGACCTTGCGCCGTGTGCACGAGCGCATCCGCGAAATGGTCGGCAAGCCGCCGTTCACCCTTCACCTTGGGCAGCGCAAAGCCGAAGCGACCAGTTACGAAGAGCTGCGCCTGCAAATTGTCGAGCTGACAAAAGAGGGCATCCAGCTGCAGCGCTTCAAGGGCCTTGGCGAGATGAACCCCGACCAGCTCTGGGAAACGACCATGAACCCCATGACGCGAACCCTGCAACTGGTCGGCATGGAAGATGTGCAGGCCGCCGACGACGTTTTTACGATGCTCATGGGCGATAAGGTCGAGCCCAGGCGCGAGTTCATCGAAAAGAACGCCAAAGAAGTGAGGTTCCTCGATGTCTGATCAGATCCAGACGCTCGAGGGTCGCATCGAGGCCGTTGAACTCGAAGAGGAGATGCGCTCATCGTTCATCGACTACGCGATGAGTGTGCTCACCGACCGCGCTCTGCCCGACGTGCGCGATGGCCTCAAGCCTTCGCAGCGACGCATTCTTGTGGCCATGAACGACCTCGGTCTGGCACCCAACAAGCAGCACCGCAAGTGCGCCAAGATTGCCGGCGACACCTCTGGTAACTACCACCCCCACGGCGAAGCTGTTATCTACCCGACCCTCGTGCGCATGGCGCAAGACTTCAACATGCGCTACACGCTGGTCGACGGCCAGGGCAACTTCGGCTCGGTCGAAGGTGACTCGCCGGCGGCGATGCGCTACACCGAGGCGCGTTTCAGCAAGATAGCGGTCGAAATGCTGCGCGATCTCGACGCCAATACAGTCGACTGGGTGCCCAACTACGACGAGACGCGGCGCGAACCGGTTGTACTGCCGAGCCGCATGCCCAATCTCATGGTCAACGGCTCCAACGGCATCGCCGTTGGCATGGCGACCAACATCCCACCGCACAATCTCGGTGAGGTCATTGACGCCGCTTGTCTCCTCATCGATCGTCCCGAAGCGAGCGCCGACGACCTCATGCGGCACATCAAAGGGCCGGACTTCCCGACCGGCGGCATCATCCTCGGCACCGCCGGTATCAAAGAGGCTTACCGCACCGGCCGCGGCCGCATTCGCGTGCGCGCCAAGGCGCACACGGAGCAACTCAAGGGCAACAAGGTGGCAATCGTCGTCACCGAGCTGCCATACCAGGTCAACCGAGCCTCGCTGATTGAGAACATCGTCGACCTCGTCAAGCAGAAGAAGATCACCGAGATCAGCGATCTGCGCAACGAGAGCGATCGGTCAGGCATGCGCCTAGTGATCGAGCTTAAGCGCGAGGCGGTCGCCATGGTCGTGCTCAACAAGCTCTACAAGCACACGCAGATGCAGACCACCTTTGGCGTCATCAATATTGCCTTGGTCGGCGGTGTGCCCCGCACGCTCACGTTGCCCGAGATGCTCACGGCATACATCGCCTTCCAGAAGGAGATCGTCGTCCGGCGCACCAAGTTCGAGCTCGACAAAGCCGAGACGCGGGCCCACATCCTCGAAGGGCTCCTGGTGGCGATCGACAACCTCGATCAAATCATCAGCATCATCCGCAAAGCGGCAGACGCCGAAGCGGCGCGCGAATCGCTCATCGAGGTCTTCGATCTGACGCGCCCGCAAGCGCAGGCGATTGTCGATCTGCGCTTGCGTCAGCTTACGCAGCTAGAGCGCGACAAAGTCAAAGAAGAGCATCAGGGTCTGCTGGCGCGCATTAAAGAGCTGCGCCAGCTGCTCGGCGACGAAAGCGCTATTTACGCGCTCATCAAGAGTGAGTTGCTCGAGATTAAGCGCCAGTTCAACGACGATCGCCGCACCGAGATTGTGCCAGACGAGGGCGACCTCGACATCGAAGACCTGATCGCCGAAGAGCAGATGGTCATCACGATCACCAAGACCGGCTATGTCAAACGTCTGCCGGTCGCCACCTACCGTCAGCAAAAGCGTGGCGGCATCGGTGTCGCTGGCATGGAGCTCAAAGAAGAGGACGAAGTCGAGCACCTGTTCATCACGAGCACACACCACTTTTTGCTCTTCTTCACCAGCGTCGGCAAGATCTACCGTCTGAAGGTCCATGAGCTGCCGCTCGCCGGCCGCAATGCTCGCGGCAAGCACATTGCCAACCTGCTTCCGTTTCGCCAGGACGAAAAGATTTGCGCCGTTATTAACACGCGCAACTTCGACATCAATGAGGGTCGCTACCTCATCTTTGCCACCAAGAAGGGCATCGTGAAGAAGACGCTCTTCGGTTCATACAACACGCCGCTCAAGGCCGACGGCATCATCGCCATCGACATCCGTGACGATGACGAGTTGATCGCCGTTCGTCACACTTCGGGCGACGACGATATCATCATGGTCAGCCACCTGGGCCAATCGATCCGCTTCCATGAAGACGACGTCCGCCCCACCGGCCGCGATACATCCGGCGTGCACGGCATGCGTTTGCGCAAGGGCGACGCCGTCATCGCCATGGAGATCGCTCGCGACGACGCCGACCTGTTCGTGATTACCGAAAACGGCTTCGGCAAGCGCACGAGCATCAGTGAGTACCCAGTGCAAGGACGCGGCGGCCAGGGTGTGCGCACGGTCAAGCTGACCGATCGCAAGGGCTATCTGGCCGGTGTGCGCGTTGTGCGCGACAACCACGAGATCATGCTTCAGAGTCGCGACGGCACGGTGATCAGACTGCGCGCCGACGGCATCCAGCGCTACGGGCGCGCCACGCAGGGCGTCAAGGTCATGAACATGCGCGATGGCGACGTTGTTTCGGCCGTAGCGCGCATGGTTGTGAGCGAGTCCGGGGCTAGCGAAGAAGAGATCGAAGCGACGTAGGCGCTAGCAGCGCGCGCCGGCAGGGCCGCGGCAGGCGCGCCGGCAGCAGAGAGGCGCGCTGCAGGCACATTGACGCGCATTCAGACCGGCGGCCGCTCACGGAGCGGCCGGCCGCAGCCCCCCCTTCAGCCGGCAGCCACGCGCGGCTGGTGCAGTGCCGACGCCGCCAGCACGCCAATGCCGGCTCGCGTCAAAGCCGCCGCCGTCAGGTTGACCGACTCATGCTTGGCGAGGTAGTTGTCGGTGAGCGCCGGCATGAGGCCGAGGCGGGCGATTTCGTCCTGCGGCAAGAAGTACTCAAGAATGTCGCTCGGATGCGCGCTCTGTGCCTCCGCCGCCGGCTCGCCACCTTCGTGCTTGGCCGAGAGGTTGGCCACGTCGGCGGCAACCTCGACCAGCTCGGCGCGCCGCTCGTAGGGCTGGCGCACGATCGATTTGTACGCTTCGGTAACGTGGTGCTCCAGGCGCACCTGGTCTTTCAGGCCCAGGGCATCGCGCAGGGCGGCGGCAGAGCGCAGCGTATCTGCGTCAACTGAGTTCGAGAGGTTGAGTCCGGCGAGACTGGTGGAGCCGTCCGGGCGCGCCAGAAGGCGGGCGGCCATGAGGAGCCAGAGTACGGCGAAGGGGTTGTCGACGCCCATGAAGACGGAGACTTTGAATTCGTTGTCGACGCCCAGTCGATGCAGGAGCAGCGCCGCCAGGACCGTCCCGGGATTGATGTTGAGCACCTGGCGGATGCCGTACTCGGTCGCGTAGTGCAGGTATTCATCGACCCAGCGCAGCGGGTACTCGTTGGGCTGGCCGATGCCGCCGAAGTAGCCGGTGATCGTCTCGGCACCGCCGAGCATGACGTTCGACCCGTCGATGCCGCGCGTGTCGAGCGTCTCGACGTGAGTGGCGCCGATGATCTGCATGGCCGCCGCCACGGCGACGATGTCGCCGTCCGCGGCGGCCTGCTCGGCCATGTTGCGCACGCGAATGTAGCGCGACGGCATGAGCTGGCGGCGCTCGATCGCTCGTTGCGCTTCGCTGATCAGCCAGGGGAAGAAGTTGAGCGCGCTGATCTCGAGGGTGACGGCATTGGCCTCATTGAAGTCCATGTCGTCGGCGGCGGACCCGAGAATGTCGCGGCGATACTCGGGCAGGGTGACAAACGCGCCGCGATCGCGCTGTTCGGTCAGCCAGTCGAGGTCGGCGAGGTACGGCGAGTGCTCGGCGCGCAGGCGCGCGAGCCGCGTCTCGAGCCGGCCGGCGGCGGCAATCTTGCTGTTGATCGCGGTGACACCGCCATGCGAGGCGACGATGTCAAGCAGGCCGTTGGTGAGAGGCCCGACTGGATCCGTGAGCAGATCACTGATCTCGCTCAGGTCCGTGGCGGCGAGCCGCCAGCGGGCGCGTAGGTCGTTGCGTTCACCGGTGGCCGGGCCGCCATCGTTCGCTTCGTTCGTCATAACGCCACCTCACTCCACTCCGCGTTGTTGTCGCTGGGCGACTGGTCATCTGCTGGCCGGTCGGCGGCGCCGACCTGAGAAAGCATTAGCAGCGTCTCGAGTTTGGCGACGCCGGGAACAGCGGCGACGCCGACCTTGAGGAGCTTGCCGAGCTGAGCAAGGTCACGCACGGCGACCTGCAGGAGATAGTCGAAACGGCCGGTGACGTGATAGCAGGCCTCGACTCCGACAACCGTGACGATGCCGCGCTCGAAACCTTCGATACAGGTGCCGCTGTGTTCCTTCAGCTCAATGGCGATGAAAGCCTGCAGACCCAAACCGATTGCTTCCGGGTCGACGTCAGCGTGGTAGCCACGGATCGCGTGGTCGCGTTCCAGACGGCGAACACGGTCAAGCATCGCAGAAGAAGACAGGCCGAGCATGGCAGCCAGGTGGGTGTTCGTCTGGCGACCATCGGCGCGCAGGGCAAGGAGGATGTCGCGGTCGAGTGAGTCCAAGGTGACCTTTCCGACTATCTTGTGGTAGATAGGCATACGATAGCCAGAAACTCCGGCCTGTCAACGATAATACCGAAACTTCGCCGTCGTTGCCGTGGCGATCTGCTTTGCCCTGAGTTGGCGCGGCGGCGCTAGCCGGCAGCGTCAGCGGGCGCCAGCCGGCGGTCTGGTAGAATCTCTTTTCATGAATGGCGACCCTTCTCAGCTCAGACAGACGGAGACACCTGTTTCACCGCCAGCAGCGCGGCGACCGCGCATCTTCAGCGGCGTGCAACCAAGCGGCCTGCTGCACATCGGCAACTATCTCGGTGCCATCCGCAATTGGGTCGAGCTGCAAGAAACGTACGACTGCGTGTACTCCGTCGTCGACCTTCACGCCATCACCGTCAGCCAGGACCGCAAAGAACTCACGCGGCGCACGATCGAGGTGGCGAATACGTTTCTCGCCGCCGGGATTGACCCTGAGCGCAGCATTGTCATGGTGCAGAGTCATGTACCGGCGCACGCTGAGCTGGCGTGGATCCTCAACACCATCACCCACATGGGCGAACTGCGGCGGATGACGCAGTTCAAAGACAAGACCGGAGGCGGTGAGAGCGAGAGCATCGGTGTCGGCCTCTTCGACTATCCGGTGCTCATGGCCGCCGATATCCTGCTGTATCGTGCTGACGCCGTGCCGGTGGGCGAGGACCAGAAGCAGCACGTGGAGCTAACCCGTGACCTAGCCGAGCGCTTCAATGGCCAGTTCGGCAAAACGTTCGTGGTGCCCGAGCCGGTGATACGGCGCGAGGGTGCCAGGGTCATGGGTCTCGACGATCCGCTGAAGAAGATGAGCAAGAGCGCCACTTCGGCGACCAGCTACATTGCTCTGGATGATAGTCCGGCTGTAATCCGCAAGAAGATCCAGCGAGCGGTGACCGATAGCGGTAGCGAGGTAAAGGCCGCCGCCGACAAACCGGCTCTGACGAACTTGTTGACAATCTACTCGCTGTTCAGTGGCGCGAGTGTGGAGGATGTCGAAGAGCGGTATACGGGCAAAGGTTACGCTGACTTCAAGCGAGATCTCGGCGATGTGGTTGTCGAGGCGCTGGCGCCGTTTCAGGCGCGCATGCGCGAACTGGAAGCGGACCCGTCGTTCACGCGCGACGTGCTTAAGGTCGGAGCCGAGCGCGCCGAGGCCATTGCGCAGCGGACGCTGGCCAAGGTGCGCGAACGCGTAGGGCTGGTGCCGCGCCCGTAGGCTTCGTCTGGCGCGGTCGCAGCAGACGTGGCGCGGCGCCTGTTGCTCGTTGGGTCTGCTGCTCGGTCTTTACTCGTGAAAGGCGGCCGCGGCGGCGGCGAAGCCGCCGAAGCGGCGTCTGGTGTATAGCTCATAGAGCAGGGTGCCGCGGTGCGGTGGGCGGCCATAGTCATGCTGCGGCAGCTCACGCAGCGGTTCGCTCAGCCATGTTCCCTGGGCTCGTGCTACAGCCGCGAGCGGAGCGAGGGACGTCGGCATCTGGCTGGCGTTGGCGCACATGAGTCGTCGCCGCAGGGCACGGGCGGCGGGCGCCAGTGGCGCCGCCCGTTCGTCGCCTAACTGATCCCGCACGGATTCTCGCGCCGGCCACTGCGCCGGCACGTCGGCTGCTAGCCAGGGAGCTTTCACCGCCAGGCCGCCACGGCCGCGGCGGTACAGAGCAAACTCCTCGGCGCGCAGCTCCGGCTGGTGGCTTCGCAGGCGAGCCGCCACGACGTTCATGGTGTCGTGGTCAGGGTGACCGCCTTCGTAGGCCGGCGCGCAGACGCAGTCCGCCTGCGATTCGTCCAGGAGCCACACGGCCGCGGCAAAAATCTGTGCCAGGTGGTCCATGGCGCCTTGGTCGGACCAGCCGAGGCTCACGGCGGCGCCGGCCGGCAGGCTGAGCAGCCGGGCGACGCGCCGGCCTTCAGCTTGGCGCCGGCCGGCCGGCGCTAGCCCGCCGGCCGTCGCCCACAGCAGATACGGCTTTCGGCCGGCCGCCTGGTCGGCCCAGATACGGGCGGCGCAAAACACCTCGTCGTCATGGTGAGCGAGCAGGTAGAGCGTGGCCCCCGGCGTGAGGACGCTCATTTCAAAGCGGCAACCGACTCGTAGACGCGGCGCACGTGGGCAAAGGTCGCCGGCCAGCTGCGTCGCAACGCATGACGTCGCGCGGCCACGCCCATGCGGGCGCGCAAGTCGTCGTCGTCGAGTAGTCTCTCGAGCGCGGCGACAAAGCTACGCACGTCGCCGGGGGCGACAGCAAGCGCGGTCTCGCCATGCACGACGTTTTCGTCCACGCCGGCTCCGGCCGTGACAACCGCCGGCAGCCCGCTGGCCGCTGCTTCGAGGATCACCTGGCCAAAGGTCTCGGCCAGGCCGGGGAAGACGAAGATATCGGCCGAGGCGTAGAGCTCGGCCAGCTCCGCGTCGCGCTTGATGCCAAGGAACGATGCCCGCGGCGCGAGTCGCTCGAAGTCGGCGCGATAGGGGCCGTCGCCAACGATAACCAGCCGCACGTCGTCGCGCCGCGCCAGCAGCTCGTCGTAGACAGACGCCAGTACGGAGAGGCCCTTTTCGGCCGAGATGCGGCCGACCCACAGCATCACCTTCTTGCCGCCGCCGAGACGATCATGAACCTCGCTGCTTCGGCGCTCGGGACCGAAGTGGGTCTCGTCGACCGCCTGGTCGAAAGGCTCGAAGCGCGAACGCACGTCGTGGTCGGCCAGGTCGACTTCAACGGCGCGCGATGGGCAGAAGACGACGTCGCACTGGCCGTAGAACCAGCGCACGTACGTCCACAGAAGTTCTTCGACCAGACGGTCACGAGTGAGGAAGTAGCCGAGTCGCGGCACGTCGGTGTGGTAGGTGGCCACCACCGGCAGGCCGAGGGTGCGGGCGAGCAGCACCGCCATGATACCGACGGTGCCCGGCGTGGCGGCGTGGATCATCTCGATACCGGCCTCTTCACACCAGCGCAGAAGTTCAAAAATCGGTCCCACGGAAAAGGGAAACTCTTGGTAGACATCGAGCGAGAGTTTGTCGATGGCAACAAATGACTCGTGCCCGGGCGCACTGGCGCGCTCGTCGCCGCAGGTGACGAGCGTGAACGGCCAGTCGTGGGCGACGGCGTGGTCGACCAGCGCGTGCAGCACGGTAGCCACGCCGTTAACCTCGACGTAGGTATCGGTGAACATCGCCACGCGCGGCGAGCCTTTGTGGGTGGCCGGCGACAGCAGGCCGCCACCTTCGAGCAACGTCGCGACACGCCGCGCGTGGCGGTCCTGCCGCGAGCGGTAGGCGGCGGCCGACACGTAAGGAGCCGGCAGTATCTGAGCCTGCAGCAAGGCCTTCCAGCGGTCGCCTTCACGCACCAGGTCGCCCCAGGGACGCTGGCGCAGGTACTCGATGTTGTAATGCGTCGTCCGCTGCCAGATGCTCTCGACCAGGGAAGCGATGCGCTCGTGCTGCTGTGAGACGTCGAGCAGGTCACCTTGCGCCAGCGCAGCCGTCGCCTCGGCAACGGTGGCGCGACGCAGCGTGCGCGCCTGGCCGCGCCGCCAAGGCAGCGTCACGACGCCGAGCGCGCGGCCGATCATCTTCTGTGTCTGCTGCTTCTGCAGGATTCCCCAGGCAAGATCGCTGCGTACGGCGCCTTTGAGCAGCAGCCGCGAAATGCGGCTGCCGGCTTCCTCCGCGTCGCCACCGCGCAGGGCGATGCTGATCGCCGTGTGCGCCGTCTTCTCGATGGTGCCGGCGGTGCCGCAGAGGACGGCGCCGCTGCGCATGAGGGCCGCGCAGACATCGGCGCCGGCACTCTCCAGCGGGATCTCGGAGTACGTGGTGCCGACGTCGAGACCACTGCGATCGTCGGAGCCGGCAAAGCTGCGCAGAGCCGCCGCCGCCGGGGTGCGGCCGTGCTTCTCGGCAAGGCGAGGCAGCAAGCCGGCAGCGGCAGCGGCCAAGGCGGCGGCGACCTCGTTCTCGGCCGGTGTCGAACTGCCGTTGAGCAGTTCCCAGAGGCCGAACAGCAACATGAGCTGCTCGTAGTGCTCCAGGCGCAGACCGCCAGTGCGAAATGAGCAGGGGTGGGCGAGGCCGTGCGCCAGGCCTTCGCTGCGCAGATAGGCGACCAGCTCGTGAATGTTGAATCTTAACTGCCTGATCTCACTCTGCTGTGTTTCGTTGAGACCCCAAACGAGCACGTCGGCGTGTAGCGCCTCGGCGGGGAAGAAAGCGGTCACCTCTTCGCCAATGATGAAGTCGTCATGATGAGCTAGGCGCAGGGCACCTTCGATGGTGTCGCGGTCGGTGAGCGTGACGTGTGTCATGCCCTGTGCTTTCGCCTGGCGATAGAGAACGTGGGGGTCGGTGTACGATTCGCGCAGGCCGAACTGACGCCACATCCACTGGTCACTCGTCGATGAATAGCTGGAGTGGCAGTGGAAATCGATGCGCGCTAACAAGTCGGCAGGCACCGCGGCAGATTCGTCGCTGGAAGGCATCGTTCTCCTCTGCTCCTCTGCTACCATCTTCTCACCTAGACTCTACTGACGGGACCGAGGCGGCGCAAACAGGTTGCTGTTTTGCAGCGCTCGTCGTTCGCGGCGTGGGGGCGTAGACTACGAGCTGAAGCCGGTGCCGCGAGGCGGAGACGCATGTTTTCGGAGGAGACGCATGTATTCATTTGAAACGGTTAAGGAGCGCCTGGCAGGCATGAACGGCCAGGAGTTTCCCCTGCTCTTCTGGCGCGGTACCGGCCGCATCGTCAGCGTCGGCAGGGCCACCGTCGCTCTGCAGGTCCGCGGTAAGCGGGCCGAGTACACGTGGGAACGACTGCAGAACGTGTGGGAGCGCATCGCCACCAATCACTCGGTTTCGGTCGACGAACTGGGCGGACTGCATGACGCCGTCGGTGCCGTTTCGGTGCTGGCAGCACTCAACGACCCCGATCTGCTGCGCGACGATAAACACGGCGTCCTGCAGTGGCGTGACCCGCAGACCAAGGCGGTGCACGAAAACGTGCCCATGGTCGAAGAAGGAACGTGGGCGGTCATGGCGCGTAAGACCGGCGGTAATTGACCCAGCGCTAACTAGCCTGCGCCGTACCGACCCAGCGGCATTCAACCTGAGACGTGTGGGC
>JBKQWK010000195.1:0-9781 GCA_052139595.1 Thermoleophilia bacterium | reverse complement strand
CCGGCAGTGGCTCACGAGCGGCCAGTTGGACGATGCGGGCCGCGGGTCGGGCGTGCACCCCGACCCGCGAACCGACTATGGCGTGACGCTGGGGCATTGATGCCTCCCTGGGTAGACGAGAAACGAGACCGGCGCTCTCCTCATGAGTTTATCGAGAGAGTCTGTCCACTGGAAGCAGCCAATGGCGTCGCCGCCACGTCGATCAGCCCCGCATCGTCGACCGCGGCCGCCCCCCGGTGGCCAATCCCTTTGGCGACGACCACACTGACGGCACTGACGACGATCCCCACCACCAGAGCGACCACGAAGTAGTAGGGTCGGCCAATCAGGGCGATCACCCAGATGCCACCGTGCGGTGCCCGCGACGTGCTACCGAAGGCCATGGACAGAGCTCCCGTCACGGCGCTACCGAACATCAATGACGGTATCACCCGGATCGGGTCGGCCGCGGCAAAGGGAATGGCGCCTTCAGTTATGAACGAGGCACCCAGCAGCCAGGCGGCTTCGCCGGCGCGGCGCTCCGCCAGGGTGAACAGTTTGGGGCGGACCACCGTGGCCAGGGCCAGAGCAATCGGCGGCGTCATACCGGCCGCCATGACCGCCGCCATGATCTTCGTGTCGCCGCTGGCCAGACTCGCAAGGCCAAAGGTGTAGGCAACCTTGTTGACCGGGCCGCCCATGTCAAACGCCATCATCAGACCAAGAAGCGCTCCTAGCAGCACCGAGTTGGCGCCCGACAGACCGGCCAGCCAGTTGGTGAGCCCACTCTGGGCAAGCGCAATCGGGTGACCGATGAGGGCCACCATGACCACCCCCATGATGAGGCTGGAGATGAGTGGAATAAAGACCACTGGCATCACACCGGCGACGGCCCGCGGCACCCGCAGACGCGTCAGGCCGAGGGCCACAAAGCCGGCGATGAGGCCGCCGACCAGACCGCCGAGAAAACCGGCGCCAATGGCCACGGCCAGCAGCCCCGAAACAATGCCCGGCACCAGGCCAGGGCGATCGGCGATGGCGTAGGCGATGAAACCGGCGAGAATTGGCACGAGCATCGAAAAGGCCGTGGTGCCGACCTTGTACATCAACCCTGCCCAGCCCGTTTGCGAGACGATCTTGGTGATATCGGTGACGGCGGTGTAGTGATGACCATTGAAGACACCGCCGTTGACCTTCATTGCTATTTCTGCGCCGCCGAAGAGAAATGCGAGCGCGATGAGAATGCCGCCGGCGGCGACGAAGGGGATCATGTAGCTGACGCCAGTCATGAGCCACTGACGCAAGCGTGTACCGATCCCGGCCTCATGGTCGACCTTGGTCACCGGAGCTGGCGTCGAGTCTCCCAGGCCCGAACCAGCCGCCCCTTGCGGTGGGGCGGTCGCCGGCGCGGCGGCTGCTGCGGCGACCGCCTGATCGAGCATGCTGCCGGCGTCGCGAATCGCTTCGTTGGTCGTGCCTTCAACGAGCGGTTTGCCAGCAAACCGCTCACGCTCGCGCACGCCGGTATCGACCGCAAAAATGACTGCGTCCGCGGCAGCAATATCGCCCGCTGTCAGCGGTGTGGCGCCGGCGGCACCTTGCGTTTCAACCTTTATCTCATGGCCGCCGGCACGGGCGGCTTCCTCAAGCGCTTCCGCCGCCATGTAGGTATGTGCAATGCCGGTGGGGCAGGCCGTTACGGCGACAATTTTCATCTTCCCAGGACCTCCCTGTTGACAAGGTCAACAACGTCTTGTGCGGCGACCGCGCTACGCAGCCCGTCACGAAACGATGCATGCACGAGGCGCCGGGCGAGAGCCGCCAGGATGCTGAGGTGTTCAGCATCAGCGCCCTCAGGCGCGGCGATGAGAAAGATCAGCGTTGCCGGACCGTCCGGAGCGCCGAAATCAACTCCAGCCGCGCTGCGGCCGAAGGCCAGACTCGGCACCGTAACGTAGCCCGAGCGCGTGTGCGGGATGCCGATGCCCCCCTCAATGCCAGTCGGCATCTGCGCCTCACGTGCGCGCACGTCGGCGAGAAAACCGTCCACGTCGGTGACGCGACCGCCGGCGGCCAGCAGCTCCGCCAGCCGTCGCGTCGCCGCGTCGCGATCGGACGCCGGCAAATCGAGATCGACAAAATCGCCAGTGATGAGATCGTCCATGAGTCAGCTCCGTTCGCTCAGTTTGCGTTCACTATCAATCCGCTCGTGTACCTTCACGGCGGCGTGGTCAAGATCCCTGGGGACCGGCATGCGACTGCCGGGCAAAGACGCCGCTGCTGCACCCCAGGCAAGACCCTCGACGAGCGCCGCGCGGCCCCGGCCACCGGCAGCGAGGAAGCCCGCCAACAGGGCATCGCCGGCGCCCACAGCACTGCGAGCCCGCACCGATGCCTCACCGTGCAGAAATCCGGTGCTGTCAACGAGCAGGGCTCCGTCTGGGCCCAGACTGGCAAGCACGGCACCAGCGCCGCGGCGGCGCAGACTGTCGGCCGCAGCCGCGGCCTCACCGAGTGTACGCACCGGCATGGCCGCCGACTGGCTGAGTTCTTCGCGGTTGGGCTTAACGAGGTCAGGCTGAGCGCCCAGAGCCGCTGCCAGAGCTTCGCCACTCGAGTCGACGGCAACCTGGACACCAGCAAGGTGCAGCCGCTCTGTCAACTGCGCGTAGATGTCATCAGGTACTCCCGGAGGCAGACTGCCGCAAAGGGCAAACCAGCGCGCCTCAGCGGCGGCCAGCGTGGTCGCTGCGAGAGCGGCCTCGACTTCGCTCGCGCTCAGCTCAGGGCCGCGCTCGTTGAGCTTTGTAACCGTGCCGTCAGGCTCGACGATAGCCACGTTGGCGCGCACCGACCCGTGGATGGCGATTGGAATGACCGCTACCTCGGCGGCGTCGAGCAGGGCGGCCAGCTGAACTCCCTCGACGCCGCCGAGCGGCACGACAGCGCGCGTCGACTGACCATTGGCAACCAGGGCACGAGAAACGTTCACACCTTTGCCCCCGGGATCCACGCGCCCGCCCGAAGCACGAAGTACACCACCACGCTGCAGGGCATCGACCTCGATAGTGCGGTCAACACTGGGATTGAGTGTCAGAGTGACGATCATGCCTGCACCACGCGCAGGCCGGCCGCCGACAGTTCACCGACACGGGCATCATCCAGGCCCGTGTCGGTGACGAAGACGTCGATATCGGTCAGGTTGCCAAACTGCACGAAGCAGTCGTTCTGGACCTTGGTGTGGTCGGCCAGCACGATCACCCGCCGGCCAGCACGAATCATCGCCCGCTTGACGGCCGCCTCCGCCAGATCGGGCGTTGTCAGACCGCGACCTACCGAGATTCCGTTCGTGCCGATGAAGGCGACATCGCAGCAAACCTCGGCGAGCAGACGCAGAGCCCATTCGTCAACTGCCGCCAGGGTGCGCCCGCGCACCCGCCCGCCGATGAGCAGCAGGGTGATATTGGTGCGTGCCGAGAGCGCCATGGCGATGGAAGGTGCATTGGTCACCACGGTCAAGGAACGGCCGGCCGGCAGCGCTTCTGCCAGACGGGCGGTGGACGTACCGGCGTCAAGAAGTATGGTGCCACCGTCGGGAACCTCGGCCAGCGCGGCCAGCGCGATGCGATCTTTTTCGGCCGTCATGACCGTAACTCGCGCACCGAGCCCAGGCTCAAAGCCCAGGCTCTCGACAGGCAGAGCGCCACCGTGTACACGACGCAGCAATCCCTGCCCCTCGAGGATTGACAGGTCACGTCGGATTGTTTCCGCCGTGACAGAAAGCTGAGCTGCCAGAGCGCCCACGTCAACTCTGCCGGCAAAACGCGCCTGTTCCACAATCCGCTGATGACGCTCAACCGCAAACATCTTTGTTTCACCTGACCTATATCTGTGTTTACCTGTTTTTATGCCTGTATGTGTTGCTTGTCAAGGCCTTGTGCCACTATTTTTGCGGTCGCAAAACGGCCACTTGCACGCTGCATTGCTGGCGATGAAAACGAGAGATGAAAACGACGGTCGCCGGTCGCCAAGCGGTCACAGCAAAGCCAGGTCGACGGGCGGAGGGTTGGAGCAACA
This sequence comes from Thermoleophilia bacterium, assembly GCA_052139595.1. Lineage (GTDB taxonomy): Bacteria > Actinomycetota > Thermoleophilia > UBA2241 > UBA2241 > JBKQWK01. The sequence continues at coordinate 5,725 of JBKQWK010000195.1, read as the reverse complement.
CGGTCTACCCGCGCCGAGTCAGTCCGCGCAGAGAGGATTACTGCCTAATCGGTGGACGCCAAGGTAGACTGGTCTGACCAACTCTGGGATGCAGCTCGAGGCAGCAAAGCCTGCATTTATTAACAAGCGCGCCCGGCGAGTCTGCGCCGGCCAGCAGTGTCGGCGCCCGCAGAGCGGCCGCCGGCGCAAGACTTAGGTCGCTGCCGGCACAAAACTTGGCCGCGTACCATCAAGCATCTCGCCTTACACGCCGATGGAGAAAAGCATGAGTACCAGCAAGCGTATCGGTGTCGCCATCGTGCTGCTATGGGCGCTCGCCGCCGGAGCCGTCCTGCTGCCTGCCTGCGGCGTCGCCGACAACCCGATCCAGACAGATATCAAAGCGCTCGACACTGCTAAGGATGCCAGCGTACGGTCCCAACTGATGCTCATTCGGACCGGCATCCAGAGCTACATCGCCGTCAACGGCACTGCCCCGCCGCAGGCGACGCAGAGCGTCATCGGCCAGTATGTCTCACCGTGGCCGACAAACCCCTTTACCAACACGCCGATGAAACCGGGCAGCGCACCTGGCGACTACGTCTATACGCCCCTTGCCGGACCCGGCTTTACGCTCACAGCGTACCTCGCAGCCGGCAGCACGTACGCTCCGTAGACCAAAGCTCGCCCTTGCTTACGGCGTCATGCTCAGACCGTCACGCTGCTACGTTTTTACACCGTCACGCTGCTGCGCTGTTCCAGTTCGACGAGCGACTCGTAGAGCACTTCGTACGGACCACTCGTGAGAATTGACGCTAGCGTCGCATACGCTTGCTGGACGCCGCTGCTACCAAAGTACTCGTCGTGATCAGCCCGCGAGTTCCATTCTGACTGAATAATGAAGTGGACATCATCAAGTTCGGCTTCCCGCACTTGGTCATGCAGAGCACTGGCGAGCGGCGACATGCCGATCGACTGCAGAATCAGGTGACCGCGCTGGCCACCGGCCACAGTCAGCAAGCCGGCCAGCTCATCAAGGGCCTTGCGCGCACGATGCTCGGTACCCTTGCGAACACTGAATACTGTCTGGCCGATAATCATCAGGTGCTTCTCCTCTTGCGCTACCATTGGGTTCAGCTTTCCCTCTGAACCGACAGTTGGAACAGCGATGCAGACGAGGGGAGGATCTGGAGGCCGACGCAGGAGCGCGACCGCGGTGAGAAGCTAGCGTGCCAGCCGCACGAATCCGCTGAGCACCGTGGCAGGATCGAGTGCCGCAGCGCCGTCCTCGGCCCAGACGATCTTGCCAGCCTTGTCGACAATGTAGGTCAGTGGCTCGAGTCGCGCCTTGACAGGGTTCCAGGCGCCGAACTTCTGCGCCAGAACGCCAAGGGGGTCGGCAATGAGCGGAAACGCAACCACGCCAACCTCCTCAGCAAGGCGCTGAACGTCGCCCACGCCGGCATCGAGAATCGCGACGAGCTGGCCACGCATGCCCCACAGCTCACTGGCAGCGGCGCTCAGCTTCGTCAGCTGCGCGACAACGTCCGGCGACACCGCCGGCATGAAGACCAGCACCGGCATCCAGTCGCCGCGATATTGCTTGAGCGAGAACTCGCTGCCGTCGTGCGCGGTCGTCGTAAAGACCGGTGCTTCACGTCCTACGCCGAATCGATAGCCCACGACTGGAACCTCCTGAAGTCTCGCACTGACCTGCACACTCAGCCTGTCGTGCCCAGTTACCGTGCTCAGCTTATCGCGACTCGCGTATCGAGGCCAGCCTCGATGACCACATTTTTGCTACCAATCCGCCGACAAGCGCCGGAGGCGGCGAGCGGACGTCGTGCCTCGCCGCCTCCGGCGCTCTTTTCAGCCACGATCATTAGCTACCCCTGCCGCAGGCGCGGCGACGGCGACGGCGACGGCGACGGCGAGATCATCCTCAGAACGAGCGATATTGATCCGCCTTGGCAGCGCAGACGGGACACTTATCAGGCACGTCGCCGATGACCGTGTGCCCGCATACCAGACACACGCTCACCTTCAGATCGGCAACGTCGCCGTCGACGAGCGCCTTCTCCCGCGCCTCAGCGTACATGCGCTTGTGATCTTGCTCGGCCTTCAGCGCATATTTGATTGAACGTGACGCCTGCTGGTTGGCCTGCACCTTGGCGATTTCAGCGTAGGCCGGGTACATTTCGTCGATCTCAAACGACTCGCCCTCAAAGGCTGTCTGCAGATTGTCGACCGTGCTGCCGATACCGCCCAGCACGCGCAGATGATTGCGCGCATGACGCGTCTCGGCAAACGAGATGGCGGTAAAGAGACGAGCAATGTTGGTGAGCCCCTCCTCCTCAGCCTGCATGGCAAAGACGAGGTATTTCTCGGCCGCCTGACTCTCGCCGGCAAAGGCCGCCTTCAGACTCGCGGCGGTCATGGCATTGAGTTTCTCAGCGTGCGGCAGGCGCTTGGCGAAGTCGTCGTCCATGGTGTAAGACCTCCTGCGATCAGCGAACGGGTGTTTGACCCAATCGTATCAGCGTCGCCCGGCGCAGCGACAGGCTGCCGTTAGACGCCAACAGCCGGCGGGCCCAGTGACCCGCCGGCTGTTGGCGTGGCGCCGTGCTGTCCGCCGGCGCCGCCGGGTGCAATCAGAAGACGCGGAAGAACTCGGCCGCGGTACCGCAGACGGGGCACTCGTCGGGAGCATCGCCAATGACGGTGTGACCACAGATGGGGCAGACGCGCACGCTGGTCGCGGCGATGTCTTCGCCGGCATTGACCTTTGTCAGGCTGGCGTCGTAGATGCCCTGGTGATCTTTCTCGGCGCTGTTGGCGTAGCGAATGCTCGCCTGCGCCTCCGTGTTGCCCTGCAGCTTGGCGACCGCCGCGTAGGCGGCGTACATCTCGTCGATCTCGAAGGTCTCACCGCCAAAGGCGGCCTTGAGGTTATCGGCCGTGCTGGAAATGCCGCCGAGAACGCTCAGGTGATTGCGCGCATGAGTGCTTTCGGCGTAGGCGACCGCCTCAAAGAGACGGGCCACGTTCGCAAAGCCATCGTCGCGAGCGCGGGCAGCAAAGGCAAGGTACTTCTGTGACGCCTGACTCTCGCCAGCGAAAGCGGCTTTCAGGTTCTCCTCGGTCATGAGACCGAGCTTTTCTGGTTTGGGCGGCGTGTTGATGAAGGCCATCTGCGGCTCCTTTGTGTCTCGGCGGCGGCACCACGCGCTCGCCGCTCTTGGCTCGTCTTGAGTAAAAAGCGTGAACAGTATGCTACAGCCGGTGACGCCGGCGGTGAACTGGCTACCGAGCTGCCTGAGGGTTCAGGCAGTACCGCCGCCGGCACCAGTCAGGCAGCGACGATTGCGCTCAACTGCAGCGAGGGTACCAACCGACGCAAGACGCGCTCGACCTGCTCGTGGCTGAGGTAGTCGAGCAGCACATAGTACGTCCCGGGATAGGCGTCACTGCGCACAAACTGCGAAAGATCGACAACCACGTCCCGGCGGTCGAGATCGCGCGCCTGCTCCTTCTCGATCGACAGCAGTGCTGCGCTCGCCGGGTAGGCGCCGTCGCCGCACAGCTCGACAATGTCCGTTGGATACGTCCACAGGGCAAAAACCACCGGCACACCCTTGGCTTCACTGAGCACGAGGCGTACGCCGGGAGCAACCTCACGAGTAAACTCAAAGAAGCGCCGGTCTTGGCCGCGCGCCAGCTCGACGGCTTCCTTAACGAGATGGACTTTATCGAGAAACTTACCGGGAACGTGCCGTGCCATGCCGAGCCTCCCTAACCTCACGACCCCCCTCATGTCGCCTTTACTGTCCCAGAAGGAGGTTGACCCGTTGTCGCAAAAAACGTGCCCGCGAGTGAGAGCAGATAAACCTTATGCCAATAGTGGATACCGCCCAAGGCATGTTTTGGCGAGGAAGACGGTGAGCACGCGAGGCGGCGACCGAGCAACACCGTGCGACGACAAATGATAACCACATCGTGCGCGGGTCGCGCGGCGTCACGAGGCGCAGTTACAATCGGCTCATGCCGCGAGAGATGAAATCGTACCGCACCGACATGTTCTGGCCGCAGAAGCTGCCACCGGCCGCAGCCCTGGCGCTCGTCAGCAGCCTCCTTGCCAACTTCATTCTGCGTACCGCGGCGATCAGGTTGAGCGTGCCGGCGACCAGCGTGCTGTCGCCGTGGTCGATCGTCATCACAACCTGTGTCGCCGTCATCAGCGCCACGGTCGGCCTGATCGTACTCGCCAACGGCGCCGCCCGGCCGTACTCCGCTTTTCGCCGCCTGGCCGTGCTCGTCTTTCTGCTCTCCTTGGCGGGACCGCTGGCAGCACGCTTTGGTCTCGCTCCGGGCGCGCCGCGCGTCACCACGGGTACCTTGCTGGTGCTCATCCTCATGAACGCCGCCACCATCGCCATCGTGGTGGTCTGTCTGACGACGATCCCGCGGCGGCGCTGAGCGTAGCGCCGCGAGCAGTTTCACCTCCAGACACTGGCGGTACATCTCCAACGGTCGGTCAACGCGCCGGCAGCACGGACGTGTCGTACAGCAAAACGCACGCCACCCAATCTGAAAGGTCTGCATGAACGTGAAGGACAAGATCATTCTGGTCACCGGAGCCACCGGTCAGCAGGGCGGCGCAGTTACGCGCCATCTTCTCGCCAACGGCTGGCAAGTCCGGGCGGTCAGTCGTGACCCAGGCGCTGACAAAGCTCGCTGGTTGCGCGAACTCGGCCTCGAAATCAAACGTGGCGACCTGACCAGCCCCGGTGTCGTGGCACAGGCCATGGAGGGTGTCTACGGCGTCTTTGCCATGGGCACGCCCTTCGAACATGGCATCGAGCACGAGATTGAGCAGGGCACCACGCTCGCCGAAGCCGCCAAAGCGGCCGGCGTCAAGCACTACGTCTATTCTTCGGTCGGTGGCGCCGACCGGCAATCAGGGGTTCCCCACTTCGTGAGCAAGTGGCAGGTCGAAGAGCATCTGCGCAGCCTGGGTCTGCCGCTGACCGTCGTGCGCCCGGTCTTCTTCATGGAGAATCTGCTCGGTCGGACCACGCAACGAGGCGAACAGGGCAGGACGATCGCCATGCCGCTCGCGCCAGAAACCCGTCTGCAGATGATCGCCGTCGACGATATCGGTGGCTTGACTGCAGCAGTCTTTGCCCAGCCGCAGCGCTTCATCGGCACGGCACTGGAGATAGCCGGTGACGACCTCACCATGCCGGATGCCGCTGCCAGACTGGCAGCGGCTCTCGATGAGCGGGTCGAGTACGAGCGCATCCCCTACGCCGCAGTACGGCAACACAGCAACGACATGGCATTGATGTACGAATGGTTCGACCACAATGGCTACACGGCTGGCATCGATGACCTGCGCAACCTCTACCCGCATCTGCACACCTTCGCCGACTGGGCGGGCGAAACAGCGACGAGAGCTCTGAAAGAAGCCGCCTGACTGACGGCCAGCGGCGGCCGCGCCGCTGGCCTCGTCAGGACCCGGCGGCGTCTTCTTCTTCGTCGCCCCCAGCTTGTTCATCAAGCGCCTCACGCAGAGCGCCGACCTCAATGTAGATCTGCGTCACATCAGGCTGAGCCGCTTTGATCTGCGCCTCAATGCGATCGATGGCAGCGCGGATCTCGCCGACCCTGAGACCGGCGCAGAACTCCATCTCGACCGCCAGCAGCACCTCGTGGGGGCCAAGATGCATGGTCAGCACCTGGCCGA
>JBKQWK010000194.1:0-5450 GCA_052139595.1 Thermoleophilia bacterium | reverse complement strand
GTGCTGGCGGCTCTGAACAGGCTGCTTCAGGAGGCTGGAAACAAGGCGATTACTCCGCAGCACCTCTCGATCAGTTTGGAGCCAAGGGAGGTTCCCGAGGAGATGAGATCAGTGCTAGAGAGCATCCGGAGGCTGGCGGTTGACTCGCGATGACCGGCAAGACCGTCTGCATCTTCCTCGCCGACGGCGAACCACCCGCATTCTTTTCGCCGAGATCAGCAACTGGACCGGCAAGGTGCTGGTCGCGCCGCGCTCCCACCTCGACCAGCTCAGCAAGAGGGAGGAGGTGCGGCGCACCGGCGTCTACCTGCTCATCGGCCCCGACCCGGACGACCCGTCGCGGGCGCTGGCCTACATCGGAAAGGGCGACAACGTCCCCAAGCGGTTGCTCCGCCACAACAAGAGCGAGGCCAAGGACTTCTGGGAGCGCATCGTCGTCTGTCTCTCCGCGTTGCCTGCCTGAGGGTTCCGCCGACCGGATCGTGACCGCCCGCTGTCGGTAATCCCGGACGTGTTGGTCGGCCCAGTGTCACGAGTCTGGCGGGTCGAAGCAATCGTAAACAGCAAGATGTCTGTTCAAGATGCTCCCTGACGTGCGATAATGACAACGCCATCAGCGTGGGAGGGCACCCGTGAAAATCCGTTCCGATATCGAGGTCGGCAAGCGCATCCTCGAGGCCTTGGGTTCACGATCGCAGCGCGAGCTGGCGGATGCGGTCGCGCTTCAGCCGTCGGTGCTGAGTCGCGCGCTCGCCGGCGAACGCGCCTTCAACATGTCCGAGATCGCCGACATCGCCGACTATCTCGGCGTACGCGTCGAGGACCTCCTGTTCGACGAGCAGTCGGCCTTCGCGATGCGAGGCGGCGTCGACGACGAGGTCGCTCGTGAGACTGTCGCTCGGTGCTCCAGCCTCATCGACGCGATGCTCCAGATCGAAGCCGTCGGCCGGTGATGGTGGTCGACGAACAAGAGCTGGGCTACGCAGCGGCTCGCCGTGCGCGCACCACGCTTGGTCTGGGCCTCGAGGCTCCGCTCGCCGACATCGTCGAGGCGGTCGAGGACCTCGCATCCGTTCCCGTGACGGTCCTGGGTCTGCCCCAGGGCATCGCCGGTCTGCAGGGCGGCAAGCAGGGCAGACACTTCGTGTTCGTCAACGGCACGCAGGCAGTCTCCCGGCAGCGCTTCACCCTTGCGCATGAGCTTGGTCACATCGAGATGGCTCACGGCGGATCGGTCGATTACGAGGACACCGTCCTCGGCTCCTCTCGCCGTGCGCCTCGCGAGGTGCAGGCTGATGGGTTCGCCGCCGAGTTCATGGCTCCACTCGATGGCGTCGGCACCTGGCTGAACCTGATGCATGGCCCCGACTTGAGTCTGGAGACCGTCGTCCGGCTGGCCCATCATTTCCACGTGAGTGCCAAGGCTGCTCTGTACAGGCTGCAAGCTGTCTGGCGGCTCAGCAAGAGCAAGTACCTGCCCCTCGAGGCGGCCATCGACCGTGGCGAGCATCACGAGCTCGCGAAGCGACTCGGTCTTGAGCCTCACGCCGATACGCTCGCGCGTGCGTGTGGGCGCCTGCCGCGCCTGCCGCGCGCGACGCTCACCTATGGCGTCAACGCGTACGAGCGCGGGCTGCTTTCGGTGGAGCAGATCGCTGCGCTGCTCCAGGTTGACGGGGCCCGGATACGCACGGAGTTCGAAGCTCGCGGCGCGACTCCACCGGCCACCGAGTCCGACTACTGAGGCCGTGGAGACGTGCTGTCACGCACCGCGCAGCACGTGCTTCTTGACGCGAGCCCACTGTGCCGGTTCGCCGAGTGCTCCCGTCTGAGCGCACTGCGCGCGTACTTGGGCTCGCGCGCCCGAATCACCCGTGAGGTCGAGCGCGAGCTGCTGCGGCTCGCAGAACGAGCCCCATTCATTTCGCTGACCAAGCATCTTCGCCCACAGGCCGCTGCGATCGGACGAGGCGCCTGGCCAAAGACCACAAAACCGCTTCCGGACAGCCTCAAGGCGGACTTCGCGAACCTGCTCGCTCTGAAGCACGCCATCGGCGAGCATGACTGGGCGCACTCAGGCGAGATCGCGACGGTCCTCATGGCCGAGCATAGCCGGGTCGATCTCGTAATGATCGATGACGGCTGGGGGGCGGGTCTTGCCAGGGGCCGCGGCCTGCGGGTGATGTCGACCGCTCGCCTCGTTCTGGAGATGGTCGTGGCGGACGCGCTCAGCAGGGACGACGGCTTTCGGGTCTTCGACGCTGCTACTCCCGAAGGCGTTGGTCGAGATCGCTTTGAAACGAGTCTCTCCACCCTCCGTTCCAGCTAGGATGAGGTGGATGCCCCCGATCTCGGGAGTCGCGCTATGACCGGCAAGACCATCCGAAACTTCCTCGCCGACCGCGAGCCCACCGGCATCCTCCTCGCCGCGATCAGCAACTGGACCGGCAAGGTGCTGGTCGCGCCGCGCTCCCAGCTCGACCAGCTCAGCAAGAGGGAGGAGGTGCGGCGCACCGGCGTCTACCTGCTCGCCGGTCCCGATCCGGACGACCCGTCACGAGGGCTGGCCTCGATCGGCGAGGGAGACCACGTCCTTAAGCGGCTGCTCCGGCACAACAAGAACGAGGCCAAGGATTTCTGGGAGCGCACCGTCGTCATCGTGAACGAGAACGTCGCCTTCAACAGCCCAAGCGCGGCCGGCTCAGTCGTGCTGGCGCGAGCCTCCAACGGGCGCGTGAGCTGTCAAGTCGAGACGACCGGCCAGACCTACGCCGAGTGGCAGGATGCGAAGCTGTTGATCCTGGGAGCGGACGTCGCCGGAGCCGATAATGAAGATGATGATGGCCCGTGCCCCGTCAAGTAGCTGACGCGCACTGGGCGAAATGAGGTTACAATGCCTCGGCACTTCTTGACAAGTGCCGATGTTTTGCAACAATAGCCTCATGTCGCGATCGGCTTCAGATGAGGTGCTCGCTTTCATCCGCGCTCACGGCGTTGTTCGCCCGGTCGACCTGGAGGCCGTCGGGTTCAGCAGGATGTGGCTCACGCGGCTTCAGCGTCGCGGGCTGATCGAACGCGTGCGGCGCGGCCTCTATGTTGCTGCCGACGCCGAGTGGACCGAGCACCACAGCTTCGCCGAGGTTGCGCGCCAAGTGCCCGGCGGAGTCGTCTGCCTGCTCTCGGCACTGAGCTACCACGGCCTCACGACTCAGATCCCCTTTGAGGTGTGGCTGGCCATCGACCGCAAGGCCTGGCTTCCTGTTGCGCCGTCCGTGCCTACTCGTGTGATGCGCTTCTCTGGCGCGGCGCTGACGAGCGGTGTGGAGGAGCACGTCATCGAGGGTGTGCCTGTGCGCATCTACGGGCCGGCCAAGACCGTCGTCGACTGCTTCCGCTACCGCAACAAGATCGGGTTCGACGTGGCGCTCGAAGCACTTCGCGACTGCCACCGGCTGCGCCTGGCGACCGTCAACGAGCTGTGGGAGTGCGCCAATCGGCTGCGCGTCGGCAACGTGATGCGCCCCTACATCGAGTCGCTGCTGTGACCAAACGACCGCCGACCGACATGGGCGCGTCGGCGTTCAATCGGCTCAAGGCGCTCACGCGTTCGCCCAGTCAGGACTTCAACCTCACGCTCATCCGGTACGGGTGCGAGCGGCTGTTGTACCGTCTCTCGCAGTCCCCGCACTCGCGCTCCTTCATGCTCAAAGGGGCCACCCTGTTCGTCGTTTGGGAGGGGGAACCCCATCGGCCGACCCGCGACATCGACCTGCTGGGTTTCGGCGAGGACTCAGCCGAACGACTGCGTGCTGTCTTCGGGGATATTTGCGGACAGGATGTCGATGACGACGGCATTGTGTTCGACCCTGCCAGCGTCAGCGTGAGCGACATACGCGAGGGGCAGACGTACGAGGGCAAGCGCATTCTGGTGGACGGGAAGCTTGGGACGGCGGCGCTGCGCGTACAGATCGACGTCGGCTTCGGGGATGCCCTCGCGGCATGGGACACCGAGGCCACGATGCCGACGCTGCTCGAATTCCCAGCGCCGCGGCTGCGTGCGTATCCGGCCGAGGCGGTCGTGGCGGAGAAGCTCCACGCCATGGCGCAACACGGCATGCTGAACAGCCGCATGAAGGACGTCTACGACGTGCAAGCATTGGCGGCAAGGCTGCCATTTGACGGCGAGAGCCTTGCCGAGGCCGTGCGGCTGACGTTTGAGCGGCGAGACCGGCCGGTTGGCTCCAAGCTTCCGGCGCCGCTCACCGTGGCGTTCACGACCGATGAGGTCATGCTTCAGCGATGGGCCGGCTTCCTGCGCCGCAATCGGCTTGAACCTGTCGAGCTGGTTACTGCCGTCGACCGTCTCCGCGCCTTCCTCCTCGAGCCGTGGGAGGCCCTTGTGCAGCGAGACAGGTTCGCGAAGGCATGGCTTCCGGGTGGCCCTTGGCGGGCCATGTCGGGCGTGTAGCCACCCATTTCGTCCGGTGAACCGTGTACGATTGGCTGCGGAGGGTTCTCGCGCGCGGACTGTGCAGACGGCGGGAGGGTAGCCGTGGCGCCACTAGGGATCGTCGAGTCGCAGGTGGAAGAGGCCATGCTCGCCTGGCTGGGCGAGCTCGGGTACGAGCTCGCCCACGGGCCGGACGTCGAGCCGGAGAAGCTGGCCGCCGAGCGGGACGACTTCACCGAAGTCGTCCTTTCTCGGCGGCTCCGCGCGGCACTCGAGCGCATCAACCCGGAGCTGCCGGCGGAGGCGATCGACGACGCGCTCAAGAAGGTACTCGTTCCGGATACCCCGAGCCTTGTTGAGAACAATCACCGCTTTCATCGCATGCTCGTCGACGGCATCGACGTCGAGTACGCGCGGCGCGATGGCAGCATTGCTGGCGACAAGGCCTGGCTTGTCGACTTCGACGACGTTGACGCGAACCACTGGCTCGCCATCAATCAGTTCACGGTGGTGGAGGGCAAGGCGACGAAGCGGCCGGACGTCGTCGTCTTCGTCAATGGCCTGCCGCTTGTGTTCGTCAACCGAAAAGTTGACCACCGTGATAGCTGAAAAGTTGACCACCATTACCTTGTCTTTGATGCTGGTTTCGTGAGTCGCCCGGCACTTTCACGGAAGCGATAGGACTCGCCTTCAAAGACGAGTACGTGACTGTGGTGAGTAAGCCGATCGAGCAGTGCCGCCGTCAGCGTCGCATCGCCAAAGACCTCGCTCCAGCGACTGAACTCGAGGTTGGTGGTGACGAGCACCGAGCCAGCCTCGTAGCGCTCGGCGAAGAACTGAAACAGCAGCGCGGCGCCAGGGCCGAGCGGCAGGTAGCCGAGTTCGTCGACGATCACGAGGTCGGCGTTGCGCCAGCTTTTCAAGTAGCGTGGCAGACGGTGCTCATCGGCGGCGGCAAGTAGCTCCTGCGAGATCGTGACCGCCGTGGTAAACCTGACCC
>JBKQWK010000193.1:0-2518 GCA_052139595.1 Thermoleophilia bacterium | reverse complement strand
CCGGCGAGCGCTAAAGCCTAGGAGCACGGCAGGCGCTGCGGAAGCGCCCGCCGTGCGAGAGCGGCGAGGGCACTCGCTCAGGTGGCGGCGCGTTCACCAACCGGTCGCCGGCGCAGACTCGGATCCTGGAGAGCCGGGGGCACGTAAGCCTGGTCGAGCGTGCCGACGTCGTTGCCCGGCGGGACGATCTCGTCGATGCGGTCGAGGATCTCGTCGCTGAGTGCGACGTCGAAACCGGCCAGGAGATCGTCGAGCTGCTCCATCGTGTGTGGCCCGAGCAGCGCGCTGGTCACGCCGGGATGGGCGATGGCGAAGGCCATCGCGAGGTGCGTTAGCGGCAGGCCCGCCTCGGCGGCGAGCGGCACGAGCTGCTCGACGGTATCGAGCCGGCGCTCGTCACTCATGACCTTGAGGAAGGGGGCGCGGCGCAGGTCGTTCTGCCGGCCCTTGCGGACGCGGCCGGTGAGCATCCCCTGCCCGAGCGGGCCCCACACCAGCGTGCCCATCCCGTAGCGTTGCGCGACCGGGAGCACCTCGCGCTCGCTGCCGCGGTTGAGCAGCGAGTAGGGCAGTTGCTCGGTGCGGAAGCGTTCCAGGCCGCGGCGCTCGGCCACCCACTGCGCCTCGACGATGTCGGAGACGGGCATGTTGGACCGCCCGATCGCACGGACCTTACCGCTGTGGATCAGGTCGCTGAGCGCGGAGAGCGTCTCCTCGATGTCGGTGACGGGGTCCGGCACGTGGATCTGGTAGAGGTCGATGTGGTCGGTCTGCAGGCGGCGCAGCGAGTCCTCGACCGCGGTCATGATCCAGCGCCGCGAGGTTCCTTGTCGATTGGGATCGTCGCCCATCGGGCGACTGAACTTGGTCGCGAGGACGACGCTGTCACGACGCCCTTTGAGCGCCTTGCCGACGACCTCTTCGGAGTCGCCGTAGGAGTCGGCGGTGTCGATGAGGTTGATGCCCGCGTCCAGCGCCTTGTGGATGATGCGGATCGAGTCGTCGTGGTCGGGGTTGCCGATGGACGTGGCGAACATCAGGGCGCCGAGCGCGTAGGGGCTGACCTTGATGCCGGTCCGGCCGAGGGTGCGGTAGTGCATGTGGTCTCTCCTTTGGTGATCTGGGCGCGACGGTGGCGCGTGGTATGACGTATGAAGCGTCCAAGCGGAACGCCCTTCCGGAAGTACACCGAAGAGCATTCCCGGCCAGGCAAGTCAGGAAGCCCAGGGCCTCGTGTTCTTCCCCGAGCATCTCGCGGCTCCCTCCACAAACACGTGAATCACGGCGTGGCGGCCCTCGCCGTCGGGCTGCTCTGCTTTCTGGGGGCGTGGATGCTCTCGGCCAAGAAGCAGAGGCGGTTCGCAGACCGGCGGACTGCAGGCGGCGCTCCAGGCGCGTCTCGCCGTCTACTTGCCTGCGAGCACCAGCCCGGCGATCAATGTCGCCGCCTCCGCCTGCGTCGCCGGGACGGCGTGCGAGGAGCTGCCGGGGACGAGTGAGACTGCGGTGCAACCGGGCGGCGCCCTTCAGTGCCTCAGCATGTTCCTCGCGTGCAGTGCGATGGCAAGGACGATGAGCGGCACGTGGATGGCGGGCAGGTTGCGCGCGAACCAGTCGGGCAGGTAGATGTCGGTGACCGAACCTCGCTCGGCGCCGAGCTGCTCAGCCACCTGCGTCAGCGGGCAGCGACAGCGGTTGCCCACAAAGATGAGGCTTTCCCCGGCCACGACGGCGGCTGCGATCGCCGCTCGTCGGTCCGAGCGGCCGGCGAGTCCCGCGTAGAGCACATAGGCCATACACGGCTCGATGGACAGCCAGGCCAACGTGTGGACGCTCTTGATGGCAGTGAGCTCGGTCCGCCGACGCCTTTGCGAGCTTCTCATGAGGCAGAGGATACCGCGACCGCGCGACAGGCGGAGTTCCTATTTGCCGGTAAACACCAGCCCCGCAATCAGCGCCGCCGCCTCTTCCTGCATGGCGGGGATGGCGTGCGAGTAGGTATCGAGCGTGATCGAGACGGTCGCATGACCGAGACGCTCAGAGATCACCTTGGGATGGATGCCGGCCTGCAGGGCGAGAGTCGCATGAGTGTGGCGCAAATCGTGCAGCCGAATTGGCGGCAAGAGTGACCGCTTCACCGCCTGGCGCCAGTAGCGACTGACGCTCTCGGGATCGAGGGAGGCGCCGTTCTCGTAGGTGAAGACGTAGCCTGAGTCACTCCAGTTATCAGCCCACTGCTGCTGTTCAGCGAGCTGTCGTGCGGCCTGCGCCTTGAGCACTTCAACTGTGCCGGGATCGAGGGCGATGACCCGCCGTCCCTTGGCGGTCTTCGGTTCGCTGATGATTACTCCGCGGCCATTGGGGATCAATGCCCGCCGGACGGCGAGCCGCCCCGCCTCAAGATCGACATCGCTCCAACGCAGGCCGAGTGCTTCGCCTCTTCTCATGCCGGTCATGGCGATCGTGTGCCTGAGAGGGGAGTGGCGCTCAGCACTGATGGCGGTGAGAAACGCCTGTA
>JBKQWK010000192.1:0-13169 GCA_052139595.1 Thermoleophilia bacterium | reverse complement strand
CGTCCCAGCCACGCAGCCCGTAGTACTCGGGCAGCATCTGGTCGAGGTGGTTGATCTCGCCTTTGGACGGACCGGTCTTGATCGGCTCCGTCAGCAGCCGCGCCGGCAGCGTGTCGTCCGCCTTGGTGTAACCGACCTCGAGGTTCCAGAGGCGTTCCTGATTCCAGATGCGCGCTCCGATGCGCATGAACTCGTCCAGCGTGTAGTCGACACCGGTGAGCGCCGCCAGCATCTCCGTCAGCTCGGCGCCGCCGATGCCGAAGGTCGAAAACAGACAGGCGCCGCTCGAGTCGAGCGCTGCCGTCAGATCCTGGAAGGTGATGTCCAGACCCGCCTTGCCGTCGGTGACATGCGGGTCCATCACGGCGCCGTTCTGCAGCACCTCAACGGCGATCGTGTAGCCGCGCACGTGACAGCCACCCCGGTTGCCGGTGGCGTAGTTGAGGCCAATGCCCTGCACGCCACGCGGGTCGTAAGCCGGCATCTCCTGCTTCTTGCAGGTCATGGAGTACTCGGGATGGCCATAGCTCTCGGCGAGGCGATACGAGCCTTGCGCCAGCTTGGCGCCGAAACCCTCGCCCTGGCCGGCCTTGCGCACCAGTTCAACAATTGCCGGCACGTTGCCAAAGTGCAGATCCAAACCGTCGGTGTCGTTGGTCGTGATGATCCCGCGCTCGAAGAGCTCCATGGCGCAGGCGATTGTCGAACCCATCGAGATGGTGTCGAGACCATACTCATTGCAGAGGAAGTTGGCCTTGGTGATGGCATCGAGATCGTCGATGCCACAGTCGGCGCCGAACGCCCAAGCGCTCTCGTACTCGGGACCTTCGCCAAAGCCCTGGTAGGCCGGGTTGTCGACCCTGGTCACCCGGCCACACGAGATAATGCAGCTGAAGCAACCCTTCGGCCGCACGAGCTGCTTGGCGGCCAGGGACTCGCCGCCGATCTTATCGGCCGTAGGAAAGTAGCCGTCCTGAAAGTTACGCGTGGGCAGAGCACCAACCTGGTTGAGGATGTTCACGAGCACGTCGGTGCCGTAGGCCTTGAGGCCGGTGCCGCCGACGGGGTGCGCCTGAATCATCTTGCGCGCCTTCGTCACCGCTGCCTTGAAAGCCTGAGGGTCGGCGACGTTCACCGCGCCGGTACCGTAGACGGCGATGGCTTTGAGGTTCTTGGCGCCCATCACAGCACCAACGCCGGTGCGACCGGCCGCCCGGTGCATCTCGTTCATGATGTTCGCAATCAGAGAGAGATGCTCGCCGGCCGGCCCGATGCAGGAGACTTTGGCATCTTCGTCGGTCTCGGCACGCACCAGGTCGGTCGTGTCCAGAGTGCTGTGGCCCCAGATTGCCGCCGCGTCGCGAATTTCGACCTGATCGTCCTTGATCCAGAGGTAAACGGGCTTGGCTGCCTTGCCCTCGATAATCACGGCATCGTAGCCAGCGTACTTGAGTTCGGGGCCGAAGGAGCCGCCCGAGTTGGAGGCGGCGAGCACATCGTTCAGCGGGCCTTTAGTGATCACGTCAAAGCGCCCGGCCGACGGCGCAAAGGTGCCGGTCAGCGGCCCGGGCGCGAAGATGAGCTTGTTCTCTGGCCCGAGTGGGTCGGTCTTGGGGTCGACTTCGCGCCGGATGATGTACCCGCCCAGACCGCGGGCCCCCAGGTAGTCGCGCGCCAGTTGGGGGTCAGTGGCCTCGCGTTTAACTGTTTCGTTCGTAAGGTCAATGCGCAGAATCGTGCCCGTCCAACCGAACATTTCAGCGCACCTCCTGGAAGGCTTCTTTGAACTTGGCCGCATACGCTTTCTTGCGCGAGCGCACCTGCTGCTCATCGTCGACAAACTCAAGCGCGCCGGTCGGGCAAAAGGCCACGCACTCCGGCTCGCCCTGACAGGTGTCGCACTTGAAGATGCTGCTGGAGGCAGCGTCGTAACGGGCGTTGCCGAACGGGCAGGCGACGGTACACATTTTGCAGCGAATGCAGAGGCTTTCGTCCCAATCGACGAGGTTGGCAAAGTTGCTGCTGTAGTGCATGGCTCCAGTCGGACACACCTTCACACAGGCAGCATCGTCGCACTGCTGGCA
Source organism: Thermoleophilia bacterium (assembly GCA_052139595.1). GTDB lineage: Bacteria > Actinomycetota > Thermoleophilia > UBA2241 > UBA2241 > JBKQWK01. Next base: position 11,085 of record JBKQWK010000192.1, on the reverse strand, counting down.
CATCATCGGCACCGACATACCTTCGCGCTCCCATGTGTATGCCTGCACGCGCGAGGCACCGGGGCGAAACCGGCCCTCGTGCTCGAACGAGCAGGCGAGCTCGCAGTTGCGGCATCCCGTGCACTTGTCGGGGTGGATCATGAGGACCTTGGCCATAGCTCCTCCTTGGATGACGGGTAGACGAAACGAGGCAGCACTGCCGAGCGGCCAGCACCGTTGGCGTCGACGATGGGCAAAGCAAGGCGTAAAGCCAGCGGAGAGAGCGGAGAGATGAGCCGAGGGAAGCGATACTCACCAGCACGACGTTGATTGAGCGCCGTTGGCGTGGCGTCTGCGGCGGAGAGTTCACTCCCCCAGATGCTGGGCCTTAGCGGGTGTGCCCGCTCATTCATCAGCCTGGTCACGGCGTCCTTTCGTCAAGGACACATCAACGAATGCCACGTGCCATGATTGCTACGCAATACTGTACCACCTGGAAACAGCCACCGCCTTGACCGCATCAAGGTTCCCGCTGTACCGCCGGCAAGGCGACCGGCCATCCAGGCCGCGTTAGTGGGCGATGATCACGCTAACAGCGAAGAGCAGGCTGAAGACGAGCGCCGTCTGCCCCGTCTCGGCGAGGGCTGTATTCAGCGAACGACCGGTCTGCGTGAGCACCCGCCGTGTCGCCCGCACTGCCAGTGGCAGCGAAAGCCAGACAAGAAGTGAAGCAACCGGCAGCGCCTTCACGACCACGATCGCAGTGAGCAGTGCGTACGGCAGCGCCATGAGCACGCCGTACTCGACCTTGGTCGCGCGCACACCAATGCGCACGGTGACGGTGCGCTTGTTGGCGGCTCGATCCTGACCGATGTCACGCAGATCGTTAACGACAATGATGGCGGTAATGATCGCCCCGACCGCCGTGGCGAGAAGCCAGGCGAGCACCGTCGTCGTGCCGGTCTGCAGCCAGTACGTGCCGACCACGGCAGCCAGCCCGAAGAACAGAAAGACGAACACTTCGCCGAGGCCGTGGTAGCCGAGCGGGTAGGGACCGCCGGTGTAGGCAACTGCGGCGACAATCGCCGCGACACCGATAACAATCACCATCGCGCCGCGCACGAAGACCAGATAGATGCCGATCGCCAGCGCCAGAGCGAGCACAAAGGCCAGACCACGCTTGACCTGACTGCGGCTCAACAGGCCGGACTGAGTCACGCGCACGGGTCCGAGCCTGTCGGCGGTGTCGGCCCCGCGCTCATCGTCATAGACATCGTTGGCAAAGTTGCTGCCGATCTGAAGCAGCAGCGCCACAGCCAGAGCGGCCACGGCCGGCCCGAAGGAGAAGCGGCCGTCCCTCCACGCCAGGGCGACGCCGACGATCACACTCGCCGCTGCCGCCGGCAGCGTCTTCGGCCGGATCGCCAGCCACCAGCGGTGGAGCGCGCTCGGATTCTCCTGGGCGCGCTCAGACGCCACGGCCGCAACTATCTGCATTTCGCTGCCTCTCCTTCATGCCTCACAATGAATAGCCTACCGGAACGACGCTCCTCCCTAAAAGACGCGGCCTGGGAGCACCTCTTTAGGTGCGGCATGAGGTACATCCGCCGCGACGTCACCGGCACGGGAGCGCTGCTCCGAGACCGCGGCTGCGGCCGCGGTCTCGGTCGCAGCCGCCGTCGCGGTGGCGGTCGATGTTGGCCGCAACGCTGCGCCTACGCAATGCTCCCCTCAGCAACGGTGTCTCACCAAGGCCGAGAAGTAAAATGAGCGACTCCGCCCAACGTCGGGCAAGACCATCACCGCACAACACGAACTGTGAGGCACGCAGATGATGATCAACCTCTTGCGCTCCAGAAGAAGCATCCGCACGTTCACGGACCGACCCATCGAGCGGGAGAAGGTCAACCTCTTGCTCGAAGCCGCGCTGCGCGCGCCCTCCTCCAAGGGCAAGGCTCCCTGCGAGTTCGTTGCCGTCAGCAGCGCAGAGACGATCGCCAGGCTTGCGGCAGCGAGGCCACACGGCTCCGCCTTCCTCAAGGATGCCCCGCTGGTGGTCCTCGTCTGTGCCAACCCGCAAACGTCAGACGTCTGGATCGAGGATGCCGCGATCGCGGCGTTAACCCTGCACCTGGAGGCGCACGACCTCGGCCTCGGCAGCTGCTGGGTACAGGTGCGACGGCGCGACCACGATGCACACCGCAGCGCCAGCGACTACATCGCCGAGGTCATCGGGCTGGACCCCGCCCTGGCCGTCGAGGCGATGGTTGCCATCGGCTATCCGGCCGAAGCCAAGCCCGGTCACCTCCTCTCGTCTCTGCCCAGTGGCAAGATCAGCTTTGAGGAGCACGGTCGCAGGTGACGATGCGCATCGGCCTGGCGGGTTTCGCACGGCGGACTCAAGAGCGAAAGCCAGCGGAATCGGCCCCCACAGAGCGGGAAACATTCAGCGAGCCGTCAAGTACCGTGTTGCCTCGCAATGAACGTGCTCGCAAGCGATTCGTTGCCCCAGCGGTGTGTGTCGGCGAGCAGCAGACGATGTGCCCTCATGCTCGACGAGCTGCGCGCCACCAACGCTGTCCGCCGACGTGTTTGTCGGCCCAGATCTTGATCGCCATCACAATCGGTCGCCTGGGACGACAGACGAGCGGCCAAGCTCGTCATCAGCGGGCAGCCTGGCCAGCCCTAGGCTCGCCCAGCGTCAGACGCGGATGATCGTCACCGGACAGTGGGCTCCCTGAATCACCTGATGGCTGGTTGACCCAAGCAGCAGACTGGCAATCCCGCCCATGCCGCGGGCACCCATGACGATGTGCGTGCAGACATCGGTCGCATGCGCCTCGGCGATGATCGCTCCTGCCTCGGAGGCAGACTCAAGCACCTTTGTTTCGACCGGTATCGAGTCGTCGCCCATGACCTCGCGAACGTGCTCAGCGGCTTCTTTCACCAGCTGCTCGCCGGCCTCGACCTCATCGACCGTGATCGGGACCATAGCCGGCGCGCGACCTATGAAGATGCGGTTCACCGTCACGATGACCACGGCGCTGGCATGTTGAGCCACAGCCGTCTCGGCGGCAAAGGCCTCGGCCGCCTTGGCGGCTGGTGAACCATCCGTCGCCACCAGGATTCTTGGTGGAAGCATGACCCCTCCCTTAAGTTGTGCACTCACGAGATCGAGTCCGTTGATTTTACGCCGCTGCATCGAGCAAAGCGCGCGCGTCCCGTTGATTGTCGAGCGCTGATCGCTCACCGTCGATCAGGCAGTGTTCTGGCTGTGCTCCCGGCGCCGCCGCCGGAAGAGAGAACTCGCGGCGAACCCCACGAGCGCGACCAGGGCTACGAACGGAGCAGCAGCGCCCAGGCCGACGAAACTGGCCTGAGCTCCAGAGCCGATCAGGCGGAGCGAGCGTACAAACGCCGACGGGAAAGATGAAGTACTGTGATGCGTCACAACCGCCAGCGGCTGCTCCGAGATCGCCACCGTGAGAGTGGCATAGACCACCGTCTGGCGAAGAGCCTTCAGTTCACCGGTAAGCTGCTCGACGGTGAGTTCGTGGCATCCATTTGCTGCTGCACGGCCAGCGCTTGACCGACGGACGTCGTCTGTGCCAGGAAGGTCAGCAGGCGCGCTTGTACGGCACGGTAGTGAGCCAGGCGGGCGCCGAGGTCGACGTACTGGGCCGTTACGTCCTCAGTCTGTGTTGAGATGCTCTCAATCTTGCCCAGACGACTGAACTCGGCGACGGCCGTCGCGAAAGCGCCCACCGGGACGCGCACCGTCACCGCAGCGTACGGTCCGTTCGGCGGCAGCACGATGCCCGAGCCGCCGGCAATGGCCGGCTCGGGCACGGGCGTCGCCGCGCTGGAGGAGTACTGGTCGGACACGACATAGCCGGCCAGGCCCTCAGCGATGGCGCCCACCCGACTCGCGACCGCCGCCACGTGGCCCTTCGCCACTGTGATGGCCAGGGAGCCAGTGCGCACGAGGTAGTGCGCCTGCACTGAGGCCAACGTCGAGTCAGAGGCGGCAGCGGCCGCTTGCACACCGGCCGGCGACAACGTCACGCCAGGCATCGCTGCCCCGCCTGACGCCGGCGTAGCGTCAGGCGCCGGCGTAGCCAGGCCGTAGCCGGCGCCGCTGAAGTTCTCGGTGCTGTCGGCGATCAGGTGTCCTGGAGAAGCCGCCACAGGCGTATGACCAGCGCTCCGCAAGGTACCGACGGCGGCGAAGAGAGCGATCAGACCGACCAGGCCAGCGGCGAGCAAGATCAGTCTCCGGCGGGTAAGCAAGCGTCGCATTGTGCGCCTCCTTTTGAACAACTGCCGCCCTGGGTGGATGGCGTCGCTGTCTGCCGATGGAGACGCAGCTCGCGTAGCAATGGTTCATCCACCGGCGCATGCCGGCACACGATCGGCCGGCCGCCAGACCGTGAGACCGGAGACGTCCAAACACGTAGGATATGGCGGCTGGGGCCAAGCTCGATCAGGGGTGTGATCATGAGGACTCCACCGTCCGTGTGGAGCAGAACCGTTCTGCGCTCCCCGGCCCTGTGGCTCACGGTCGGGCCGCTGGCCGCCGTGGCCCTGCTGGCCTGGCATCTCGGCGTGCCGGCCGGCACCGGCGTCGACACTGCCGCTCACGCCTACAAGATCGCCGTCGCCCGCCAGGGCGGCGACTGGCTGTGGGACGGTTTCTGGTATGGCGGCAGCTACGCGGCTGCGTCCTACGGCTACTTCTACTACCTGGTCGCCGCTCACAGCGGACAGACAGTGCTGGTCGTGACGGCAACCGGCCTGTTGCCGATCCTGTACTGGTGCTATCTGCGGGGCATGTGGGGTCTGTCCGCACGGGCGGCCATACCGGCAGCGATCGCCCTCGGCGTCACCGTGGGGCTAGCCATACCGTTCGGCGAGTACCCCTTCTTGGTCGGTCTGACGCTGATGATGGCCGCCGCAGCGCTGCTTGCGACCGGCAAACCGGCCGCGGCCGCGGCAGCCGCGCTGCCGGCCGGCGCGGCCCTTTTTGTCAATCCGCTGGCAGTGCTGTGCGTCAGCGTATTCTTCGTCGCCGATTTCGCCGGCCGGCCGGTGACGCGACGACGATTCGCGATCTTCGCGGCCGCTTTGGCGCCGTTCGCCCTGATACGCGTGGCGATGCTGCTGGCCTTCTCGCAACCGTCGGTTGAAATCGATCTGCTTGCCTCACAGATCAAGTTCGTGGCCATAGGCGTCGCCGGTGCCGTGCTCGTGCGTCTCTCGAGCGACCCGCAGCGTCGGGCCAAGGCGCTCGTCTTTGTGGTCGCGGCCATCGCTTGCGGCCTGGCCTGGCTTGTGCCGCACAATCCGGTCGGCGACGACATGGGACGCTTCTTCATGATCTTCGCCATTCCCGCGCTGCTTGCCGTGCGACCTCTGCGGCTCTCGCTGAAGGTGACGGGCGTGGTCGCCTGTGCGCTGCTCGTGCTACCACTTTCCATGATCCCTGCAGCCATCGATAGTCCGGGCCCAACGTTCGCGACGTGGCGAGCGTTCTTCGCCCCGGGGCTGCAACTCGCAAGCAGACACTACAATCCCAACTACCGGTTTGAGGTCGTACCGCTCGCCAAGCACTGGGATGCCTACTTCTTTCCCCTCGCAGGCTACCCGCTAGCGCAAGGCTGGTATCGTCAAAGCGACGCGCTGCACAACTCTGTGCTCAGAAGTGATGGTCTCACTGCGACCCAGTACGCCAGCTGGCTCCGAGACGTTGGTGTGGAATATGTCTTTCTGCCCCACGCCGATCTCGCTCCGTCCTCGCGCCGCATTCCCGATCTGCTCGACGGATCGCCACAATTTGTGAGGGTGGCAACACACGACCGTTGGACGGTCTACCGCGTGCGCGCAGCGCAGCCACTCGTCGTGTCACTTTCAGGATCGGCGGCGCCGGCCTTCGCGAGCGTACGAAGTTACACTCGCGATGAGCTGACCGTGGTCATCAGCCGACCTGGCGATTATGTGGCGAAAGTCTCCTGGACACCGTTCTGGACACTTGTGCGCGGTGCCGGCACACTCTCGCCGGCACCTGGCGGCTGGGTCAGCCTGCATGCCACGCGAGCGGGTCTGTACGAGCTGCGATTCCAGGTGACGCTCGCTCGCGTGCTGAACCAGATCTTCTGAAAATCTTCCTCACCGACGAAGTTCAAGGCCAACCCAGCTCGGCACACCGCTTAGCGTCCCGTTCGTCAGGGGATACTCATATTCGGATTTATTGACTCCGCTTTACGTGCAGGAGCAAACACTTGAAAACAACCCCCATGACCGACAGTGCTGCGGATGGGCAGCAAGAATTGCGCATGGCCCTGCACAGCTTTGCCGAATTGGTCGTCCTCCGCCGCCAGCTTCGCCAGCTGCTTGGCGCCAAGCACGCGGCCGACGCAGAGCGCGAGGCGATCGTGCTCGCAACTGAGGAGGCCGCAAACAATGCTTTGCTGGCCTGCGAACGTTTGGATTGCCAGGTAGACGTAGCCGTCTCCTTTCTCGCCGACTACATCTGTATCGAGGTGCGCGACGCTGGCGTGGGCAGCAAGGGAGCCTGCGTAAATCTCGCCCAGCCGGCCGACGACAGCGCTGAGCACGGTCGCGGCCTCTACCTGATGCAGGAGCTGATGGAGAGCCTCGAACTCGTGCCACGCCCGCAGGGGACGTTGGTGCGCATGACAAAGCGCCTGCGTTAGCGCGAGCCACACGACGATCCGCCGGGAGGCGGATCGTCGGACCACCCGAGACAGGATTATCTTGGCTTCTTCAGGCACAGCTTCTGGGCGATCGCGTGAAGGCAGCATTCTCTCTGTCCGCGCTTCTTCTCGTGGCGAGACGAGCGTTTTGCCGCTCGCAAACCGGGGTACGCCAACCATCAGAGCGTCGATTTGTTCGGCGCAGATCGTTACAGCCAGCAGCCAGGAGAAGACGGTGAGGCGCAGGTATTTGCCGGCAGACGGCGATCGACGATGAAGCTGTTCACGCAAACGTTCGCGCCGGAGCGCTCGTCAGCGGCGCAGCTGCGCGCCTGGCTGAGCACCGTGCTCGCGCAGGATCACGTACCGCCCACGGCAAGCCAGGAGATCGTTCTGGCCGCCGAAGAGGCGCTCAACAACGCCATCCTGCACTCCGGTCAGCGCGGCGGTGATCTCACCGTCACGCTGAGCATGCTCGCCAGAGACGTCTACCTGACCGTCTCCGATCGCGGTCGTGGTTTTGACAGCGCGATCCTCGGCACGTACGAGACACGCTCGACCGAGACGACTGGCGGCCTTGGCCTTACCCTGGTGCGTGGCCTCATGGATGAGGTGACTGTTGCCTCAAGCACTGAGGGCACGAGCATCCGTCTCGTCAAACACCTGCGCGGCGCAAGCCTCGGCGCTGTCGGCTGACGAGGTGCCAAAGCCGCGTCAGGTGCGCTGCGCGGGCACTCGCCGCACGACGAGAATCTGCATGTCGTCGCGCAGACCATCAGCAAATGCAAGCACCGCCTCACGCACACCCGCGGCCATCTCCTCGGCCGAGCCTTGCGCCAGGCGAGCGACCGTGGCAAGCAGGCCCTGTTCGGCAAAGAAGACGCCCTCGTGCCGGGCATCAATGACGCCATCGGTGTAGAGCACGAGGGCGTCGCCAGGCTCAAGCTGCGCCCTGCTGACGACATAGTGACTCTCGTCGAAGGCACCCAGGGGAAGGCCCGTCGTGAGCCCAACGAACTCAATACGTCCGTCGCCATGTACGTACACCGGCGGCGGATGACCTGCTGAGGCGATGCTCAACACACCGCTACCAGGATCGAGTACCGCAAAGAGAGCCGTGACCAGCTGACTCTGCTGCAGCAGGAGCAGGCGATTGAGTCGCTCCAGAACGCAGCCGGACGCGGGGCGAGCGGAGATGGCCAAGGCACGCGCGGCAGCATGCACCGTCTCGGTCAGGCCGGCGGCCACGACGCCCTTGCCCTCTACATCGCCCAAAAGGATGGTCAGCTCGTGCGCGGAGACTGGAAAGACATCGTGAAAGTCGCCACCGACGAGTTCGGCCGCCCTGGCGGGCTCGGAGGCGACGGCGAACTCCCAGTCAGCCACGTTCGGCAGGGGATGGAGAAAGTGCTGCTGCAAGGTCGTCGCAATTTCACGCTGGGTCTCATAGAGGCGAGCGTTTTCCAGTGCGCCCGAGATAATGGCCGCCGCCCTCTCCATGAAGTCGACCTCAAGGGAGGTAAACGCGTGGGCTGTACTGTGGTAGTTCACAAAGATGGCCGCCTGCACCTCGGCACGCACGACGAGTGGAGCCATGGCCACTGAACGCACGTTCCACGCGTGCTGAAGCTCGAGATCCACGCGCTCATCGCTTTCGCAGTCGTCGACTGAGACCACACGCCTTGCCTCAACACCCATGTTGGCGTAGGTCACCCGTTCGCGCTGGATCGGCACGTCGCGCCATTCCTCCGGGATCCGCCAGAGGTAGCGCGGTATCCAGCTCGCCCCTTCCAGGTCGCAGATCGACGCCGACTCAGCCCCCATCGCCGCCGCCATTTGAGCGACGACGCGCCGCATGATCTCATCGTGGTCGAGCAGCCGCGTGACCACCGCGGCGATGGCGCTGAGGGCGACATTGAGGCGCTCGCTGCTGGCGAGATCGTCGACGAGCTGGGCATTGGCCAGCGCAGCCGAGATCACTGCTGCCAGCTTCGCCGCGAAGTCGACGATCTCCGGCGGAAAGGTCACGGTCCGTTCGTGGTGGTTGAAGAAGATGACGCCAAGGGCCTCATCCCTGACGATCAGAGGGAGACAGATCACCGAGCGCACGCCAAACCGGTCCTGCACTTCGGGTCGGCAGCGGGGGTCGTTGGCGCAGTCGTCGATGGCGATCGGCCGCCGCTCGTTGACAGCGGTCAGAATAAATGGCGCCTCATCGGTAAGCACGCTCTCATGAATAACGCCGGGGACTTCAGGATAACCATATTCGGCAACCCACTCGTCGCCGTGACGAAGGGCGACCATGCAGCTGTCCGCCTTGACGGCCGCCGCTGCCCGCTCTACCAGGGCTTGCATGATCTCGCGCGTGTCAAAGGTTGACGTGACGAGACCATTGATCTCATTGAGCGCCTGGCTCAGGCGCGTTATCTCCTTTTCGCGCGCCAGCAGGCGCGCGTTCTCCAGAGCCAAGGCGGCTGTCGCGCCGAGTTTGCGACAAAAATCGACCTCGGCTTCGGCGAATCGTCGCACACGCTTGCCAGCGAAGAACAAACAGCCAACGACATCCTGGGCCACGACGAGCGGCACGGCGACCACGGCGTGCAGGCCGTGGTTGTGCACGAAGCCGACATTCAGCACCGGCACGGCCGCGAGATCGGCGATCACCAGCGGCTCGCGACGCTCAGCGACGCGCTTGGCAATGGATGCCTGCGCAGTGCTCAAGCGCTGGCCGACGTCGTCGGCAGAGAAGCCACACTGGTAGCGCACTCGCCAGAATGAGTCTTCGTGCATCTCGATGACGCCGCCATCGAGGGCCAAGGCACGCACGCCCTCGTTAAGAGCGCGCTGCATGATCTCGTCGAAGTCGCGCGTCGCGTGCAACAGACGATTGATACCGTTGAGTGCGTCGGCGAGAGCGCTAGCGCGGGTAAGATCGTCTGCCGCCAGGCGGAGTTCGGCGGTCTGTGTCTGCAGCTGTTCGATCAGCTCTTGGTGGTCTCGTTCGAGCTGTTTGTGCTCGCTGACGTCGATGTACACAGCCGCAAAACGGCCGGGCGCCGGACTGTAAGCAAGGACGTGGTAATGGCGCCCCAGGGTGGCGCTGAAGCTCTCAAACTCGACCGGACTGTCGCCGAGGGCAACCCGGCCATACGTCTCGATCCACGACGATTCCAGGCCAGGCAACACCGCGAGCGCCGTTTGCCCGATGATCTCGTCCCGCTTAAGACCCGTCAGAGCTTCGAAAGCAGCATTAACGGCAAGGAAGCGGTAATCAATCGGCCGACCATCGTCGTCAGTGATGATTTCATGGACGGCAAAGCCACTGTTCATCGTGGCAAAGAGCTGCTCGAAGCGGGCGGCGCTTTGCCGCTGCTGTTCACTGGCCTGCGCAAGCTCGGCCCGCTGCTGCTGCTGGTCGAGAGCAAGAGCGATGCCAGCGGCAAAGCTGGTCAGAAACGGCAGATAGGGCGCGATTACATCGACGTGGCCGGCAATCAGCGCAAGACAGCCGTGGTGACGCCCCAGCGTGGCCACCGACAGTAGCAAGAGCTGTTTGTTGCCGCGCTGCTGCCAAAGATAGGCAGCGTCGCCGCTAACACCAGGGCAGAGACCGTCGCCGACATCGTGTTCCCAGACGCCCTCAGTAGCCGTTTCACCGTCGAGGCGGGCGGCAGCGGCAGACACATCGGGCAGCCTGGCAAGTACTCCGGCGGCAGCGGCTCTCATTTCTGCCACGTCGTCCAACTGAGCGATGAGGGTCTGAGCGGCAAGAAAATCGCGCACGAACGCCGGCGTAAGCGGCGCGGCCGCATTTATGTGCGGCGATTGACGTGTCAACGCCGAAGCCTGCGGCCGCGGTGCGCCGACGGGCGGGACCTCGAAGGCGGGCAGCTCACCGAGCTGCTGGCCTCAGCCACCGCATCCGTCCTGACGTGCACCTGACAATCTCCTCGGCAAGCCCACTGTTACTGACGAGGCTGCAAGTGTAGCACCTGAAGCGCTGGCGGTTGCCAATCGACACCGCCAGCGCTACTCAGATGACGCCGGCGGCGTTACTCAGGCGGCCTCGGCTGTCCGGCAGCTATCCTGTTCACAGCGACGCAGGAGAAAGGTGCGGTACTTGGCAAGGTCGGCGTGGAGACGCGCCTGAGCACGAGCGACATCGGCCTCGGGATCGACACCACGGGGCGTGTACTGAAGTTCGACTGAGACCTTGACGACCCGTTCGCCCTCGGTCTCAAACTTGACGACGCCCGAATCGGCGTCGGTCTCGGTGATTGTTGACGCTGCTTCAGGAAACCCACTGGCAAGACTGCCATAAAGGGAGCGCCAGATGAACTCGCTCCACTCGCGATCGGCGAAGGCAATCGGTACGTCGGCCTCGATCGAGCCA
>JBKQWK010000191.1:0-6371 GCA_052139595.1 Thermoleophilia bacterium | reverse complement strand
CCGCCGCATGAACTCGCCAAGGCTGTTGGCGACCCGGCGGACCCGCGCATTCTGCAGGAGATTCGCGCTGTCATCGTGCGCCAGCTCGAACTGGCCGCCGCCAACGCAGCCGAGGCGCTGATTGCTGGCGAGAACACATGGTTTGATGTCAACGGCATCGCCTGGGATCCGCTGCAGAAGCAGGACTTGCTGGAGCGCTATCAGCAGACCTTCGCTCGCGATGTCCCTAGCGGCGGGTTTAAGGGTATCGCCGACAGCGCCGTCGAGCCGATACAGGGGATCGTCAACGATTATTACACCAACCCCGGCATGGGATTGCCCGATCTAACGTCGCAGCTCAAGCCGTACTTTTCGCCGTGGAAGGCTCGCCAGGTGGGCATCACCGAGACGACGCGCATGGCCGCCGCCAATGCCGACCTCGTCGCCGTCCGCGTTGGCGCTGCTAACTGGGAGTGGGACGCGGCGAACGATTCGCACGTCTGCCAGACGTGCGCCGCTCTTGACGGGCAGCAGTTTGCCATGACCGATGCGCAGCAGGCACCGCCGTCACCGCACGTGGGCTGCCGGTGCGACAAAACCATACTCATAGAGGGATGACCGTGCCCGTCATCGTGAAAATCGATGTATCCCCGGCTATCAAGAACTGGCCGCAGCCGATCAGCGACGGGCTCGAATCGGCCGGCGTCAAGTTCAAGGCAGTCATCAGCCAATACCCTCCGCAGAACCCTGGCAGCGATTATGTGCGCACGAAATTCATGTCGCACACAACCGCCTACAAGGTCGCGAACGGCGCCGGCGATTATCGTCTCGACGTTGGCGGAGTCAAATACATGACCTATGTCCTCAACGGCACTGGCGTCTACGGCTACACCGGGCAGCCGATCAAGCCGAAGACGGGCAAGGTCCTAGCGTGGAAAGGTCCGGGCGGCTGGCACTACGCTAGTTCCGTCCGCGGCATGATCTGGCCTGGCAAGCTGGCTGAGGTGAAGGCGGCGCTCGTCTCCGGCTTCATGTCCGGCTTTAACAGAGCCATGGGCCGCAAATAGCTGGTTGAGGGCCGTGCCGCTGCGTCGGCACTATAGCCCCGGGAGGGCGAAAGCCCACAGACGGCAGGTGGGGGCCGTCTCCTGACTAATCAGGCCAGGTCGGTCCGCTCGTTTCGCGCGGGTTGAGAGCCGCGTCGCTCAGCATCTCCAGAAGGTGAAGGTACGCGAGCGCTCGCCGGGTCTTCGGCGTCGTTCGTCCCGTTTCCCAGCGAATGAGCGTTACCGCTTGCACCCCGCACGTTTTCGCCGCCTCGGCGCGATTGACTCCAGCGGCGATGCGAACTCTCTCTGCCTCTCCGCTTGCCAGCAGCCGTCGCAGCTGTGCGAGACGCGCCATCTCTTCGACCGTTAACGCATGTTCGTAGATCACTCTTGCCCCCTGCGGCGACATTGTTGAGACCTAGACCGGACTTAGGACCGACCTAAACCCGACTTAGATGTGACCTTCAATGCGGGCTAGCTAGCCTCCTAGAACTCACGTCATACATGCCAACGGATGCCCGCAGAAGCGCGACAACGAGTCTGACCTTTGCCATCAGCAAGGTCGGCGCAGGCGACGACCGCATTGTTGAGGGCTGGGCTACCACGTCCGCCCTCGATAAACAGGGCGACATTGTCCCCTTCGAGGTTGCCGTCGCCGCTTTCGAGCGTGCCGCCTCAAGTCTCGGCATCCGCGAAATGCACCAGCCGGTCGCTGTCGGTGTCTTGCGCAACTGGTGGCCCGACCCCGATAACGAGCGCATCGGTGTGCAGGTCTGGCTATCCGAGTCGCCAGATGGCGAATCCGCCCTGACCAAATGCCGCGAAGGCGTCCTTAAGGGCTTCTCCATCGGCGGCATCTGCACCAAGTCCCATATGACGCAGGCGACGTCGTGAGCGTCGTGCGCGTCATCGACGAGCTGGAACTTTACGAAATCAGCCTCGTCGACAACCCCGCGAATCCGGAGGCGACGTTTACCGTGGTCAAGCGCGACATGCCAGCAGGCCCCGTCGCCAAAGCGCTGCCGGGCGGCTATCAGGCGCAGCGCGAGGCGCTGCAGCAGGCGGTGTCAGACCTCATCGCTGACGAGGCGGTGGATGTCTGGGTCCGGGACTTTACGCCGTCGCAGGTCATTTATGACGTCGGCAACGACACTTTTACCGCCACCTACGCCGCCGACGAAAACGGCGTCATCGTTCTCATCGACCCGCAGCCGGTCCGCGAGGTGACGATCTACGAACCTGTCGGTCCCGCCGCCGTCATGGTGACGAGCGATTCGGCCGTCATCGCCCCGGCGCCCTCGGCCTCGGACTTCCTTTCCTCGTCCTCATCCTCTAGCAGCTCATCCTCCTCGTCCGCCCCCAACGTCGTCGTCGTCAAGGACGCGATCCCGCACAAGGAAGGCGAGCCGAAGACGCCGCCCAAGGGCTACCCGACGAGCGGCGACGACTACGCCGACCCGGCGAACTTCTCCTGGCCGATCAACAACAAGGGGCGCGTCACCTCCGCCATGGCCCGGTACAACGCCGGCGCCGGCAAGAGCGTCTACTCAAGCGCCGAGTGGGCCACCATCGGCCAGCGCATCGCCTCCCGCGCCACGTCGCTCTTCGGCGAGAAGCACGAACTCTCCGGCGGCCAGATCCAGCCCGTCAAGCCCGCCGCCGCCAGCAAGTCCACTACAGGGTCGTCCGACGCCGGAACGGCGTCCCGCCCATCCACTGTCAGTAAAGGAGCAGACGCCGTGAACGACCTCGAAAAGTTTCTCCGCTTCCAAGAGTTGAAGAAGGAGTTGGCCGCGCTTGAGGCCGAGGGCATCGCCAAGGGCGACCCCGTCAGCCTCATCGACCAGATCAGCACGCTGGTTACCGACCCGCAGGCTTCCGCTGGCCTGCAGGCGTTGCGTGACGTGCTCTCCAGCTCGTCCAGCTCGTCCGATTCGTCCAGCTCATCGAGCGACGGGTCGTCAATGAGTTCACCGTCCAGCTCGTCTGACTCGGGCTCGTTCCCGTTCAGCGATAGCGCCAGCGGATCCAGCGGGTTCGGTAGTTCAACCGGTACGACCAGTTCGGGCACTCCGTCCAGTTCGGGCAGCAGCAGCTCGACGAGCCCCAGTTCATCCAGCTCCAGCACGGGCAGCTCGACCAGTTCTGATTCAAGCTCCAGCCCGTCCAGCAGCTCAAGCACACATTCGGCGCCGTTCACAAAGGACGCACCGCCTGCTGGACCGGCCGTTTCCGCCGGCTACCAAGCCGCACCCGCTGGCCCAAGCATGGCCGGTTTCCCGGTGCAGGAACTCGCTCAGTCAATCGTCGCCGCGCTCAGCACTGCTTCCGGATCAAGCCCGGCTCTGCCCGATCCTGTCGGCAAGACCGTGGCCCAGAACGTGCCCGTTATTGGCCTCGCCAAAGCGGCCAGCGGCCCCGTCGACGAGACGAAAGCGGCAGTCGAAGCCGCCCTGCTCGGTGATGACCGCATCGGTGCACTCGACAAAGCGCTGAAGGCGTGCAACGGCGACTACCGCCTCTTCACCAAGTACCAAAACGAGCTGGCCAAAGAGGTCGTGATCGAGGACGCCAACCAGTACTTCGGCGGCTTTGCAGCCATCCACAACATTCAGGCCGGACGCTAACCCCGCCTGCTCAAGGAAAGGACCGCACACATGGATATGCAGTCGGGACAGCTTAACGAGTTGAGGACGTTGCTCGGGATGGGCGACCAGTCCAGACTCTCTCCGCTGGAGATCAAAAAGGCATTGACCGCTGCTGGCGGCGGCACTTATGGCACCAGCTACCAGGGCCTCTTGCTCGAACGCGAGGCGAAAATCCTTCTGCCGACCTTCGCCGGCATGCGTAACCGCACCCCTGTCGACACGCCACAGCAAGGCGCCGAGCAGGTGCAGTACAAGGCCGAACTCGGTTTCGGTTCGTTTAACTTCTCAACCGCGCTGGGCACGTCTGAAGCTGGCATCGGCCAGGACTTCACCGGCAACCCCGTGACGATCGCCTGCCAATACGTCGACCAGGCGCTGAGCAACAGCGTCACGCTGCGCTCGACGCTCGCGTCTAAGGGCTACGACGATCCATTCGCCATCGCTACTCGTCAGGTCATGAGCGGCCTGACTCGCCTGGAAGAATACCAGGTCATTGGTGGTAACCAGACCGCGCTTGCCGCGCCAGCGTCCGGCACGGCTGTCTGCTCAACCTCAACCGGCAGCGGCATGGGCACGAAACCGGCACACGTTGCGGTCACCGCCCTCACCCTGCGCGGCGTGCTCGCCAACATGAGCGGCGCGCCGGCTGCCTCATCGGGCACGCTCATCGGCGAGTCGAACTATCTCGACATCACCGTGGGAGCGGGCACAACCCCGGACTGGATGACGGTCAGTTGGCCAGCGGTGCAAGGCGCATTTGCCTACAAGATCTACACCGGCGCCACTGCCGCCGTGGCTACCCTCGTTGAACCGCAGAACGTGAGCACGGCCGCACAACAGCTCTACTACCCAAGCGCGACCACGCTGACGGCGCTCGGCTCGCCGATTATCCCCGTCACTCCTGGTCAGACGTTTGTCACCGTGACCTCGGTCATGGTCGCTGCTGCTGGCGACGGCAGCAACGTGGTGCCGACGGCCAGTCACGATGGCACCGCGAACGCCAACGAGTTCGAGGGCTACTGGGCCTGGGCGACCAAGGGCACGATGTACGGGACGAGCCTCGGCGCGAACCCCCAACAGATCGACATGCAGGGTCAACAGCTGACTCCGATCCCGGGTGGGATCAAAGAACTCGACCTCATCCTCAGCTACCTCTGGCGGCAATGGCAGACGAGCCCTACCCTGATCGTCACCAGCCCGAACGGTGCCGCCGACCTGAGTGCAAAGATCCTCGCCTCGACCGGCAACGTCTCGAACTTCATCAACATCGGCGACGCGCAGGGCAAGTTCCAGGGCGGCACATTCATGGGTGCCTACACGAACAAGTTCGCCGGCACCATGCAGGCTGGCAGCCAGCCGGTCGTGCCGATCTGGGCGCATCCGTATTGGCCAGACGGCAACATCGCCATCCTCTCCGAAGAGGTGCCTTACCCCTACACCAACGAGTCGCGCGCTTTCGCCCTCGACGTGCGGCTTCCCTACACCTACTGGGAACTGGCGAAGACCGACGTCCGTTACCCGTTCTCGATCCTGTTCGACGAAACCCTGAAGTGTTACTTCCCGCTGGCGCAGGCGTCCATCACCGGCGTTCGGCAGGCGTAACCGACAGGTCAAGGTAGCCCGAATGGGGGCGGCGGCGATGGGTCCGGTCTGTAACCGGACGCCAGGCGTCGACCGCCCCCTACGGGCGTAAAGGGAGCGGGACATGTACGAGACGAAGAACGCCATGCACGAGGTTATCGGTGGCTACACCTACGCCAAGCTGCAGAAGGGCTGTGTGCCGATGACGACGATCACCTGTACCGCGGCCAACACCGACTACGCGGCCGGGGCGAACGTTCCCGCCTGGGCCACCTACGTCTGCGTCAACTGCGCCTCCGCCTGTCGCGTCGCCATCGGCGAGGTCACATCAGCCACCAATGGCGTGAACATCTCGGCCGGGGCCGCGCCGATCCTGGCACTCAACCTCGACAACGTTGCCGTCGGCATGGCAATTCACGCGCAAAGTGCGGTGGCGGCGGCGGTCGTCAATCTCACGTATCTGGCTGATTAGGTAGCGCAGCACTACAACACTAAAGGAGAAATCATGGCAGGAACGACCCCCGCATACCTCGCCGATCAAATCCTCAAGCACATCTCGAAGCTCGCCACGTACACCCCCGTCACCACCGTCTACGCCGCTCTCTGTTCCAGCGCGCCGACAGAGGCAACGGCCGGCACCGAGCTGACAACCGGCACGGCAACCGGCTATGCCCGCGTCGCGCTGACGCTGGCGAGCACATTCACGGAGACGGCGCAAACGCTAACCACGGCGCTGGCTATTCTCTTCCCGCAGAACACCGGCAGTTCGGCGTGGCCGTCGTGTCAGTGGGTTGAGTTCTACGACGCGGCCACGGCCGGCAACCGCTGCCTGCCTTGGATCGTGCTCGGCTCGGGCGTTGCCTGCCCGGTGAATGAGCAGGTTAGCGTCACGAGCGGCGCCACGACTATCACTGCGAGCTGACATGGCCACTCACGCCTGCCCGCTTTGTGGACTCGTGCACGAGATTCAGGTGACGCCTCCTGTGCCGCCCGTACCTCCTGATCCTGTCCTGACGAACTTCGTCATCCCGGAGGGCACACACGATCAAACGTGGACCAACGTCACGTTCGCGGGCGGCACGGCTACCACGGCGGTACTCACGATCCCCCTCGG
>JBKQWK010000190.1:0-3513 GCA_052139595.1 Thermoleophilia bacterium | reverse complement strand
GGTGGGGAATTGTTTGACGCTGGGGGTGGGGAATTACTTGACGCCACCCCTGGGGAATTGTTTGACGCTAGAGGGCCTTAGCCTGGGGAATTATTTGATCGCCGACATCCACATCAAGCCGAGCGAGGAAAAGGGCAAGCGCAAGCAACCGCTTATCGCCATCACTCAAGGTCGTCGCGAAATCTGCGTGGCCTCTCTTTGCGGTCAAGGGCACGGGATGCCCATGGACAACTAGGCCGTAGGCGGCACGAGCCACGCCATCGCCGACGTAGGAACGCGCGAAATCCGCGAGGCGAAAGCCCGCCTGGAAGTCTTTCAGCCTACTGTTCACCACTTCGCCGTATAGCTGTAGGAACGCCTCAGACGAGCGGCTCAGATCCTCCTGCAGCTGCTGTTTCTCCTCCGCCAAGCGGGACTTCTCCGCGGTCTTCTGGGAGTAGTCATCGCACTCGTCCTGAAGCTGGCCGCGATGCCGCTGAGCCTCCAGTCGCGCGAGCACACCCCGCAGGGCGTCGACATCGGCCTGAGCGGCCGACGTCTGAAGGGACCTCAGCTTGCGTTCGACGTCAACAGCCAACCTGTTGTGTTCGCCGACCTGGACAAGCAGGTGGTCCCACTCAACCCGAGCCTCCTGTAGCTCCTGGGGCGGGGCTTGCTGGTCAGGAATGGCTACCGCCTTCCCTTGATATGCGCGAGCTGCGGCGGCTCGAACGCGATGACAAACGTCCACAACATCCGGTGCTTCGGGAAAAGCGATCTCCGCGTGATCAGCCCAAGCAAGGGCCGCTTTGCCGTTTTCAGCGGCGATCGCACCAATCGCATCTACGACCTCGTCCTTCAGTGTCTCATCCCAGCTCGCTGCCTCTGATACCACCCGGGCCTTCAAGCGCGTATATGCCGCGTCAAAGTAGTCCCGATACGCACCGAGGAGGGCGACGCTGTCCGACGGCCGGCCGCAGAAAGGACACACAAGATCCATGTACCCCACACCCTTCTCGAGCCACGCCTCAGCCCCGTCCGCCCCTAGATGATCTCGGATGTGGTCCAGGACCACCGTCTCGGCTTCCTTCCCAAGGCTGTCAACTGACGCGCGAGCGTTGATGCAAGTTGATCGAACGCTAGTTCAGGAAGCTCCAGCAGCATAGGAACAGCCCGTTGAGACAGGTGCTCTTGGTTGACAGCGTCGTTCACCGCCCGCTTCGCGACCTTCATGGTTTCGTCGGTCGGAGCCTCCAAGGTCAATGCGATGAACTCATCCACGCTCAACATGCCGGCCTGCGCCTGAATCTGCTTCTTGAGTGAGCGAATGGGCGCATCAAGGCCCGAGGCTTGCTTCGCCCGGGCATCGATCGCCCGCGTGAGCGCAACGTCTTCGTCCCCCAATGCGAAGTCGAGGAGCCCTCTGCGCTGTTCCGCGCCAACGAAGCTAGCAACGTGGACGTTTCGCTCGATGAACGCGGCATCGAACACGAGCAGGGAGTCGGTCGACTTGGTCCAAGCCATCCCGTCGTATTCGCAAACGGAGCCGTCAATGAGCAACTCACAGGCGGCCTCTTTGGTCCCGCCCAACGTGGTGCGAGCACTCAGCTCCTCCATCTCGCCTGAGGCAACAGACCGCAGCACGGCAGCGAGAGTCGACTTGCCCCGCCCGTTGTCGGAATAAACGGCGACTGTCTTCGACAAGGCCACCGCACCACGGGGCAGTGGGTCATGCAGCAGCCCGACGCCCTGCAGTCTGATGATCTTGTCGATCACGCTCCACCCCTCGTCGTTGGTATCGCGCTCAAAGTGCGCCACTGAGCAGGCGTGGCAGCAGAATGTCGCGCAGCTCCGCAAGCGCCTGGCTCTGCCGATCATTCGTCCTCATGAGTGCCAGTTCGGAACCGGTAACCTCCCCGAACGCTTCTAGCAGTCTGTCCGGCGGCTTGACCACGAGAAGCCGATCGAGCGCCTCGGCTGGAACCCGTTGGCGGCCCGACGACCCGTTCATGCTGCCGACAGCATAGTCGCGAAACGCGACAGATCGGGACAGGCAGTACACGTATTCGGTAGGAACGAATCCTCGAGGGCGCATGACAAGGAACTCAGTTGAGCCCCAGGCGGTCGCACCGCGCTCCAAGAAGTCCACTAGGGCCGTCTTTCCGTTCTCGAGGCACGGAGTGATTCGGGCGACAAGCACATCGCTGTTGCGAAACCGACTTCCTGAGGTGTACTCCCTGTAGCGCCATTGGGTGATTCGAGCTGCATCGGTCGGCAGGCCGCTCATCTCTACGTAGGGGACAATGGAGCCCCGGGTAAGTGGATACGTAGGGTTGATGTCGGCCAGTGCGGATAGCCGAACGACTGGCCAATCCCGTGGGACGAAGCCGATCGCTGACTCCTCGAACGAAGCGGGAAAACACGCGGCAACGTCAGGCGGCTGCCCGAGTTTGCCGCCCTCCATCTTCCTGCGCACCGGATCGAAGTCGACAAACCACGACTTGAAGATGTCGCGGGCGATCGCCTCGAGGGTGCGGTTCATGCGGCGGTTGAGCTCGATCTTGTCGTCGAGGGCACTGAGGATGTGGGCGATGCGACGCTGCGCTGCTAGCGGGGGAAGCGCAAAGGGAACTGCCGAGAGAATCGCCGTGTTGAGGTTAGGCATAGTGGCGCCGACCGCATGCTGGACGATCCACTCGCGAACGGCTGGATGCGCCAGGTAGTAGGCGGCGTAGGACGGCTCCGCAACGCCCTCGCCGAGCCGAACACGGAGACACCCGGTGCCGCAGAGCCAGCCAACCTGCTCGTCGCGGACGAGCGCGCGCCGCTCGACGTCGCCGCGCCTGCTGTAGACGATGTCGCCAGATCGGACCAAATAGCGCCGGAGTCGGGCGGCGTCACCCTCAGAGATACGCGCGATGCCGTCAGTGACGATGCGATTGTCGCCGATGTTCTGCGGCATTATGGAGGGCACACCGACCGGGACGTAGTCAGAGGCGTGCAGCTGGCTGCCGAACGGTCCGGTCTGGATATCGCCACCACCACGCGCGCAGACCTCGCCGAGGGTCGTGATTTCCCATTCGGCAGGAAGAGCGCCCAATAGCGAATCAGTCATCGAACCCGAGGCTGGCGAGGTTCGCCCTGATCTCCTCCTCCAGCTTCGCCGATTCCGCGAACTGCTCGGCGAGCTCCGCCGTCAGGCGCTTCATCTTTTCGTCGAACGGTTCGCCGTCGTCTTCGGCCTCGACGGCGCCCACGTACCGGCCGGGCGTGAGCACGTAGCCGTGCTCGGCGATCTCGTCCGTCGTCGCACTCTTAGAAAAGCCGGGCACGTCGGCGTAGCCGGCCGTGCCCTGAGCACCCGGCTCCCCGCGCCAGGCGTGATACGTGCCGGCAATGCGCGCGATGTCCTCGTCACTCAGCTCCTTGTGCGTGCGATCGACAAGCGCCCCCATCTGGCGGGCGTCGATGAACAGCGTCTCGCGGCGGCGGTCGCGGCAGGCGCCGCCGCTTCCCGGTCCGTCACTCTTGTCG
>JBKQWK010000189.1:0-23366 GCA_052139595.1 Thermoleophilia bacterium | reverse complement strand
CCCCCCCCCCCCCCCCCCCCCCCCCCCACCCCGTGGCCTGACAGCGTAAGCGCCAGGCCAACTTTGACGCCAGGATCAGCCGGCGATCAGGCGAAGGCCACCTTGGCCGCCTCGTCGAAGACGCCAAAGGCGAAATCGAGATCGGCGTCGCTGACGTTGAGCGCCGGCAGGAAACGCACGCAGTTGGCGAACACGCCAGCGCCCATCAGGATCACATTGCGCTTGTTGCACTCGGCGATGAACGCCTTGGCCGGCACTGCGTCAGGCGTGCGCGTACCCGGCTTCACCGTCTCGATGGCGAACATGAGGCCTTTACCACGAACGTCGCCGATGCACGGGTACTGGGCCTGCTTGTCGAGCCAGAACTTCGTCAGTTTTTCTCCCTGACGAGCGGCGTTGTCGAGCATGCCCTCGTCGCGCATGGCATCGATCGTGGCCACGCCGGCGGCGCAGCTGACGGCGTTGCCGCCGAAAGTGCCGCCCATTGAGCCTGGGTTCACCTTGTCCCAGATCTCCTTGCTGCTGACGATGGCCGCCAGCGGAAAGCCACTGGCGATGGCCTTGGCGATAGTCACGATGTCGGCTTCGACGCCGTAATGCTCGTGGCAGAACCACTTGCCGGTACGGCCCATACCGGCCTGAATCTCGTCGATGATGAGGTAGGCGCCGATTTCGTCGGCGATCTTGCGCAGCTCCTGGAAGAATTCGGCTGTCGGCACGATGAAGCCACCCTCACCCTGGATTGGCTCAACGATAATCGCCGCCACATCGTCGCCGTACACCTCGGCCCGCAAGACGCGGCGCAAGTCCTCGATCGCGTACTCGGTAGGATCCTCACTCGTCGGCGTGTGGAAGGGGTCACAATAGCGAGCGTGATAGACGCTGCCGACGAGCGGCTCCATGTGGCCACGGTAGTGCGCCACCGAGTCAGTCAGTGCCATGGCAAGATGCGTGCGGCCATGAAACGCGTTATGGAAGCCAATGACGGCCGGCCGACGCAGCGTCAGCTTGGCGAGCTTGACGGCGTTCTCGACCGCCTCGGCACCGGAGTTTGCATAGAGCGCCTGCTCCATTTTGCCGGGCACGATCTCCATCAGCCGCGCGCTCAGATCGAGCATCGGCTGGTGGTAGTACATGTTCATCTGCGCGTGATCGATCTTGCCGACCTGCTCGCGCGCCGCCGCCACGACCTTAGGATGACAATGGCCGGTGCCGACGACGGCGATGCCCATGATGAAGTCGAGCCATTTGCTGCCGTCAGTCCCGTACACCCAGCTGCCCTCGGCATGATCAACCGTGATCGGCGTGGCGTGGCTGACGATGCCGGGAATAAGCGCCTTGCTATCTATGTCTGTGCTGGTCTGCGTCATGAGTGTGGACCTCCAACGAGTTCTAGGACGATGTCACAGAGACGCGGCGAGCGCCGCGCGCCGAAACCGACGGCACAAAAACGCCTGCCTGCGGAGTGCTGAACATACGACGGCAACTTTAGCAAACGCACCTCGACCGAGACGATATTTCGGCCACAGAGCACGCTCTCACGGCGCTTTCTGGACAGTTTGTCCATGCAAGCGGCCGACGCCCTCCTGGCGCCTTGCGCTAGATAACACAAGCAAGTCGTGCAATACTTCACAATATTCGGCTGACATGAAGCCGGCGCCATTTCTCGGCGCCAGGATGACCCTTACCGTGTAAGGTGTCGCGCGAGAGGAAGCACGAACATATCCTCGCCTCGGGAGGCTGTGCCCGAGGCAGCATCCGTCAGTTATGGCCAACGAGCGAGGGAGATAGTGGTGGCAAAGATTCTCATCGTAGACGACGATCCCGACATCCTTGAGGCGGGACGCCTCGTGCTCGAAAAGGAGGGCTACGAGGTCGTCTCCGCCGCGAGTCGTGCGGAGGGCATGCAGCTGGTGACCGACGCTGCGCCCGACCTCCTCATTCTCGATGTGATGATGGAATTGCCCGATGACGGCTTCGTCATGGCTCAGGACCTGCGCCGCGATGGCTGCACGCTGCCGATCATGATGCTCACCAGCGTCGGCGCGGCGACCGGCATGAGTTTCGGCAAGGACGACGAGATGGTCCCCGTGGACGAGTTCCAGTCCAAGCCAATCGACCCAGCGACACTTATCGCTAAGGTCAAGTCACTCCTCAGCTAAGAGAAAGGCCGGCAATGCTTGTAACAGAACGCGAGCAGCTCAGCGAGGATATCAGGGCGCTGGCCGACCAGTTTGGTCGCAGCCGCACCGCGCTCATCCCGATCCTGCAAGAGATTAAAAAGAAGCATCATCACATCGACGGTCACGCTATGCAGGTCATTGCTGACGTGCTCGACATTCACCCTGTCGAGGTGCACAGCGTCGCCTCGTTCTACTCTTTCCTCGGCAGTGAGCCGGCCGGCGAGTTCGTGCTGCGCCTCTGCCGCACGATCAGCTGTGACATGAACGGCAAGGATCGTGTTGCCAGCCAGCTCGAGAACGACCTTGGTATCACGTTTGGCGAGACGACCGTCGACGGCAAGTTCACGCTGGAGTGGAGCAACTGCATGGGCATGTGCGACCAGGGCCCGGCGATGCTCGTCAATGACCGTGTCTATACGCGCGTTACACCCGAGAAAGTGCACGAGATCCTTGACGACTGCCGGCGCTCGTTTGGCCTGTTCGCGCCGGAGCACAAAGAGGAGCACCTCGTATGAGTGATTCATCGATCAAGACACCACTGACCTTCAGCACAATCGAACCCGAAGCTGGGCTCAAGAAGGCCGTGACGATGCTACGGCCAGACATCATCAAAGAAGTCACCGCCTCCGGTCTCAAAGGCCGCGGCGGCGCCGGTTTTCCCACCGGTCTGAAGTGGAACTTCGCTGCCGTCGAGCAGAGCCCAGAAAAGTTCGTCATCTGTAATGCTGATGAGGGCGAGCCAGGTACCTTCAAAGACCGCGTCATCCTCGGCGACTTCGCCGACCTCGTCTTCGAAGGCATGACCATCGGCGGACGGGCGATCGGCGCCAAAGAGGGCATCGTCTACCTGCGCGCCGAGTACACCTACCTGCGTCCGCACCTCGAGCAGGTGCTGGCGGCGCGACGTGCGGCCGGCCTGCTGGGCAACAACGTTGCCGGTCTCGACGGCTTCGACTTCGACATTCGCGTTCAGACCGGCGCCGGCGCCTACGTGTGCGGCGAAGAAACAGCCCTCATCGAGTCGCTCGAGGGCTTTCGCGGCGAACCACGCAACCGCCCACCCTTCCCCGTCAACACCGGCTTTCTCGGCCGCCCCAGCACGGTCAACAACGTCGAGACACTGGCGAACGTGGCGTGCATTCTCGCTCGCGGCGCCGAATGGTTCAAGCAGAAGGGCACCCAGGCCAGCACCGGGACGAAGATCTTCAGTGTTTCCGGCGACTGCAAGGAGCCGGGCGTGTACGAGTTCCCGCTGGGGATCAGTGTGCGTGCCCTTCTGAAGGCGGTTGGCGGAGAAGACGCCAAGGCTGTGCAGATCGGCGGGGCCAGCGGTACCTGCATCGGTCGTCCCCAGTTCGACGAAACAATCATCGCTTTCGAGGGTGTTCCCACAGGCGGCTCGATCATGATTTTCGGCGCCCAGCGTGACTTGCTCGACGTTGCTCAGGACTTTCTTGAATTCTTCGTCGACGAGTCGTGCGGCCAGTGCACACCCTGCCGGTGTGGCAACGTGCAGTTGCTGCACGGCGTGGAGGCAATGCGCGCCGGTCGCTGCAACACCGACCACCTGCAGGATCTGCTTTCGCTTTGCGAGACGATGCAGGTGGCCAGCAAGTGCGGCCTCGGCCAGAGCAGTCCAAACGCCTTCATGTCGATCGTCAAGAACTTTGGCGACGAAGTGATGGGGCGCGTTGCGGCAACCTCCGAACCAGCGAGGAACTGAGCATGAGTGACGTAACCGAAACCCGCGCCCCGATTAGCCAACAGGGGCAGCACGTACCCACGGCAGCCGACGCCAACGCCATTGGCGCTCTCGTCTCGGCAACGATCGACGGCATCGAAATCAAGGTGCCGCTGGGCACGTCGGTGCTTGACGCAGCGAAACAGATCGGCGTGCGCATCCCGACCCTCTGTCATCACGAAGATCTCTGCGTGGCCGGCGTTTGCCGCATGTGCGTTGTCGACGTCGAAGGCCAGCGCACGCTGCAAGCCTCCTGTGCATACCCGATCACCGCCCCTATCAAGGTGCAGACACACACCAGGCGCGTGCGCCAGGCGCGTCGCCACATCATCGATTTGCTCCTCGCCGACCACTACGGTGAGTGCTACAGCTGCTCCCGCAACGGCAACTGCGAGCTGCAGGATCTGGCCGCCGAATACGGCGTTGACGAGTTCCGCTTCGGCCATCCGACGGAGCCCAAGTTCGCCGTCGATACCTCCAGTTACGCCGTCGTACGCGACATGAACAAGTGCATCCTCTGTCGTCGTTGCGTGCGCTCCTGCATTGACCTTCAAGAAGTCGGCGTCCTCGAGGCACTCGGCCGCAGTCACAACACGATCATCGGCACCTTCCTCGAAAAACCGCTTGGCGATGTTGTCTGCATCAACTGCGGTCAGTGCATCAACCGCTGCCCCACCGGCGCCTTGCGCGCCAACGATCCCACCGACGAAATCTGGACGGCAATTGACGATCCCCGCAAGCACGTCATTATCCAGACGGCACCGGCACCGCGGGCAGCCATCGGCGAGGCGTTCGGCCTCGAGCCCGGTACGCCGCTCACCTTCCAGCTCAACACCGGCCTCAAGGCGGCCGGCTTCGACAAGGTCTTTGACACCAACTTCACGGCCGACCTGACCATCATCGAAGAAGGCACTGAGCTGCTCCTCCGGCTCTATAAGGCGCTGGTCGAAAAGGAAGAGGTGGCCCTGCCGCAGTTCACGAGCTGCTCACCGGGCTGGGTCAAGTATCTCGAGCACTTCTACCCCGAGTACATCCCCAACCTGTCGTCGGCGAAGAGCCCGCAGCAGATGTTCGGCGCCGTGATGAAGACTTACTACGCCGAGCAGAACGGCATCGATCCGGCCGACATCGTCAGCGTAGCGCTCATGCCCTGTTCAGCGAAGAAGTTCGAATGTAACCGGCCCGAAATGCACGACAGCGGTTACAAGGACGTCGACTACGGCCTCACCACTCGCGAGATGGCAAAGATGATGCGCGAGGCCGGCATCGACATGCCTAATCTGCCGAAGTCAGACTTCGACACGCCGTTCGGCGAGTCCGGCTCAGGCGTCATCTTCGGCGCCACCGGCGGCGTCATGGAAGCTGCACTGCGGTCGGTCATCGAGCTGGTAACGGGCCTCAAGGTTGAAAGTCTGTACGATCACGCCGACATCGTGCCGGTTCGTGGTTTCGAAGGCGTCCGCTACGTCGAGATCAAGGTCCCGCAGGTCGGTCCGGTACCGGACCTTCTTGCCCACCTCGTGCCGAACTGGGACTGGCTCAATGGTGCCACCCTGAAGGTGGCCGTTGCCCACGGCACCGCGAACGCCAAGCGAGTCATGGACGACATCAAGGCCGGCGGCAAGTTCAGTGAGTGCCACTTCATCGAGTTCATGGCCTGCCCCGGCGGTTGCCTCGGCGGCGGCGGTCAGCCGATCCCGACGTCACCGGCCATTCGCGCCGCACGCGCCAAGGCGCTCTATGCCGAGGATGCCTCCTATGAGGTCCGCAAGTCGCACGAGAACCCGGCCGTGCTCAAGATCTACAACGAGTTTCTGACCGAGGGGCCCTGTGGCCACAAGAGCCATGAACTCCTGCATACAACTTACACGGCGCGCGGCAAGTACATCGAATAGCTCGCGTCTAAGAAATGCTCGCGAGCGGCGTCTGGCCGACGCTCGCGAAACAGGGCCGGGTCAAAAGGTCGGCCCGGCCCTGTTTGACTCCGCGAGCGGGCTCAGAGTTGCGCCGCCGGCAGGCCCAGAGCCGGGACCGCCGGCAGACCTGTGCCAAGCGAGATCGTCCGGCATGGGGTCGACCGTGCACGGTCAGGTTGTCCGCTCTATACTGATAGGAGATGAAATCTCACCGTCAACGCTTATGGTGAACCGCCAGACACCGGCCGGTCTGCGTTACTTCGACCCGTATCGCGAAGTCGAGGTCATGACGCCGTTCAGCGAGCGCGAGCGTGATGTGCTGCGTCGCGTCAATCAGCAGGTCGCCGCCAAGATCTCGCTCATCGACGTTATCGACTTTCTCTTCGAGAACACCAGTAGCATCTTCCCCTTCGATCGCATCGGCTTGTCGTTCGTTGAAGAGGACGGGCGGCGCGTGGTCAGTCACTACGCTCGCGCCACTTACGAGCCGATCCTGCTGGGTCAGGGATACGCCGAAGACCTGCGCGGCAGTTCACTGGTTGCCGTGCTTGCCAACGGCACCCCGCGCATCATCGACGACCTGGCGCAGTACCTCGCAGAACATCCGCGCAGCCGCTCCTCCGATCTGCTGGTGCGGGAAGGCGTACGCTCAAGCCTGACCTGCCCGCTCGTCGTCGAGGGCCGCGTGGTCGGTTTTCTCTTCCGCAGTTCGCGGCAGCCAGGCGTCTACACCAACCATCACGTTGAGTTGCAGTTGGCCATCAGCGAGCGCCTCAGCCAGGCCGTCGAGAAGGCTTGGCGCATTGAGCAGCTCGAGGCCGCCAATCAGGCCTACACCGAGATGCTCGGCTTCGTCAGCCACGAACTCAAGAACCCGGTGGCGAGCATGGTCACCGACGCCCAGCTCCTCGTCAACGGCTATTTGGGCGAGTTGACCCCCGAGCAGAAGGCGAAGACGCAGCGTCTGATCGTCAAAGGGGAATATTTGCTCGACCTGTTGCGCGAGTATCTCGATCTGGCGCGCGTCGAAGACGCAGATTTGAGGATCAAACCACGGATGGACGTCGACTTCGTCGCCGACATTGCCGCGCCCAGCATCGATATCGTGCGACCGCAACTCGAAGCCCGCGGCATGCACATAACGACCGCCTGGCCGGAAACGCTGCCGCTCCTCATTGAAGCCGACCCTGCCCTGCTCAGGATTGTCCTCGTCAACCTGCTCGGTAACGCCGCCAAGTACGGTCGCGGCGGCGGTGAAGTGCGTGTCAGCGCCGGCAAAACCGAGACCGATTTCGCCGCCGCGGTCTGGAACGAGGGGCCTGGCTTTGCTCGCGAACAGCGGTCACTCTTGTTTCGCAAGTTCTCGCGCCTTGACCTCTCTCAACCTGAGGGCAAGCGCGGCACGGGCCTGGGGTTGTACAACTCCTGGCGGATCATTCAGTTGCACCACGGCCACATTCACGCGGACTCCCAACCGGGTTCGTGGGCCGAGTTTCGCTTTGAACTCCCCCAGCCCCTCGATATCACACCAACGGCCTCGTCAGCAACGAATCGGCAGCTCGAGGCGAACTGAAACCACGCAGCCATTCATGGCCGCGAGCAGGTGAACAGGGAGGTTATCACCATGACCAGTGAGCACGAGCATCTTATTCTCGGCGTCCACATTACCGATCGCCTCGAAGAGGCACCCCGAGTCCAGGCGGTGTTCACGGAGTTCGGCTGCAACATCAAAACGCGCATCGGCCTGCATGACACCGACGGCGATCTCTGCTCGGGTACCGGTGTGGTCCTGCTCGAGATTGTCGGCGGTAAGCCCGTTGCCGATGAAATGGCGGCCCGTCTCGCCGCCATTACTGGCGTGCACACCCAGATGATGGTGTTCGCAGACTGACGCCGAGCCACAGCGAAACCATTGACATCCAGACGGCACAGAGAAAGAAACGGATGAGCGATGACTACCGCACCGAGGCCGACCTGCTGGGCGAGCTGGCTGTGCCGGTCAATGCTCTCTTCGGCGTGCACACGGTGCGCGCCAGGGAAAACTTTCCCCTTGCCGGTCGCCCGGTACATACCGAGCTGGTCACCGCCTACGGTACCGTAAAGCTCGCCTGCGCGCTCACCAACCGCGCTCTCGGCGCGTGGGCGGATGACGTCGCCAAGGGCGACGCCATCGAGCGCGCCTGCCGCGAGATGGCCGACGGCCTGCTGGCCGAGCACGTGATCGTCGATCGCCTGCAGGGCGGCGCCGGCACGAGCACCAACATGAACGTCAACGAGGTACTGGCTAACCGCGCTCTGGAGCTGCTCGGCGAACCACGAGGCACCTACCAGCGCATTTCACCGCTTGACGACATCAATCTGCACCAGAGCACCAATGACACCTACCCGACAGCCCTGCGCCTGGCCGCGATCCGTCTCTTACACCGGCTCGAAGACCAGGTTGTGGCGCTGCAGGAAGCGTTCCAAGCGAAGGAGAAGGAATTTGCCCACGTCGTCAAGGTCGGCCGCACACAGATGCAGGACGCCGTACTGACGACCCTCGGCCGCGAAATGGGCGCCTACGCCGAAGCGCTCAGCCGCGACCGCTGGCGCATTTACAAGTGCGAAGAGCGTCTGCGGGTCGTGAATCTTGGCGGCACGGCGATCGGCACCGGTTTCGCCGCGCCCCGGCAGTACATCTTTCGTGTAGTCGACACGCTGCGTGAACTCACCGGCATCGGTTTCGCCCGCGCCGAGAACCTCACCGAGGCGACACAGAACGCCGATGTTTTCGTCGAGGTGTCGGGCATCCTCAAGGCCGCCGCTACCTCGCTCTTCAAAATCTGCAGCGACCTGCGTCTGCTCTCCAGCGGGCCCGAGGCAGGTATCGGCGAAATACGCCTGCCCCAGCGCCAGGCGGGCTCGAGTATCATGCCCGGCAAGGTCAACCCCGTGATTCCCGAGGCAGTCACCCAGGTGGCGATGATGGTCATGGGCTACGACGAGTCGATCGGCGCCGCGGCCGCCATGGGCAGCCTCGAGCTGAACCCGTTTCTGCCTCTCGTCGCCGCCTGTTTACTCGAGAGTCTGCATCTGCTGACCAATGGCTGCGAGATCCTGCGCCGGTTCTGTATTGAAGGGCTGGAGGCCGACGAGGCGCGCTGCCGCGCGCATGTTGAGGCCTCGTCGGCAGTTGCCACGGCACTGGTGCCGGTCGTCGGCTACGACGCCGCCTGTGACATCGTGCAGCGGGCCCAGGCGAGCGGCCGCACGGTCCGCGCCGTCGCCGTCGGCGACGGCGCGCTGACAGCGGCCGAGATCGATGAACTCATGAGCGCCGAGGCGGTCTGCCGGCTCGGCATGCCGTCGACCGCCGATCGCGGCATCGACCTCTAGCAAGCGAGACAAGGAGTACGCGACACAGGATGGGCCTACAGGACACACCGCGCGGCATGCGCTTGCACATCGGCCTGTTCGGCCGACGCAACGTTGGCAAATCAAGTCTGCTGAACGCAATCACACGACAAGATGTGAGCATTGTCAGCGACATCGCCGGCACAACCACGGATCCAGTTGAGAAGCCGATGGAGCTGCTGCCGCTAGGTGCCGTTCTGTTCATCGACACCGCCGGCATCGACGATGTCGGCGCCCTCGGCGATCTGCGTGCCAAGCGCACTGTGCAGGTCTTCGACCGCACCGATCTCGGCGTCATCGTTACCGAGGCCGGCACCTGGGGCGAGTTCGAAAACGACATTCTGGACGAACTGCAACAGCGGGCCGTGCCGGTGGTCGTGGTCTTCAACAAGATCGACTTGGCGGGCGCGGCGGCGCCGGTCGCCCGCCTGGCCGACCTCAACATCACGCCGGTCCTCACGGCTGCGCACGTGAGCCGCGGTGTGCTCGACTTTCGTCAGGCCCTGCTTGACGCCGCCCCGGCGGACTTCGTCGACAACCCGAGCATTCTCGGTGATCTGGTGGGACCCGACGAGCTGGCCGTGCTAGTGGTGCCGATCGACAAGGAGGCGCCGCGCGGTCGCTTGATTCTGCCGCAAGTACAGTCAATCCGTGACCTCATGGACTCAGACGCCATGGCCCTGGTGGTGAAGGAGCGCGAACTCAAGAGTGCTCTGGCTCGCCTCAAGCAACCGCCGAAGCTGGTCGTCACCGACTCGCAGGCGTTTCTCAAAGTCGCCGCCGATACACCCGAGGATGTGCTGATGACAAGCTTCAGCATTCTCTTTGCCCGGTTCAAGGGTGATCTTGTTAGTCAGGTCGAAGGCACCTTGGCCGTCGACGATCTGAAGAGTGGCGCGCGCATACTGATCGCTGAGCACTGCAGCCACCACCCCATCGCCGACGACATCGGTCGCGTAAAGATTCCCCGCTGGTTGACGCAGTATGTGGGGGGCAAGCTGCAGTTCGACCATGTGCAGGGACACGATTTTCCCGCTGACCCAAGCGGCTACAACCTGGTGATTCACTGCGGCGCCTGCACGGCCAATCGACGCGAAATGCTGCACCGTGTGTTGACGTGCCGCCAGGCCGGTGTGCCGATCACCAACTACGGGCTGGTCATTGCATACAGCCTGGGCATTTTCGAACGCGCTTTGCGCCCGTTTCCAGCCGCGCTTGAGGCCGCGCGAGCGCGGCTGGCGCGGCCCCAGGGCGCGCCGGCGATGACCCCGCCGCAAGGAGCATCTGGCGAGCACAACGCCCGGCTGGCGCCGGCCGCCGGCAGACCAGAGCCACCCGTCGTCGCCGATGACCAGGCCGGTTGATCCCGTGACAAACGTACCCCCTCCCCGCCCCGGCCTGAGCCGCGATGAGATCCTGGTTTGGCTGCGCCAGACAGACCCGGCGTGTCTCGAGCGGCTCTGGCGAGCCGCCGATCAGACACGCCGCGAAACCGTCGGCGACGAGGTGCACTTGCGCGGACTCGTCGAAATCGGCAACTACTGCGTGCGCCAGTGCGGTTACTGCGGCCTGCGCGCCGGCAATCGCGAGATCGAGCGCTACCGCATGTCCGCCGACGAAATCGTCGCCTGCGCGCGCCGAGCACGCGAGTTCGGCTACGGCACAACGGTGCTGCAAGCAGGCGAAGACTACGGCATCACGGCGCCCTGGGTCAGCGACGTGATCCGGCGCATCAAGGCCGAAACAGGGCTGGCGGCAACGCTCAGCCTGGGTGAGCGCGCCAGCGATGATCTCCGCACCTGGCGCCTAGCCGGTGCCGATCGCTACTTGCTGCGTTTCGAAACCAGCGACAATGAACTCTACGAACTTATCCACCCCTCGCTACCCGGTCGCCTGTCAGACCGCATTGCTCTCTTGCGCCTGCTCAACGAACTTGGCTACGAGGTCGGCAGCGGCATCATGATCGGCATACCCGGCCAGACGTACGACAGTGTCGCCGACGACATCGACCTGTTCCGTCAGCTTGATCTCGACATGATTGGCGTGGGCCCCTACATCGCTCATCCGGCGACGCCGCTCGGTGCAGGTGCGTGGAGACGCCGCATCCCATCCGAGCAGCAGATCCCTAACGACGAACTGACGGTGTACAAAGTCCTCGCTCTGACGCGCCTCGCTTGCCCCGAGGCCAACATTCCCTCGACCACGGCTCTGGCCACAATCAACAAGGAGAGCGGCCGCGAGCAGGGTCTGCAGCGCGGCGCTAACATCGTCATGCCGAACCTCACCCCGGTCGAGTACCGCACCAAGTATGAGATTTACCCCGACAAGGCCTGCCTCAATGAGACGGCCGATATCTGCCGCTTCTGCCTCGCCGACCGCATCACCGAGATCGGCCGCTCAATCGGCAGCGGTCCCGGTGAGCGGCAACGGCGCGCCAACGGCTGAAGCTACCCGAGCGCGCTGCAGCAAAGACGTCAGGCCGGGGGTTGTCGCGCCGGCCACGAAAAAGCCGCCGCACCGGCGTCCCAGTCGAACGACGAGCGCCGGCTGGCGCCGCGGCTCACTCTTCATCTATAATCGCAGTTCGCCGGGGTGTGGCTCAGCTTGGTAGAGCGCTCGGTTCGGGACCGAGAGGTCGGCGGTTCAAATCCGCCCACCCCGACCATCTTCTTTCTCGCTTCTTTTCGCCGCGCACGGCGACATCTCCTGAACGCCTCGCATCGTCACGCCGCTGACTTAGCACGGAGCCAGTAGGCGTTGCAAGCGCTGCTTGGCTCAGTTGCTCGTCAGCCACCTCTCAAATTGCTCGGGGCTGTAGCCGGCAACGATATGGCTGCCGATCTTCACAAACGGGAAACCGCCGGCGCCGTGCTGCTGCATTTCGGCCGAGATCTTGCGCTGAAGTTCGGGACCGGCCATATCGTATTCAACGATGAAGGGGCTCACGCCGCGTTGTTTAAAGAACTCCTTCGTCTGCCGACACCAGCCGCAGGTGGTCAGCGAGTAGATGGTGACTATTGGTGCACTCATGGTCAGTTTCCTCCGGCCAGGTTGATCTGCTGATAGGTTGGTATACCCTCGCCGAGCCGCAGGCAGTACAATCACCCTCCCGCGATCTCCCCGCAGACGGCAAAGGCAGGCAGATGGAGCAGTGCATCGCCTGGTACCGGAGACCCAATCTCTGTTCAGCGGCTGAATGCACCAGCTCTGCGGCGCTGTTGGCGAAGTGCCCGCCGTCGCGCCCTGAGCGTCTGCGCCGTTCGGCGCGACCGGGCAGCCTAACGCCGCTGCGCAGCGGCTCCACCTTGTTCCAGATTGATGATGCGCGGTCGCAGATCGTCACCGTCAATGACCAAGACAGCGACGCTGCGCGGCAAACCGAAGCGGGCCGCGCCGGCAGAGCCGGGATTGAGAAACAAAATGTCGTCGCGCCAGTCGATCTCGGCGCGGTGGCTATGGCCGTAAACGGCGACGCGTACACCGTACTCACTCAAGTTCCAGCTCTGCGCAATGTAGGCGCGTATATGGGCGATGACAAAACGCACCCCGGCGATGTCGAGCTGCGCCGCTGCCGGCAGGTCGGCAAGTTCGCTGCCCGAACTCCAATCGACGTTGCCCGAGACCGCGGTGATGGGAGCCAAAGCCGCCAGCTCATCGAGCACAGCAACCCTGCCAACGTCGCCGGCGTGAATAATGTGGTCAACGCCGGCAAACAGAGGTTTGACCTGTTGATCCAGCCAGCCATGCGTATCACTGATGATGCCGATCCGTTTCACGGTCGCATCCTACCAGTGTGCGACCGTACCGACTTGACGGCTTCGCCACGGGAATCTCCGGCCGTGAAGCGGCGGGCGGCGATCGCGGTAGTGGGCCGCTGCCGGCTACGCCGGCGGCCCTGCCGAGCTTTACCGCCGGGTTGTCCTGATAGAATCGCCATCATGAAGGGACTGACCGGCAAACTCGTCGTCGTGACCGGCGGCGCCAGCGGCATCGGCGCTGCGACAGTGGCACGCTTTCGCGCCGAGGGCAGCGAGGTCTTTGTGCTCTCGCGACGCCAGGGCGCCGACATCATCAGCGTCGACGTCGGCGATCGCCAGGCCGTCGAGACAGCGTTCGCCCGCATCGGCGCTGTCGACGTTGTCATCAACAACGCCGGTATCAGCTTTCGCCGGCCGGCCCTGGAGATAACACCGCAGCAGTGGCAGCAGGTGCTGGCGACCAACCTGACGGGCGTCTTCAACGTCGCTCAAGCCGCCGGCCGGCGCATGCTCGCTGCCGGCGGCGGCGTCATCCTTAACACCGCCTCCACCAACGGTCTGCTCGGCTACCGTTACTATGCTGACTACAACGCCACCAAGGCGGCGGTGATCGAACTCACCAAGACACTCGCCTTGGAGTGGGCACCGACCGTACGCGTGAACGCCGTTTGCCCCGGCTATGTGCTGACGCCCATGCAGGAAGCCGAGTACACGCCCGAGATGCTCGCTCAGGTCAATCGTCTGCTGCCGCTCGGCCGCCACGCCACACCGGCAGAGGTCGCCGGTCTGTTTGCCTATCTCGCCAGCGACGAAGCAACGTACTTCACCGGCTCGGTGATCGTCATGGACGGCGGTGAAACCGCCGGCAGCCCAGCGAGTGCCGGCCCCACCGGCAGCTAGACAGCAGCCGCGGCCGCACCAGGGCGACTCTCGCTGGCGAACACGTTGTTCGCCGCGATCGTCCGTTCACCCATCGTTCACCCACCTTGACAACCGAACTCGGCGCGTGTTCTATATGCACTGCATATAGGAGACGAGCGTTCGCTGCTTGCCTTCTCACCGCCTCGACAGACGTGCGCACGTCACGGAGAAGCCAATGTCCCCGACTCATGCTTTGCTCGGCCTGTTAGCGAACGGTGAGCGATACGGTTACAGCCTGAAGCGCATCATCGATGAGGAATTTGCACCTTTCTGGCGTATCGACCATGCCCAGCTCTACCGCTCGCTCGCCAAACTGACGCGCTCGGGCTGGGTCACGGTGCGCACCGAACCAGGCGTCGGCGCCCCCGAGCGCAAGGTCTACGCCTTGAGTGCCGAAGGCAAACGTGTTTTCGTGGCGTGGCTTTCTGAGCCAGCCGACGACCGCAACGAGTTCTTCGTCAAACTCCTTCTCGGTCACGCGACGGGCGCGCCCGTTTCTCATCTGGTTGAAGCCCATCGCCATACGCTCGGTGACGAGCGCGTGGCGCGAGTCGAGGCGTACAACAAGGCAATCCAGACCGGCGATATCGGCCGCCAGGCCGCAGCAAACGCGGCGCTACACGAAACGGAGGCCCGCTTCACAGAGCTTGACCTCTGCGACGGTCTGGTTGCGAATCGACACACCGCCGTGGGCGAAACCGACACTTGCCTTTCGATCACCGGCAGTGATGACCCCCTGCTCGACTACCTGGCGTATGTGGCCCACGCTGCCAATCACAGCGTCGGCAGCATCGGTGGATTGCTCGCACTGGCGGAGCACCAGACCGATGCGGCTGGCATCCACCTGCTCGACGCCGAGAGCGGCGAGTACAACGTCCCCTTCGTGAAACACCTCATGCCCGAAGACGACGTCGTCCTCATCAACCTGGCATCACGTGAGAACGGGCTCCTGCTGGCGCCGGGCAATCCCTTGTCGATCAGGAGCGTCTGCGATCTTGGCCGCCGCGGCATCCGCTTCATCAATCGTCAGCGCGGCGCGGGCTCACGTCTGCTCCTGTATTCACGCCTGCGAACAGCACACGTCGATGCTCACGCGCTGATCGGGTGGGAGCAGACAGTCGCGACCCACGCCGCCGTCGCCAACGCGATCATAAACGGCAAGGCCGACGCCGGCCCGGGTCTGCGGGCCGTCGCCGTCGCCTGGGGGCTTGACTTCTTACCGCTGGGCGAAGAGCGCTTCGATCTCGTCATTCCCAGCGACCAACTCGATTCCGCCCGCGTGCAGCCAGTTCTGGAGGCACTGCACAGTAGCGCATTTCGGCGTACCGCGGAGGCACTCCGTGGATACGACCTCACACACACCGGCCAAGTGGTCGCCCGTGTCCATTAATCACCGCGTCGAGGGAGAAAAGATGAAACGTTTGATCGTCGTCATAAGTGTGGCTTTGCTGGGGCTGTTAGCCGCCGGCTGTGGGAGTTCATCCCAGTCGACGGCCAGCGGCACGCCATCACCCGCTGCCAGCAGCTCCTCGGCAGCTACCAGCAGCACAACACCAGTCACCCTGACGATCTTCGGCGCTGGCACTCTGGCCACACCTTTCACGCAAGTCGACAACGCGTTCATGAAACTGCACCCGAATGTGACCATTCAGGCGCAGTTTGGCGGCAGCGTCAAAATGGCCAAGCAGGTAACTGAGCTACACCAGATCGCCGACGTAGTCGCCGTCGCCGACTATCACGTCATACCCAAGTATATGTTCACGACCAATGACTCGACCGCCTACAGCACCTGGTACGCCGGTTTTGTCACCAATGCGATTACCTTCGTGTACACGAGCAAGAGCAAGTACGCGAGCGAGATCACGCCGCAGAACTGGTACAAGATTCTCGCCAAACCGGGCGTGCAGATCGGCCGCTCCAGCCCCAACACAGATCCTTCGGGTTACCAGATTCTCGAGATGATGAGTCTCGCC
The DNA here is from genome assembly GCA_052139595.1 of Thermoleophilia bacterium. Classification (GTDB taxonomy): domain Bacteria; phylum Actinomycetota; class Thermoleophilia; order UBA2241; family UBA2241; genus JBKQWK01. The sequence continues at coordinate 7,481 of JBKQWK010000189.1, read as the reverse complement.
GAAAAGTACTACCACCAGCCCGGCCTCGAAGCGGCCATCTTGAAGAACGCGCCGCAGTCGAACATGCGTGACACCGAGACAGAGCTCATCGCAGCTCTGCAGTCAGGGCAGATCGACTACCTGGCCATGTATCGCTCAGACGCCCTGCAGAACGGCTTCAAATACCTGCAGCTGCCACCCCAGATCAATCTCAGCGACGCTCAGTACGCGTCATCCTACGCAACCGTGTCGGCGTCAACGACAAACGGTCCAGTGACAGGCGCGCCGATCGTTTACGCGGCCACCGTGCCGACGAACGCCGCCCACCCTGCCTGGGCGCTCCAGTACCTGCAGTTCCTCTTCGGCCCGCAAGGCCAGAGCATCATGAAAGCCAATGGCTTCAACACCCTCTCCACCGCCTATGCCAGCGACATGAGCAAAATTCCGGCTCCGTTAACGTCGCTCGTTGCACCATGGCCCAATCAATGATGAACTAGACGAAATAGTCGCAAAGCGAGCGCCTGACGCAGCGATGCATCAGGCGCTCGCTTTGCCGTTGATCGATCTGACCTGCGTCTCCAGTGAAGAGCCGGTTTCACATGACTGTCAATAAACTGAAACCCGCACGAGCACCTTCACGTGGTCTGCTGCTCGTCTTCTGGCTCATCGGTGGGCTGTTGCTCGCTTTCATCCTGCTGCCGCTGATGCAGATGATCCTCAAGCAGTCGCCGAGCGAGCTTGCTCACGTGGCAGCGATGAGCGACGTACGCGCCGCCATCGTTCTCAGCCTGGAGGCGGCCTTCATCACCACCGCTCTGGCCGGCTTCGTGGGGGTCCCTCTCGCCTACCTGCTGGCGCGCACGACTTTTCCCGGCAAGGGCGTCATCGAAGCAATCGTCGACATTCCGCTTGCCATTCCTCACACCGTCGTCGGCATTGCCCTGCTCTTCGTATTTGGCCGTACCGGCTGGATCGGCTCTTCAGTCCAGTCCCTGACTGGCTACCAGTTCTGGGGCACACTCGGGGGCATCGTTATCGCCATGCTTTTCGTCAGTGTCACCTACACAGTCAACGCTGCCCGCGTCGGCTTCGAGTCGGTCGACCCGCGGGTCGAGAAGGTGGCGCGCACGCTGGGAGCCGGCCCGTGGGGCGTGTTCGCGCGCGTGACGCTGCCGCTCGCCCGCCGCGGCGTCCTCACTGGACTCACGCTCACGTACGCTCGTTCCGTGAGCGAGTTCGGCGCCGTCATCATCCTCACGTACTATCCAATGACGGCGCCGGTCAAGATATACGATCTCTTCCTCCAGTTCGGGCTGACCGAGTCGTCGGCAATGGCGGTGCTGTTCCTCTTCGTCGTGCTGGCGCTGTTCATCCTCTTCCGTTCTCTGGCGCATGGTCGCCGGCACACTGCCCGCGGAGATCGTCTGTGACGGCAGCGCTGGCGGTCGAAAACGTTTCAGTCTCGCTCGGCGCCTTCAGCTTGCGCGACATCTCGTTCTCGCTTGATCCGGGAGAGGTCTTCGTCATTCTCGGCCCCAGCGGTGCCGGCAAGTCGGTCTTGCTGGAGACCATTGCCGGCTTTTTCTACCCGCAGAGCGGACGGGTACTTATTGACGGGCGGGACGTCACTGACGCCCCGCCCGAGGCGCGCCGCGTCGGCTTCATGTTTCAGGATTACGCCCTGTTCCCCCACCTGAGCGTCTTGCAGAACGTGCAGTTTCCCTGCCGCAACGACCCGCAGCGCGCCCGTGACTTGCTCACTCGCCTGGACCTGACCCACCTTGCAAATCGTAAGCCGGAGCACCTCAGCGGTGGCGAGCAGCAGCGCGTTGCCCTCGCCCGCGCCCTGGCGATGGAACCGGCGCTGTTCCTCTTCGACGAGCCGCTCTCAGCGCTCGACGCGCGGGCTCGGGACACGCTGCGCGACGAACTCAAGACGCTCTTGAATCAGCTCGGGCTGCCGGCCGTCTACGTGACTCACGATCAGACCGAAGCGCTCGTCCTGGCCGACAAAATCGCTGTGATGCATGACGGCGCCCTGCTGCAGATCGGCACACCAGCCGAGATCTTCAATACGCCGCACGACGAGTTCGTCGCCACCTTCGTCGGCGTCGAGACGGTTGTCGAGGGCCATGTACTCAGCGTTGGCGACGGCGTCACCCTTGTCTCCCTGGGTGAGGGCGAGATTCGCGCCGTCGGCGAGACGAGCGCCCAGCGCGTGCTCGTCTGTATTCGCCCCGAAGATGTTGCTCTGGCGCGCAGCGTGAGCACAGATTCAAGCGTCCGCAACCAGTTCGCAGCCCGTGTAACGCGTGTCACCGCGCTCGGACCGCTGTTCAAGATCACGCTCGACTGCGGCTTCCCCCTGGTTGCCTACGTGACCAAACAGTCGTACCTCGAACTCGACCTCACGCCCGACGCCACTGTCACGGCCAGCGTCAAAGCGAGCGCGATTCACCTGATTGATCGGTAACGTTTTGCCAGGAATGGGCGAGGATCTGTTACCCGAGCCCGCCAGATTGAATCGCCACACCGGGGCTTTTTGTGGACCGCTCGAGTGGGCGGAGTGATATCCGGCTACGACCGATACGTAGACGGAGTGGGGGGCATGGACTGGCGACTGTTCGGTGTGGTGAGAGGCGCACACGGAAGGGGAAGACGTCTCCCGCAGCACCGCTGGACGAGGCTTGGGGGAGGCTATCTGGGTGCCGACGGCATTGCTGCTCCGCTTCGGTGTGCGCTGGGTTGGGCTTGACCCGTTTTGACGGACATCCAAGATAAAGCGTTTACGTGCCGAGAGAGGATGTCTGCAATGACAAACACAGAGCAAGAACGACGATGGCACGGTCGTTTAGCGCCCAGTACAAGGCAGAGGTGGTTGGCCTCTGTCTGAGTGGTGAGAGGTCAGTCGCCCAAGTTGCCCGTGATCTCGATCTGACAACATCAGCGGTACGCCGCTAAATTGCTGAAGGCGAAGATCGACGCAGGTGATAAAGAGGGCTTCACCACTGCCGAGCGCGAGGAACTCACCCGACTGCGACGCGAGAACCGCGTCGCGAGGAGCGCGATGTCCTCAGGGCGAGCCTTTCTGGGCGCCCCTGACGGCCTTGTCGGCGCTGGCAGCGCAAAGAGGGAGGGACCATGGCCAGAGGATTGTTTGGCGCCACACGCGCCGCTGCCGCGCCGGCCAGTGATAGGCTCTGCCCCAATCACAGCGCCGAAATGAAGATCGATGGACCCGTTGACGGTAACCCTGCGCCAGACAAAAGAGATGCAGAACACGGTGCGCCACGAAGAACCGCAGTCAGATCAGCCGACGGTAATCGGCACGCTCTACCTGCAGAAGTGGGCCGTCAATCGCCTCGACGACCCAGAGACGATTACGGTTACGATTACACCGGTCTGAACGGCGACGGCGCTCACTCGTGAGGACACACGTCTCGGAAAGGTGCAGAAGGAGTCATGAGAAACGAAAAAGGGGCACGATCGCCGCTCATCAGACGATCGAGCTGCCGGTCGAGCAGGGCTATCACACCCTGCGTCTCAGCTCGGATCGACACCACAGCCCCGAGCGTTCCTTCTCCGCGGCGGAGGGGCAGATCGTCAACTTCTCCTGTCGCACCGCAGTCTTCTGGGCACAGTATGTCGCCGCCCTGATCAAGCCAACCCTTTGGGTATCTCTCAAGCCGGAGTGAGCCCGCAAAGCGCGGGATCGCCTCACCGTCGTCAGTGACTTGAGGGCTTCTTGAAGAAGGCCCGATTGAAATACCTCACTGCCGATGAATCGAACGCGAAAGAACGGCCGCCCCAGCGCGCAACTCGTACCGCCCGAGACGATAGAATCCCTGACATGAGCAGCACCTCCGCCCGGCATAACGGCAAGGTATTTGATGCGGTGGCAGCCGAGTACGACCGCAGCCGCCCCACGTATCCCGATGCGCTCATCGCTCATGCCTGCCAGCTCGCCGACATCGCAAGCGGCGACCGGGTGCTCGAAGTCGGCTGCGGTAGTGGTCAGCTGACGCGCGATCTTGTCGCGCGCGGCCTTTCCGTAACGGCAGTCGAACCGGGCAAGCACCTGATAGCGCTCGCCAAGGAACGCCTGCAACGCCCGGGAGAGGTGGAGTTTGTAGAGGCGCGGTTTGAAGACGCGCAGCTTCCCCCCAACCACTTTTGCGCCGCGTTCTCGGCGTCTGCGTTTCACTGGATCGACCCCGAGGTCAGCTGGCAGAAAGTCGCTCGCACGCTCGTCCCCGGGGGGACACTCGCTCTCCTACAGTACTGTGGACTCAACGAGGAGCGCAGCGCCGCTGACCAGGAAGCGCTTCTCGCGGCCCTGACCAGGATCGCGCCGCAGATCGCGGCAACCTGGCCCACCTATCGCGATCTTGCCGCCACCGTCACCGGCGTGCAGCAGCGCCGCGGCGACGTCTCCGAGGCGTGGGCGTGGGTGGGAAGCCACAACGTGGCCGAGGCCCAGGCGAGCAGACTGTTTTGCGACGTGCAGATCGCCGCCGTGCCGACGCTCCTCGAACAGACAGCCGCCGAACTGAACGCGCTTCTGAGCACGGCATCGTTCTACGCCCGGCTCTCAGCAAACCAGCGTCAGGCCCTTGCGAGCGAAAGCGCCGCGATCTATGAGCGGCTCGGGCGGCCGATCCGCTCGAGCACTGTCGCTGTCCTTGTCACAGCACGACGCACTACCGAGGTCTGAGCCGGGCAAGGGATCGACCACCGCGTTGATCGAGAACCAGGCCGCTCGGGACCCTGGCGGGCACGGCGCTCACGCTGTGTCGGCCGCACGCTCTGCCCGCGACATCGCTTCGTGCCCCTGAAACTCGCCCAGCCGGCGGCCTGTGAAAAGCGCCGGGATCAACGCCAGGAAGGCCACCGCTGCGGCGGCGTAGTACGACAGCCGGAACGACTTCGCGATGTCGTCGCGGAAGATGGCGCCGATGGTATGCCTGAGCTTGGCTTGCTCTGCAAACACGGGCGTGCCCGGCGGCGCCGTGGGCAGGCCGGCCAGGGAGTCGCTCACACCGATGCTCATGCCCCCGCCCTGCTTTGCGGCCTGGGCGGTCTGCACAAGAGACGCCTCGATCTGCTGCTGCGCCAGCGCCGGGAGCACGGTCTGCGTCTTCACGAAGTTCTGCGACTGGCGCACCGCGGTGGCGACGTTCGTCACCATCTGCTGAGAGAAGATGGCGATGAGCACGGCGATGCCGAGCGAGAATCCCACCTGGCGCAGAGTGTTGAGGGCAGCCGAGCCCACACCCGAGACCTGCGGCGGCAGCGAGCCCATGGCGGCCGACGAGACCGATGGGAAGACGAAACCCATGCCCACGCCGAGAAAGACGACACGCCAGCCCACTGACAGCGCCGTGCTCTGCCCGCCGAGCTGGGCCAGCAGAAGCATGCCCACGCCGAAGAACACGACGCCGATAGCGGCCGGCAGACGTGGCCCAATGCGATCAGTGAGCCCACCGACGAGGGGTCCTAAGACGAGTCCCACGAGGGGCATCGGTGTGATCGCGATCGCCGCCTTGAGTTCGCTGTAGCCGAGCACCGAGATGAGGAAGATGGGGAGCAGAAACAGGGCGCCGCCCATCGTCGCCCCGATGAGCAGCATGGTCGTGTTGGCGGCGGTGAACGAGCGGATGCGCAGCAAGCGGAAGTCGAACATCGGCGAGGGGCTGCGCAGCTCCCACCAGGCAAAGAGGGGAAAGGAGGCGACGGCAACGACGAACAGGGCCAGGGTCTTCGTCGACGTCCAGCCCCAGGTGCTCGTCTCAATCAGGGCCAGGATCAGACAGAAGAGCCCGACGGCCGAGATCACCACGCCGACGAGGTCGATGCCGGAGCTCGAACGGTGGGCTTCGCCCTTGGGCACAACCAACCAGCAGAAAGCCAGGGCTCCCGCCCCAATGGGCACGTTGATGAAGAACACCCAGTGCCAGCTCGCGTATTCAACGAGAAGGCCGCCGAGCGTCGGTCCCACGGCTGCGGCAACAGCACCAAGTGCTCCCCAGAGACCCACGGCCATGCCCTGCTGCCGGCGCGGAAAGACCTTGAAGAGGATGGCCAGCGAGATGGGAGCCATGGCCGCGCCGCCGACGCCTTGAGCTACACGGAAGCCGATGAGCCAGTTGATGGTGGGGGCCAAAGCGCAGGCGAGCGAGAACACGCTGAACACGGCGAGGCCGCCCAGGAAGACGAGTTTGAGCCCGAACTTGTCGCCCAGGCGCCCCAGGGAGAGAAAGAGCACGGCGAGCGCGAGACTATAGGCATTGACGACCCAGGAGACGGTCGTGACGGTCGTTCTGAGGTCTTTGATCACCGCCGGGATGGCGATGTTGACGATGGTGACGTCGAGCAGGGTCATGAACATGCCCAGAGAGACGGCGGCGAGGATCAGCCATTTGTGCGGATGACCCTCCTCTGAAGCCGGCCCAGCAGGCGCCGCCGTCGGCGCCAGGGTTGCCTGATTCACGAGCTTTCCTTTCACGTGCCAGACGCAGGAAGGCGTCTTCGGAGGCGGTTCATTCAGCTGGTGTTGAGAGAACTATATCGTGCATCTTCAATCAGACGGTCGCATTGCCTCTGACCCCCATGCGCAGGTCAACGTACTTTGACAGTGCGAGCGCCAGTTCTCGCCTGAGTCCCTGGCACTGCGCAGTCGCCATGGGAAGAACCACTCTGGCCAGGTGCCCGGCGCCGAATTGCCCTGGTGGGACAGGTCAACGTGACCGGTGATCGTCCTGAAAGAGGCCACTGTGCTGGTACAAATGGGCGCCTGCCGACGGGGTGCCGACGGCACAGCCAGCTCATTTTCGGAATCGATCGCCGCCTGGTACGCCAGGCCGACCTGGGACTCAGACTAGCCGCGATCGCTTGTCAAAAAGGCGACAAGCAGATAGAGCACCGTCAGGATGACAAACTCAATCGCGGCCGAGGCGACACTGTGGTGTGCTTTGGCGCCCGCCACAACGACGATAACCAGGACCACGTACAGGCCGGTCAGCGCCCAGCCCTGCCACGTGACCGGCCGCAAACCCCAGCCGATGCGCTTGCAGCCAAACCAGAATCGCCGCTTCATCATGCCCTGCCTGTCCCTACCCTGGCTCTTGGAAACGAGAGCTGAAGTTCTGCTTACGCTGGCCACTCGGCACAGGCGGCTTCAGCTTGCGCAAGCACGAGGTCAAGTCCCTCGACGTGGTGTAGTTCCTGATCGTCGTCAGGGTCATCAGGTGGTGAGCAGCACCACCTCCCGTGGCGGCGAGGCCGGTCGCTGGGGCCCGTTGGCCGGCTGCCCGGCGTAGAGCCCGGCGAGCGACTCCGCCGAGAGGTAGCGTCGCCCCACGAGCCATTCGTCATTTTGTTCCAGCAGCAAGGCGCCGGCGAGGCGGATCAGGCTCTCGTCGTTGGGGTAGATGCCGACCACATCGCTGCGCCGCGCGATCTCCTTGTTGAGGCGCTCGAGCGGGTTGGTCGAGCGCAGCTTC
>JBKQWK010000188.1:0-18113 GCA_052139595.1 Thermoleophilia bacterium | reverse complement strand
TCGTCCTCATCCTTGTCGTCTGCGTCGGTCTTTTGCGTGGCCCCGAATGGGGCGCCGGTTTTGGCTTTCTTGCCGGCGCCTTGGTCAGTCTGATTCTCTTTGAGCCACTGGGTGCGAGTTCGTTCGTCTACGTGCTTCTCGGATACTTCGCCGGCCGCTATGCCGAAACCGCCGATCTGTCGTCTGGTTTTGCACCCGTGTTCAGCGTTTTCTTGGCCAGTCTAGTGGGCGAAGTGCTCTTTGCGCTGATGCAGTTTCTTCTGGGGCGCCAGGTGCCCTTCAGCTATGCCAGCGTACATGTCATTCTGCCGGCTATCGTTCTCGACACGCTCCTGGCCGCGCCGGTGTACTTGTTAGCGCGGCTGTGGCTGGGCGCCAAGGTGAGTCGTGCGACGTAAAGCGAGCCAACAATTGGCGTCATCTGCGTTGCGCATGATCTCGGCCGAGTCCTGTAAGCAGCGTGCTGGCGAAGTCACCGTCGGCAAGGTGGGCGATTGACGTGGAACTGCGCGACTATCTGCGACATCTTGACTACCTGCTCCTGGCAATCACGGCGGGGCTGGTCAGCTACGGCGTCACGGCGGTTTACTATGCGACGCGCAGCGACATCGTCGGCAAGAGGTTTTACTACGCCCAGGAGCAGCTGCTGTATGCCGCCGTCGGCACAGTGGCACTGCTGCTGGTGACCGTCGTCGACTACCAGCGCTGGCGACGCTGGCAGTGGCTGCTGTATGCGTTTGCCGTTCTCAGCAACGTCATCGTGCTGGGCATCGGCGCGGTCACGCGCGGTTCCAAGCGCTGGATCAGACTGCCCTTCATGAACTTTCAGCCGTCGCAGCTTGCCCTGTGGATCATCACGGTCTGCTTGGCGGCTTTCCTGGTTGATCGCATGGACCTGCTCGGCACGAAGAAAGTCACGCTTATGGCGATCGCCTATGTTGCCCTGCCAGCGGCTTTTGTCTTCATACAGCCAGACTTCGGCACGAGCATGATCTTTGTGGCGATTCTCTTTGCGCTGCTGCTCTTCTACGGCACGAACTGGCGCCAGTTCGCCATCCTCGGCGCCAGCGTCACGACGCTGGGTGTTCTGGTATTGGCAGTTTTGCCGGCGATGCACATACACGTCATCAAGCAGTATCAGATGGATCGACTGCTCGTCTTTTTGAACCCGACGCACGATCCGCAGGCTGGCGGCTATAACATCATTCAGTCGATGATCGCTGTGGGCTCGGGGTCCCTGCACGGGCAGGGCAATCAGGCGACACAAACGACGCTCAATTTCCTGCCGGAGCACCAGACCGATTTCATTTTCGCCGTCGTCAGCGAACGCTGGGGTTTTCTCGGTGCGCTCCTGCTGATTGCCCTGTATGGACTGCTTGTCTGGCGGGCTCTGCGCATCGCTACCCTCGCGCACGATGTCTACGGCAGTCTGATCGCCGGCGGCATCGCGGTTGCCATGGCCTTTCAGGTCTTCGTCAATATCGGTATGAGCATTGGCATCATGCCGGTCACGGGCATACCCTTACCATTCATCAGCTACGGCGGTTCATCGATGATCACCAACCTGATGCTCGTTGGGCTGCTTGAGAGCGTTCACCTGCGCGCCCGCTTTGCACCAGGTCCGGGGAGGCTGTAGTGGCGAAGGTCGACATGAAGCATCGTTTCAAGCAGGTCATGAAGGTGGCGACGGAGCTTGAGCGCGCGACGAGTATGGCGCCCGGCCGGTTGTTGGTGGTTGGTGCGGGTGCGGCAGCCGAGAGGCTGGGCGCCCAATTCACGCGTGCCGCCTTCGACGGGGCGGCCCCTGCAGGGCCTGCCCGGGCGGCAGTGGTCGACGTGATGACACCCGCAGCCGTCTCCGGCGCGGCCTCCGACCGCTGGGTCGCCGCGGTGATTCTGGCACAGGCCGGCCCTGCGGCAGTGGATGTCGCCAGTCTGGTGCGGCAGCTGCGCGAAGATGGCGTAACGCTTGTTGCCCTTGCTGCAGCGACTCCGGCCAGGTTGCCGGCGGCGCTGGCTGCGCCGCCGGCAGACGTGACCGTCTGGCTGCGAGAGGCTGGCTTTCATGCCAATGAGATTGTCTATCAACGTCCGCGCGGACACGCTGTCGTTGACCTTGTGGCGCGCTGCCTGGCAGCGCAGCTCGGGGACAACGGTCTTGCCTTGGCGGCGCGGTTGCCGCTGATGCGAGCCGCCGTGGTCAAGCACATCATCGATACGACGGCTCGCCAGAACGGCCTTGTCGGCGCCGTCGTGTTCATCCCCGGCGCCGATATGCCGGTGATGACGCTTAACCAGGTGCGCATGGTGTTACGGATTGCCGCCGCTTACGGCGAGGATGTTGGTTCACAACGGGCACTGGAGATCCTCTCAGTGGTCGGTGCTGGTTTTGGTTTTCGTGCCCTTGGCCGCCAGGCGCTGGACGTCGTGCCGCTGGCGGGCTGGGTGGTCAAAGGTGCTCTCGGTTACGGGGCCACGGTTTCGCTGGGCAAGGCGACCGTGCGTTACTTTGAAGCCGGGGCGCCGCTTGCGCCTGAACAGGCGAGAAAGATTACGGAGAAGATTGACACGTTCACACGCGGATCCATCGGCAAGCGGCTCGTCTCTTCCGGATGAGCTGACCGAACTCCTCGCGCACGTCGTGCGCCCTGGGCGGTACGTCGGCGGCGAATTCAACATACGACGCAAGCCAGATGCTGGGCCTCGGATCGTACTTTCGTACCCCGATGTCTACGAAATTGGCATCAGTAACCCGGCCCTGCAAATTCTGTACGCTCTGATCAACGATCAGACAGCGGGTGTGGCTGAACGTGCCTACTGCCCGTGGCCCGACATGGCGAGCGCGATGCGCAGCGCGAAGCAGTCGTTGTGGACGCTCGAAAGCTACGCCCCGGTCGCCGACTTCGATCTTTGGGGTTTCACGCTGCCGCATGAGCTGACCTACACAAACGTGCTCGAGATGCTCGACCTTGCCGGCCTGCCGCTGCGCGCCGCCGATCGCGGCGAAGCCGACCCGATCGTGCTCGGCGGCGGCCCGGCAGTAGCCAACCCGCTGCCGCTGGCGCGATTCTTCGACGCTTTCTTCATTGGCGAGGTCGAGGGTCGCATGAGCGAGATAGTGGCTGCACTCGAGGCACCTGCGCGATCGTCACGCCTGCAGCGTCTGGCGCAGGTGCCGGGTGTGTGGCTGCCGGCCGGTGCCGAGGAGAAATGGAGCGGCCGGGGCGCGATGAGTGGCACTGTTGAGCGTCAGGTCTGGATGGGATTCAGCGCCGACGAGCCGGTCACCATGCCCCTCGTGCCGTTGCTCGAGGCGGTCCACGACCGAGTCGTCATTGAAGTGATGCGTGGCTGCACTGCCGGCTGTCGATTCTGCCAAGCCGGCGTATGGTATCGGCCGGTGCGTGAGCGTCCGGTGGACCTTGTCGTTGCTGCGGCCGACAAGGCCCTGCACGCCAGCGGTTGCGATGAGGTTTCGCTGATTTCGCTGAGTTCGTGTGACTACAGCGGCATCGAGGAGGTAGTGAGGCGCATCCGCGACCTGCGGCCCGGGCTGCGCGTCTCGCTACCGTCCTTGCGCATCGATTCGGCCGCGATCAATCTCGCTCGCCTGGGGAGCGAACAGCGTGGCTCGGTCACCTTGGCTCCCGAGGCCGGCACTCAGGAGCTGCGCGACGCGATCAATAAAGGCGTTGACGATGCCACTTTTATTGATGCCGTGCGGGCAGCGTTCATGGCCGGCTTCACCGGCTTGAAGCTGTACTTCATGATTGGCCTCCCCGGCGAGGACGACGCGGCGGCGGCGGCCATTGCCGATATGGCTGCTGTGGCCGCGGCGCAGGCGCGCGAGATCGCCAGAGGGCGCGCGCGCCTGTCCGTCTCGATTGCGTCGTATGTGCCCAAGGCGCAGACGCCGTTTGCGACGGCGCCGTTCGCCGGGGAAGAGGTGCTGCGACGCCGTCAGCAGCTGCTGCGTCTGCGCATGCCGCGCGGCGTCAAGGTGTCGTTTCACGACCTCGGCGCAAGCTTGGTCGAAGCATCGCTGGCGCGCGGTGACGAGACTGCCGGTGCTCTCATTGAGGCGGCGTGGCGAAGAGGCGCGCGGTTCGATGGCTGGAGTGAGCAGTTCGACCTGCGCATCTGGCGGGCGGCAGCAGCAGAAGTGGGTGGTGAACTTGGTGCTACCGTGAGCGAGAGTCAGCAATTCCTGCCCTGGAATGTGGTCGACTGTGGCGTCACCGAGGAGTTCATGGGGCGCGAGCGTCTGCGGGCTCAGCGACATGAGGTGACCGACGATTGTCGGTACGGCGCCTGCGGCGCCTGTGGCATCTGCCATGACGACGTCGCGATGAAGGTGCTGACGTGAGTAGGAGCCGCGCAAATCCGACTGACAGCCGCGACCTGGCGACGTCGGAAGCGACATCGACCGCAACGGCGGCTGCTACCAGCGGCTCGAGCGGCCAATCTTGGTGGCTGGTCACCTTTGCCCGCGACGGGGGCGCTGCCTATCTCTCGCATCTCGATACTGCGCGGGCGTGGCAGCGTATCTTCGCCCGAGCCGGGATCGAACTGGCTCTCACTCACGGCATGCGTCCCAAGCAGCGTCTCGCCCTGGGGCTGCCGCTGCCGGTTGGTGCCGCGGCCCGCGACGAGTTGCTCTGGTGTGAGGTTGCTGAGTCTGTGCACCTTGCGCCGACCTCGGCGTTGGCGGCGCTGGCTGCGGCGGCGCCGCCTGGCCTGCGCCCGCTGAGCTTGCGCACGAGTCTGCTGCATCCGCGGCCGGTGCCCGTGCTGGCTGCCTACCAATGCCACCTTGCGGTCGCGTCCGCGCAGCTGGCCGCAGCTCTGGACTGGTTTGCCGCTGCCGCCACGGTTCCCTACGAGCGCGTGGCGCCCAAGGGCCGGCGGCAACTCGATCTCAAAGAATTCATTACCGATGCCTGGCAGATGCCCGTCGCAGGCGGCTGCCGGCTCGGATTCGCTGTGCGTCATCGCGAAAACGGTGCCGCGCGGCCACAGGAGTTTGTCGACGTACTGGCCACAAGGCTGGGGATCGACATGGTGATGCGGGCGCTGCTGCGCACACACGTCACCTATCAGGGATTGCCGGAGGGCACAGCCGCCGGCGCGACGATCGGAGCAAAATGAACGAAGACGAGCATAGCAGACGCGAACAGGCGCCGCCGGGCAGCGAGCCCAAGCGCGCCGAGTCGGCGGCATTCGCCGACGATCGTGCGCCGGCGGGCGACAGTGAGAGCAGCGAGGCGGCATCGCCAGGAGAGAGTGTGTCTGCAGGAGAGGCTGCGTCTGTCGGCGACGACGATGAGGCATCAGTCAAACGTCGCCGTCGCGGTCACCGCGGTGGGCGACGGCACAAGAGTGCTGCCGCCAAAGAAAGCGAGGCAGTAGCTGACGCTTCCTCGGCCGATGGGCAGATGCCGGCGCGGCCGGGGGCGGCACTGGCAGAGTCGGCCGCGGCCGCGGCAGCCGGGGTCGTCGCCGGCGGGAAGGCACACACCGCCGAGAAGAAGGAGATCGCGTCCGACAAGGCAGGCGTCGCCGCTCCGTCAGAGAGTGTGCCGGCCGCGGTGGTCCCCGCGTCGCGGCCAGTGCGTCGTGCCCGAGGAACTAACGTCGAGCCTCTGACTTGGGCCGACACGGTTGCCCACTCGGAGCCTGCGGCGAAAACCGCCGGTGTGACGGCTGAGGCAGCCGTCGATGGTACGGTGACCGCGACACGTCTGTCGGTCTCATCTGCTGAAGCGGAATCAGGACATGCTGCCGCTGGCGCAGTGGCGGCTGATGTTGCCAGCGAACCGCCAGCAAAGCGCCGCCGCCGGCGCAGCCGCAAGATCGAGAGCCCGCCGTCGGGTGCCGCGCCGACCGAGGCGGCTGAAGTGGCCGCGTCGCCGGTCATCGCTGGCGTTGCTCCCGAACTTGCGCCGGCAGCGCTTGTTGCCAGCGAGGCTGTCCGCACGGGCAGTGAGGGAACGAGCAGCGAGGTCGATGGTGGAACGGCAAAGCCGCGGCATCGCCGCGGCGGCCGCGGACGCAGCAAGCCAGCGACAATCGTTGCCGAACCTCTGCTTGCATCTGTTGAGCGAGGCGCGGTATCGGCGATGACCGCTGACCTCGCCGAGCACGAGGCTGATGCCGCCGTCGAGGCGGCGGCCGCAGCGGCAGCTGCGGAGCCGACGAGCGTCGGCGGCGAAGCGAAGCCGAAGCGCCGGCGGCGCGGTGGTCGGAGCCACAGCAAGGCAGCTGCCGCCGCCGCATCTGTTGCGGGAGGAACGCCAAGCCTCCCCGGGGACGTTGCGGCAGCCGCTGGCGAGACGTCGCCGGATTCAACGGGGGCAGACAATAAGTCTCCAGTAGCGACTCACGAACCGCCGTCAGACGAGGTTGCCGCGACGGGTAAGGCAGTCGGCACAGCCGGCAGCGCCGCGAAGCCGCTCGGCCGCAGCCGTCGCGGCGGTCGCAAGCGGGGCGCCACTGCCGGCAGCGCAGAAACTGCCGCCGCGGACGCCGTTGCTGATGCGGCTGCCGAGCCGGCGGCACCCAGCGTCGGCCTCAGCGGCCCGCAGGCGCGGGCGGAGGCGCTCGGGGTCGAGCTGCCGAAGCGGAGACGCATCCTGGTGAGCGCCGAACGCAGCGAACTGCGCGTCGCCGTCGTCGAAGACGATCGTCTTGCCGAGATCCTCATCGAGCGGCCAAACAAGCTTTCGTACCTCGGCAACATCTACAAATGTAAGGTCGAAAACGTGCTTCCGGGCATGGATGCGGCATTCATTGATTTTGGTCTCGAAAAGAATGGTTTTCTGTACGTTGACGATGTCACCGTGGGCGAAGGTGAAGAGCGTCGAGGACGCAAAATCACCAGCCTCCTGCATCCCGGCGATGAGGTTCTCTGCCAGGTGACGAAGGATCCCATGGGAAGTAAAGGTGCTCGTCTGACGATGAAGCTGTCGCTGGCAGGCAGGTACGTGGTCTATGTCGTCGGCGGCAGCGGCGTCGGCGTCTCCCGCCGCCTGCCGACTGCTGAGCGCGACCGCTTGCGTGACCTCTGCAAAAGTCTGAAGGTGCGCAATGCTGGCCTTATCGTGCGCACGGCCGCCGAGGGAAAAGGCCTCGAAGAGCTGCGTGCCGACGCACAGTACCTTTCTCGTCTCTGGTCGCGGCTCAAGGCCAAGATCGACAAGATCAAAGCGCCTGGCTTGTTGTACGCCGAGGTCGACGTTGCTCTCGAAACGGTCCGTGACCTCTTCAACGAAAGCTACGAGAGCGTCATTGTCGACGCCGAAAAGCAACGCAAGGAGATCATCGGCTTTCTCGACAAGGTGGCGCCCCATCTCAAGGATCGTGTGCAGCTCTACACCGATGACGTGCCTCTCTTCGCCGCCTATGGCATTGAGCCACAAATTGCCAACGCTCTGGAGCGTCGTGTGCCCCTGCCGAGTGGTGGCAACCTCGTCATCGACCACACTGAAGCTCTGACGGTGATCGACGTCAACAGCGGTCGATACACAGGCGGCAAAGGTCTTGAGGAGACGATTACCAAGACGAATCTCGAGGCAGCACGTGAAGTGGTCCGTCAGCTTCGCTTGCGCGATATTGGTGGCATCATCGTTATCGACTTCATCGACATGTCGTATGCACGTAACCGCGAAGCGGTGCTGAAGCGTCTTGACGGCGAACTTGAAACTGATCGCACGAAGACGTACGTGGTTGAACTCTCGCCGTTAGGCCTGGTCGAGATGACGCGTCAGAACACGACGGACGGCGCGCGTGGCATCCTCACCAAAACCTGTCCCACGTGCCAAGGCAAAGCACGCATCATCAGCGAAGAGACGATGGCTCTCACGGTGCAACGACGCCTGCGTGATCTGGCCCGCGTCTCCCAAGCGAAGGCTTGGCTCATTGAGCTTAACAAAGCGGTCGCCGATCGCATGAGCGTCGACGGTCAGCTCAAAGATCTGGAGAAGGAGAGCGGCAAGCATATCTTCTGTGAGGGCTCGCAGAGCCTGCCTGTGGACGCCTTCCGCGTCGTTTGCGAGGGCACGTTGGCCGAAGTAGAGGCGCAACGGATTCCCGTGCGCGAGGGTCTGGAACTGGAGGTGGAGTGCGAGTTTGCCCTCACGTACAGCCCCCGCGACGCCGTCGCCTACGTGGACGGGTATATGATCATCGTCGAGGGCGGCAAGCCGTTTCTGGGGCATCGACGCAACGTCAGGATTACGGCAACGTCGCGCACTGGGGCGTTCGCCACGTTGCTCGCAGCGGGTACGGGGCGCTGAGTGCAGTACTGGCGCAGAGGTACGGGTCTTCGTGGCCAGTCAGCGTCGGCGCGTTGACACCGGCTGCTCCAGAGACTAACATCGACGGTCGTTGTCCTGAGGGAGAAAGTAATGACAGACAGTGAAGCCGTGTACGCCGTTGTACGTGTCGGCGGTCAGCAATTCAAGGTCAGCGCCGGCGACATGATCGTTGTCGATCGCGTCGACGCCGAAGAAGGCAAATCGATCACGATCGAACCGCTGGCGGTACGCACCGCCGACGGCTCCTTCGATGCCGGCGTGGCCAAGCACGCCAGGGTCAAGGCCACCGTCACCGAGCACGTGCTCGGCCGAAAGATCAAGGTCTTCACCTACAAGCCAAAATCGACCTTCAAGAAGACCAAGGGCCATCGCAGCAGGCTTACCAAGCTTGCTATCGAGTCGATCACCCTGAAAGAGCAGAAGGAGAACTAGGTGGCTCACAAAAAAGGTGCTGGCACCAGTCGCAACGGTCGCGACTCCGAGTCGAAGCGTCTCGGCGTCAAGGTGTTCGCGGGCCAGGTTGTACCGGCAGGGTCAATCATCGTTCGGCAACGGGGCACCAGGTTTCACCCGGGCGAGAACGCCGGCATCGGCGTTGACCACACCATCTTTGCCAAAGTCGACGGTCGCCTCGTCTTTAGCGAAGGACATGCCGGTCGCTTCATCTCTGTCGTCCCTGAGGCCTGATCGCGCCCGGCCTTACGGCCGGGACTGGGTGATCGTTGCTCGCTGATCGCGCCAAAATCAATCTGCGCGCCGGTCACGGCGGCAGCGGCTGCGTCAGTTTTCGCCGCGAACGGTACGTTCCTCGTGGCGGGCCCGACGGCGGTGACGGTGCGCGCGGCGGCGACGTCGTGCTGGTTGCCACACGGCAGGTGGCCGATCTGCGCCGTTTTCGCCAGCAACACCACTTTCGTGCCGCCAATGGCGGTCATGGCCGCGGGGCCCTGCGTCGCGGTGCTGACGGCGAAGACCAGTTCGTGGAGGTCCCCGTTGGTACCGAGGTACGCGACGAGCAGGGGCAAGTGCTTGCCGATCTGGCCCTGGAGGGTCAGCGAGCGGTGCTTGCCGTCGGTGGCGAAGGTGGCCGTGGAAACGTCTGTTTCGCTACCTCGACTCGCCAGTCGCCACGCTTTGCCGAGCGCGGCTTGCCGGGGACCGAACTCTGGGTTGAGCTGCGGCTGAAGCTGCTCGCCGACGTTGGTCTCGTCGGCCTGCCTAATGCGGGCAAATCATCGCTGCTGGTGGCGCTGACGCGGGCGCGACCGAAAGTCGCCGCTTACCCGTTCACGACGATTGAACCTAACCTCGGCGTTCTTACGAGCGGCGAGCGGCGCATTGTGCTCGCCGATATCCCCGGTCTCATCGAAGGCGCCAGTGTTGGCGTTGGCTTGGGTGATCGCTTTCTCGCCCATGTCGAACGGACGTCGGTGCTCGTCTATGTGGTTGATGGGTCTGAACGCGGCGACGCCGTCGAAGCAGCGCTGACGACCGTACGGGCAGAGCTCGTGGCCTACGAACCAGAGCTTGGCGATCGCCCGGCCGTTGTCGCGGTCAACAAGTGTGACCTTCTCGCCGCGGCCGACGTTGACGCGGTGCTGGACGCGGCGGCTGCGACCGCCGAGGCCCTGCCTCACACGGGCCGGCCGCTGGCCATTTCGGCCGACACCGGCGTCGGACTGACTGAACTGACGGCGGCCATTGTCAAAGCCCTCGACCAGTGGCGTTTGCCGGTGGCGCCGAGCGCGCCGGTCGTGTTGCGCCCCGACAGCAATCGCGCCGGAGATTTTCACATCGAAAGTCACGAGGGCCAGTACCGCGTTGTCGGTGCCGGCCTGGAGCGCCTGGTTGCCAAGGCGGACTTGGGCAACGAGGAGGCCGTGCGCTACATACAAGAGGTCATGGAAAAGGCAGGCGTGAGCGTAGCACTGCGGCGTGCTGGCGCCCTCCCCGGCGACACCGTGGTTATCGGCGATGTTGAGTTTGAGTTCAGCTGATCGTCGGCGCCGGACGGTTATGGCCACCAATCGACTTCTCTCCGCGGCCAGCACACGGCTAGAGTGAGTGCCGTGAGGACAATTGTCGTCAAGTTGGGGTCGAGCACGGTTGCCGATAAGCATGGTCGCTTGCGGCGTGCACTGCTGGGGCGTCGCTTGGCCGAAGTCGCCGCACTCAGCGCTGAAGGTCATCGCTTGGTGGTTGTCTCGAGCGGAGCCATCGCTTGCGGTCAGAACAGGCTCGGCATGAGCGAGCGGCCGCGGCAAATCGCCGCCTTGCAGGCGGCCTCGGCGATCGGCCAGGGTCGGCTCTTTGCCGCTTACGCGCACCTTTTGCAGAGCCACGGCCTTACGGCCGCACAGGTCTTGCTCACGAGCCGGGATTTTGCCGAGAGAGGCAGTTATGTGAACGCGCGCAACACGTTGCGCCGTTTGCTCAGCTGGCAGATTGTGCCGATCATCAACGAGAACGATACGACGGCGACCGATGAGATTCGCTTTGGCGACAATGATGTGCTTGCCGCGCAGGTCGCGATCATGCTGCGCGCCGATCAACTTGTGCTCCTCACCGATCGTGACGGCCTGTATACCGCTGATCCCGATCGCGATCCGACGGCGCAACTCATCGCGCGAGTAGACAACGTGGCTGATCTTGCCGGCGCCGACCTGCGTGCCAACTTGCGTCGGGGAGCGGGAGGCATGCGTGGCAAGGTGACCGCCGCGCTGATGGCGGCGGCGGCCGACGTGAGCACCGTGATTGCCAACGGCGGCCGGGACGGCGTGCTCACGGCGGCCGCACACGATGGCGGCATCGGCACGCTGGTGCCGCCGCGGCCGGTGGCCATGTCGGCGTTCAAGTTGTGGCTGAGGTATGCGAAGCCTGTGCGTGGTACGCTGGAGGTCGACGCCGGTGCTGCCCGCGCCCTGGCCTTAGGCGGCAGCAGTCTGCTGCCCGTCGGCGTGGTCGCCGTTCACGGCAGCTTCTTGGTGGGCGATGCGGTGGCGATTGTCGACACGCAACGCCGGGAGATTGCGCGTGGGCTCACGGCCATGGATGCTCGCGAGCTGCGTCGTGTGGCGGGGCTGCACAGTCACGAGCTGCGGGCTGTTCTGCCGCAGGCTGAAGAAGAGGTGGTGCACCGCGACAGTCTGGTGCTGGTTGACGAGGAGGTTCGGTGACGGTTCAGGAGATGTGCAGTGCGGCCAAGCAAGCGTCGCGCGAACTCGCGCTGCTTACACGGCAGCGCAAAGATGAGGCGCTCGGCATGGTGGCCGACGCCCTCGAGCGGCGCCGTGACGAGATCCTGCGCGAGAACGCCGAAGATCTGACGCTGGCACGTGCCGATCGTCTGCCCAGTGCACTGCTGGATCGTCTGCTTCTCGACGAGGATCGCCTGGCCGAAATGATTGCCGCCGTGCGCGCCGTGATTGCGCTCGACGATCCTATCGGCAGTGTCGTGCGTGGCTGGCGTCTGCCCAACGGCCTCGACGTGCGTCAGGAACGCGTGCCTCTGGGTGTGGTCGCTGTGGTCTATGAATCGCGGCCCAATGTGACGGTAGATGCGGCGGCGCTCTGTCTCAAGACCGGCAACGCCGTAATCCTGCGCGGTGGCAGTGCCGCCAAGCACTCCAATCGTATTCTCGCTGAGGTTGTGCAGGGGGCTGTTCTCGGTGCCGGCCTGCCGCGGGCGGCGGTGTCGCATCTGCCGGTTGAACGGGAGCTGTTGACCGAACTTCTCCAACAGCGCGACACCGTCGACTTGGTCATTCCTCGTGGCGGCGAGGAGCTCAAGGAATATCTGGTCGAGAACAGCCGCATACCGGTCATCTATGCCGCCGGCGGCAACTGTCATGTGTATGTGGACGCCGGCGCCGACCTCGAAAAGGCGCGCCGGATCACCATCAATGCCAAGTGCCAGCGGCCGGGCGTCTGCAACGCTGCCGAGACGCTGCTCGTTCATCGTGCCGTAGCAGCCGAATTTCTCCCTCTGATCATCACCGATCTGACGAAGCGTGGAGTCGAACTGATGGTCGACAAAGCAACGGCCGAGATCGTCAACGACCCGAGCCTCAAGCGCGCCACCAAGACCCACTATGCCACCGAATTTCTCAGTCTGAAGCTGGCTATTCGCACGGTCGATTCACTGGATGAGGCGATCGAGCATATTGCCATGTACGGCACCGGTCATTCAGAGGCGATCATCAGCGAAGACGCGGCGGCGGCACGCGTTTTCACGCGCCGCGTCGACGCCGCCTGCGTCTACGTCAACGCCTCGACGCGGTTCACCGATGGCGGTCAACTTGGCATGGGGGCCGAGATGGGTATCTCGACACAGAAGTTACACGCTCGCGGGCCCATTGCCCTTGAGGAACTGACGTGCACCAAGTACCTGCTCTGGGGCGACGGGCAGGTGCGCGACTAAGCGCGGGCAGAAGGTATGCCTCCGGCACCTCTCGGCATTCTGGGCGGCAGCTTCAACCCGCCGCACCTCGGTCACCTCGTTATTGCCTCAGACGCGCACTTTCAACTGGAGCTTGAGCGCGTGCTGTTCATGCCGGCAAAATCGCCGCCGCACAAACAGGTGGCCGGTGGCGTCAGTGCTGCTGCTCGCCTAGCGATGACCCGCTTTGCCGTGGTCGATGATGATCGCTTTGCCGTCTCGTCACTCGAGATCGACCAAGGGTTCTCGTACACCGTCGACATGCTGCGATACCTGCGTGCTGCCGAGCCCGACCGAGATCTCGTCTTCATCGTCGGCTCAGACTCGTTGCTGCAGTTTAGTTCCTGGTATCGGCCAGCAGAGATCCTGACACTGTGTCGTCTGGCGGTGGCGCCACGGCCAGGCGACAGTGCGCAGGCCATCGCCAGGGCTGTTGCCAGCTGGCCAGAGGGTGCCGTGGTCGTGCTCGATTCGACGCAAGTGGCGGTGTCATCAAGCGCTCTGCGCAAGCGCGCCCGCCGGCAGGCGCCGCTGCGCTACCTTGTGCCGGCAGCGGTCGAGAACTTCATCCGTGAGCAGCGACTGTACGCGCCATGATGACGATCACCGAGGCCGAAGCCCTGCTTGCCGATATTCCTGAGCGGCGCGTGGCCCACTGCCGCCGGGTTGCAGACCTGGCGGCAGAGTTCGCGCCGCGCTGGCAGGCGGCAGCCGACGAGGCGCGACTCGCCGGCCTGCTGCACGACCTCTGCCGAGACTGGAACCCGAGCGAACTTCTGGCTGACGCCCAGCGCCTGGGCATCAAACCATCGCCGCTTGAGCGGGCACATCCGCGGCAGCTGCTGCACGGCCCGGTTGCATCCGGCGAGCTTGCCGGCCGCGACCTGCCGCCGACGGTGCTGGCAGCCATTGCCTCGCATACTGCCGGTGCGGCCGGTATGGGACCCGTCGCCCGCTGTGTCTATCTGGCCGACTTCTGCGAGCCCGGGCGTGAATTCGCCGCAGCGGCGCGGGCGCGTGAGCTAGCGGCGACATCGCTGGATGAAGCTTTGGCGTTTGCGGTGCGCTCCACTCTGGAAGATCTCATCGCTCACGATCGGGGTCTGGCGCAAGGCACTGTCGACCTCTACAACGAGATCCATGAACGATGATCTCGGACGGCTGAGCGCTCTGGCGTCGTCTGCTGTGACGTTGTCTGGCCGAGCTCGCGGCGACATCTGGGCTCTTCACTGTCGGCCTGGCCAAGACATGATCCGGCCCAGGCGGACGGTGATCGTGTGAGCGCGCCGCCGGGAAATTCCGGACGGCGGCGCGAGACGCGTAGCGAGCGACTTCGTCAGCGCAAGGTAAGGCATCATCGACGGGCGCTCACGGTCGTGCTCTACTTGCTTGCTGCAGCCGTTGCTTTTGGCGCCGTGGGCGGTGCGGCGCTTCTGGCCAAAAAGCTCGTCGGGAACCACACGACGTCTGCCACCCAGCATGGCTACGTCGCCGTGCTCACAGTCGGCGTCGGGCAACCGGGTCGTCAACCGCTCGCCTGCCTTGTCGTCAATAATCCGCTCGTCGGACACTCGCTGGTCTTTGCCGTGCCACGCACGCTGTTACTCACGAACGCTGCTCAGGAGTACATCATGGCGGGCACGGCCATGCAGAGTGGCGGTCTGGCCCGTGATCTCAGTCAGCTGATCGACACTCCGGTCAACTTTGCCGTCAGTCTGAGCTACAGCGAGTTCGTCAAATTGTTGCCGCCCGGTGAACTACCGGTCATCGTTGAGCGACCCGCCAGTCTGAACCTGGGCGGTGGCCTGCAGACGTTTCGCAATCGATTCTCGCTGACAGCGGCCGCCGTGCCGACAGTGCTCAGCGCCACCGGCAAAAGCGGCGCGGACGAACTGACGATGCAGATAGCCGTGTTCCAGGCTCTTCTGCAGACGGCGGCGCTGCAGTCGCAGACGGTGCGCGCCGCTTCTGTGACGGCAGCTACGGCCGGTTTGCCGGCGCAGGCACGCGGCAATGCCGAGCGCCTGCTCAACGATCTGCTCGCCGGCAATGTGCCGGTGACTGCGGTGCCGGCTCAGGGCAGTGTTGCCGAGGGTCAATTCGCCTATCGGCCTAACCAGCAGCAGATCATGGCTCAGATCACGCGCCGCACGCCGGCCTTCGTCGGCCGGTATACGGTGCTTATTCAGAACGGTAACGGCGACGCTGGCATTGGCGATCTCGTTGCTCGCCGACTGGCTACTCTCGACGTTAACCTTGCCTCGCCGACTAATGCCACGACCTTCAACTACCAGCAGACGCAGATCATTACCGGTAGCCAGGCAGTCGGTCTCGGCGAGAACATTCGTGCTATACTCGGCCGCGGCGTCGTCCTCAGTGGCGCGAATCTGCCGGCAACGACCGTCGTCGTCGTCGTCGGCAAAGATATCTCGGTAAAGGATCTCCAGTAGCGCAGAATGCCCAGCTTGACGAAGGACGCGACCTGGCTTTGGCCAGCGCTCGTCTGGCTGCCGGCAAGAAGGCCAGTGAGATCCTCGTCCTGAGCATGGGCGAGAGCGTCTTCTATACCGACTTTTTCGTCATTGCCAGCGGTGCTAACCGGCGCCAGACGCGGGCAATTGCCGCCGAGATCCAGGAGAAGCTCAAAGATCAGCACGGTCGCCCGACGCGTGTTGAGGGCGAAGCCGAAGGTGAGTGGGTCCTCCTGGACTATCTCTTCGTTGTCGTGCATATCTTTACGTCGACGGCGCGTGACTTCTATCGACTTGAGACGCTGTGGGGTGATGTGCCGCGTCTGGCGGTGCCCGATCTCGACAGGGAGTGAGGCGGCCACGGTGCGGAGTAGACGGCCAGGGAATCGTGGCGACACCCAGAGGAGCGGGTAGCCGACTGTCGAAACACCATCGCAGCAGGATCCTGCTCAGCGAACGAGAAAGGTGAGAAAGGTGATTGCCATGAGAGTTGCCCGCCGTCTGCTTCTCGTGACCGTCGTTGTGGCGGCCCTGTTGGTGCCGCTGGTGACACCCGCCGTGAGCTCGGCGGCGACAAAGTCCGCAGTGTCGACGGCGCTCAACAGCAACGAACATCGTCTTCTCGATCTCATCAATAGCGCCCGGGCTCACTATGGTTTACCGGCTCTGCATCTGCAGTCGCCACTGATTTCGGCGGCCCGGGCGCATTCGCGTGAGATGCTCAGGGACGACTATTTTTCTCACCGCTCGATTACCGGACTGAGCCCGGCCACGCGCGTCGTCCGCAGTGGCTACTCGCTCAGCGGCTATCGGTCGTGGATGGTGGGGGA
The DNA here is from genome assembly GCA_052139595.1 of Thermoleophilia bacterium. Taxonomy (GTDB): domain Bacteria; phylum Actinomycetota; class Thermoleophilia; order UBA2241; family UBA2241; genus JBKQWK01. The sequence continues at coordinate 2,059 of JBKQWK010000188.1, read as the reverse complement.
GAACATCGGCCTTGGTCTCGGTACTCTGGGCACGCCACAGGCGATCTTTACCGCCTGGATGCATTCGCCGGCGCATCGTGCCAACATTCTCAGCAAGCGTTTCCGTGACGTCGGCTTGGGCGAGATCAGTGGCACGTTTGACGGCTATCGGAGCGTGCTGATGTACACGGTCGATTTTGGTGAACGTGTGAAGTAGCCGGCAGCACTGCTGCTCTTTATTGCCTCACCTGCAAAAGCACTCTTGACGGCCACTACTACCCTCTCTAGAATACGAACATATGTTCGTACATGGTCCCGCGCTGCTGCATGTCGATATGGACGCTTTCTTCACTTCGGTTGAGCAAGCGCGGCGACCGAAGCTGCGCGGGCTGCCGGTGATCGTCGGCGGCGAGGCGGCCGGACGCGGCGTCGTCGCGGCTGCCTCCTATGAGGCGCGACGCTTTGGTGTACACAGCGCTATGCCCGTTGCCCAGGCCGAGCGTCTGTGCCCGCAGGGAGTCTTTCTGCCGGTCGACATGGCAGCCTATGTGGCCGTCAGCAAACGTCTCCTCGGTCTGTATGGCAGCTTCACCGACGCTGTTGAGAGCGTTTCGATCGATGAAGCTTTTCTCGATGTCGCTGGCAGTCGCCGTCTGTTTGGTCCACCGCGCGCTATCGCTTATCGCCTCCAGGAACAGGTCGCTCGCGAGCATGGCATCACCTGCACGATCGGCATCGGCCCTACCAGACTGCTCGCCAAACTCGCCTCCACGTTGAATAAGCCGGCTGGTATCGGCGAACTTACCGACGCCGATGTACACGGCTGCCTGCGCGAGTTGCCGGTGCGCAGATTGTGGGGCATTGGTCCTATCACCGAGCAGCGCCTTATTGCTCTGGGGCTCACCACCGTGGGCATGCTGCAAGATGTCCCGCTCGCCTTGCTGACAGCCGCGTTCGGACGCAATGCTCACGACCTCAAGCAGCTCGCCTTTGGCCGCGGATCAGCAACCGTCAGTAGCGGCCGAGCAGCGCCTAAGTCGCTCGGCCGCGAAGTCACTCTGCACGCCGACACGAACGATGCCGAACTCCTGCGGGCCACTCTGCTGCTGCTCACCGACGATGTCATGTTTCGCCTGCGCAGCAAAGGTTTTGCCGCGCGCACCATCACCCTCAAAGTACGCTATAACACCTTTCGCACCATCACTCGCCGCATCACGCTGGCGCGCGCCAGCACGAGTACGCACGAGGCCTATGCGGCGATCAAGCGTTTACTTGCTACCGTTGATCTGGACAGATACTTCGTGCGCCTTGTCGGCGTTACTGTCGGCAATCTCTCTGGCGGCGCTCTTCAGCTCAGCCTTGACGACCATTGGCGCGAGGTCGCCCTTACCACTGCTGTCGACCACGTGCGCGCCAAGTATGGCTCGCGCGCACTAAGACTGGCAGCGAGCACCCTCACGCCCGCCTTTCATCCGTGATCAAATACCTGCTCAGCCCTCGTCGGGCATGTGCTAAACTTCACCTCTTGCCGACGGTGCGAGGGGCCGATGGTCACCTTGCGGATCCTGCCTGTCACACGCCATCGGCAGCTCGTACGACCGGCTTGGCGGGCCGCACCCGCGGGCCTGGTTGTCCGACTCATCACCTGTGCGTAACGGCTGTCTTCGCACCAGCAGCCAGCCGAACGATGACGACCAGAGGAGAGCCAAGATGAACGACCCGGGCAAGATCAGGAACATCGCACTTGTCGGCCATCGCGGTACCGGCAAGACGTCCCTCCTCGAGGCCCTGTTGTATCGCAGCGGAGTGGTCAACCGGCTGGGTAAGGTTGGCGAAGGCACAACCGCATCAGATTTCGATGATGATGAGAAGAAGCGCCAACTTAGTCTGGCGGCCACACTCGCTCACATCGAGCACGATGGCCTCTCGTTCAATCTTATCGACACTCCCGGCGATTCAAGCTTTCTCGCCGACACGATTGCTGCCCTCCGCGTGGTTGAGACGGCGCTTGTGGTCGTTAACAGTGTGCTCGGCATTGAGGTACAGACCGAGCGTCTCTGGACTCGCTCCGAAGAAGGCA
>JBKQWK010000187.1:0-10074 GCA_052139595.1 Thermoleophilia bacterium | reverse complement strand
CGCCCTCCTCGGGCGGCAACACTCGCTTTCACGATTTGGATTTGCTCTGCCACGAGAGCGGGCACGGTTTTGCTCATTTTTGGGTATGGAACCCATCAGGAACTAAGCAGGCCGCCGATGAGCCGGCGCTGGCCTCGGTGAGCGGGCACACTTTGATCCTCTGTAATCGTCTTGCGCCGTTGCTCGCTGTTGGCTCAGCGGTGGCCTTTCGTCACGTCCCCTGACGCCGAGGAGGAAAGCCCATGCCAGACGGTCTGACGTCTGCCGAAGCCGCCGCCCGCTTGCAGCAGTATGGGCCGAACGCGCTGCCAGAGGAGCACCCGCGACCACTGCTTGAGTTCGTCAAGAAGCTGTGGGGGCCCGTGCCCTGGATGCTTGAAGCGGCGATTGTGCTCGAGGTGGTTCTCGACAAGTACGTTGAGGGCATCGTCATTGGCGCTCTGCTTGTCTTCAACGCCATCATCGGCACGATTCAGGAGAAGCGCTCCCAGGACGCCCTCGCCGTACTCAAGCAGGAGCTGCGCCTCACCGCCCGCGTTTTGCGTGATGGCACCTGGCAACCATTACCGGCCGACCAGCTCGTGCCCGGCGACGTCATTCACGTGCGTATGGGCGATCTTGTGCCGGCCGACTTGAACCTAACCGAGGGCACCGTCTCGCTCGACCAGTCGGCCCTGACCGGCGAATCACTGCCGGTCGACGCCGAGCCTGGCCAACCGGCTTACACCGGTACCACGGTCAAGCATGGGGAAGCCACCGGCGACGTAGTCGCAACCGGCATCCACACAAAGTTTGGCAAGACTGCTGAGCTGGTGCGCCTGGCCAAGACGAAAAGTCACCTGCAGGAGATCGTCCTCGGCATCGTCCGTTACTTGGTCATCATTGATGCCTTCATCGCTGCCGTGGTTCTTGCCGTCGCCATGCTTGGTGGCGTCTCATTTCGCGACATCGTCCCGTTTGTGCTCATTTTGATGGTGGCTTCTGTACCCGTGGCTCTGCCCGCGACGTTCACGATTGCCACCGCCCTAGGGGCTCAGGAACTGGCCCGCAAAGGTGTTCTGGTGACGCGACTGGCAGCCGTCGAAGAAGCCGCCGCGATGGACGTTCTCTGCAGCGATAAGACGGGCACGATCACGGCCAATAGCCTTGCCGTAGCCACCGTTCTGCCGTATCCGCCGGCGACCGAGGTGGACGTGCTTGCCGCGGCGGCGATGGCCAGCGACGAGAGTACGCAAGATCCTATTGACCTCGCCATCCTGGCTGAAGCTACCGCAAAACATGCCGCCCAGGATCCTTCCTCACGGTTGAGTTTCGTACCCTTTGACTCGGCAACCAAGCGGTCGGAGGCAACCTATCAGCGGGGCAAAGATGAAATCCATGTCGCCAAGGGAGCACCGCGCTGGATTGCCCCCCTGTGCACCGGCCCAGCCGAGAGCATGGGGCAAGACGAAGCACAGCTCGCAGCGCAGGGACACCGCGTTCTGGCCATCGCCGCCGGGAGCGAGAAGACGTTGCAGCTGACGGGACTGATCGCCCTGCACGATCCGCCGCGTGCTGACTCGCAAAACCTGATCAAGCGGCTCAAGGCCGCCGGCATCCGCGTCATTATGGTTACCGGCGACGGCTTGGCCACGGCCCGTGCCGTCGCCGCCAGCGTCGGCATTGGCGATCGCGCCTGTGGCCCGGAGCGCTTGCGCTCAGGGCCACAGGCGTCTTCAGACGACCAGATCGACAACTGTGACGTGATCGCTGAAGTGCTGCCTGAAGACAAGTTCGCCCTTGTCCAGGCGCTGCAAGCTCGCGGCCACACCACCGGTATGACCGGCGACGGCGTCAACGACGCGCCGGCCCTCAAGCAGGCTCAAGTCGGCGTCGCCGTTGCCAGCGCCACCGACGTTGCCAAGGCTGCCGCCAGCATGGTTCTTACCCAGCCGGGGCTCGGCAACATCGTTGCCGCGGTCGAAGAGAGCCGCCGCATTTATCAGCGCATGCTCACCTACACCCTCAATAAGATCATCAAGACTGTCAACATCGTTCTCTTTCTCAGTCTCGGCTTTATTTTCACGCGTGACTTTGTGGTAACGCCCCTGCTGATTGTGCTCATGATGTTTGCCAACGACTTCGCCACGATGTCGATTGCCACCGATCGTGTCGTGCCCTCGCCAAAACCAGATCGCTGGAACATTCGCTCCCTCATCGTCGCCTCCATCGCTATCGGCACGCTCCTCGTTGCTCTGTCGTTCCTAGTCTGGTGGCTGGGCGCCGACGTGTGGCACCTGAGCACGAAGGCCCAACAGACGCTGAACTTCGTTATGCTTGTCTTCAGCGGCCAGGGAACGATCTACCTGGTCAGAGAACGACGCCATTTCTGGCGCTCGCGGCCGAGCAGGGTTCTGCTCGTCAGCTCGGTGACCGATCTCATCGTGATCGGCCTTCTGGCTGGGTTCGGGCTGCTCATGACGGCGATCCCGGTAACCGTCATCGCCGCCACCGTCGCGATCATTATTGGCTATCTTGTCCTGGTTGACTTCGCCAAGCTGTATCTCTTTGCCGATCTTCACATGTGATCACAGCAGCTCGGTTTCTGGAGAAGACGTCACATTGAGAGATGAACTCTGAGGAGCAGATCGTGAACGAAGAGCCGCATCGCCACAGCTTTGCCGCCAACAGTGAGCTGCGAGCAGACATGAAGAGCGCCATTCTCGACCTGATGCAACTTAGTCCTGACGACATCGTCGCAGACCTGGGATCAGGCGAAGGATTCTACGCAGTCGAGTTTGCGCAACGAGCAAAGACCGTCTACGCCGTTGATGTCGACCCGCGAGCACTTGCCAGCCCCTATCTGGATCGACCAGGCATTGTCAAAGTTGAGGCACATCTCTGCAACGACTTCGCGCTACCAGCAGATGTAACCCATGTCTTCTTCTCCAACTCGTTTCACGACGTCGACTGCCGTGACAGTCTCCTACACAACATCGCCACGGCGCTAAAACCGGGTTCGCACCTGACCATGGTCGAGTTCAAGCTAGACACCCCATTCGGCCCACCGAAAAGCATGCGCCTTGCCAAAGACCACCTAAGAAGCCTGGTCGAGGCCCACGGCTTTCGCCAGAGGGATGAACGCGAGTTTGACTATCACTACGCCCTGACCTTTGAGCGCCTGTAGACCACCGGCTCTTCGTCGCGGTAACGCCGGATCGCTTGGCCGGAGTGCGGCCGTCGTGAGTGAACGACCTGCACCTGTGCGTCAGTTCCCTTCCGATCTATGTGGCCGGAGCGACCGGGGTAATCAGCGATGAGCCGCCGCCCGGAAGCAGCGGCCGTGGAGCACGGTGATGCCAGCGAAAAGCGGCCATCTGTCGGCAGCGATCGGGCGACGGTCAGCCGTGCTGTCGCCCGCGTGGCCCTCTGGGGCATCGTCGTCAGCGTGGCCCTCGTGGCCCTGACCGTGGCGATCGCGGTGTTCTCGCACAGCTTCGCGCTGACCGCGACGGCCGTCGACTGCATCGTCGACGTGGTCGCGGCGATCATCCTCTGGCTGGGCCTGCGACTCTCCGAACGTAAGACAGCCGCCTTTCCCTACGGTCTCTACAAGATCGAGAATCTGCTGCAGGTAGCGGTTGCGGTGCTCATCTTCATCGCTTCGTACGAGATCGTGCGCCAGGCGTTCGTAGGCGGCCGGCACACTCCCAGCATCACCTGGTGGGTGATCGTCGGCGTCATCGTCACCATCGCCATCACCTGGGTGTACGGCCGCTACGCGGCTTCGCTGGGCAAGCGTGTCTCATCACCGGCCTTGATCGCCGACGGCAAGCACCGCCAGACAGACGTACTGTCAACCTCCCTCGCCCTAGTGGCCGTCATCTCCACCTACGCCGGCTTCAACATCGACCGGGTGGCGGCCTTCGTCATCCTGGCCTTCGCCGTCTATTCCGGCTGGGGTCTCCTGGTCGGTGGCATGCGGGTCCTGCTGGACGCGTCGGTAGACGCGAAGACTCTGACGCAGATCGAGCGGATCCTTGCCTCGGAGGCGCTCGTCGAACACGTCGAGGCGCTGGCCGTGCGTAGCGCCGGTCGCTACCTGTTTCTTGAGGCGACGCTGTACCTGCGCACCGGCGACCTGACCAAGGCTCACGCCGCCAGCGAGCACCTGGAGACGCAGATACGTGCCGTGATCCCCGCCATGGAGCGCGTGAGCTTGAACCTTGAGCCTCGGCGGCGCGACGTGCTCCATGTTGCCGTGCCTTTAACCTCGCCGCAAGGCGAAATCAGCAGTGAGTTCGGCGAGGCGCCCTACTACGCCCTCGCCGATGTGCGTACGTCAGATGGCCAGGTGGTGCGGCAAGAAATTCTTGCCAACCCGCACCTGGCAACTGAAAAGCAGAAAGGCATTCTCGTCGCTGAGTGGCTCGTCGGGCAGAGCATTGACATCCTGATCACGACGCGCGAGGTTAACAAAGGGCCTAGCTACGTGCTCCGCGAGGCCGGCGTCGAGATGAGAGAGGCGCAGACGGGGCGTCTAGCCGAAGAACTGCGCCTCGTGCACCCCTGAACTGTGCGAGATGAATGAAAGGACCTGCTATGTATACCTGTGCGACCTGTACCAGGCACGCTTGTGACGAGGGTGACCTGTCGCAGGCACCGCGTAACTGCCCCAGCCGCCAGCCCGAGAAAGATGAACTCCTGCAACGCTACTTCGCTGACGATAACGAGCTCCTGGCCCGCAACGCCGCCCTCGTTGAGAGCCACGGCTACTGTCAGAAGACGCGCGTTGAAGAGACAATGGACTTCGCCCGGCGCTGCGGCTACGAACGCCTCGGCATCGCCTTCTGCATCGGCTTGCGCCGCGAGGCGGCGGTGCTGGCCCGCGTCCTCGCCGCCAATGGGTTCACAGTCGACTCGGTTGTCTGCAAAAACTGCAGTTTTGCCAAAGAGCTCCTGCACATCGACGACGCCGACAAGGTCAACCCCGGCAGTTTCGAGGCGATGTGCAATCCTATCGGCCAGGCATACTTTCTTGAGCAGGCTGATACCCAGCTCAACGTTGTGCTCGGCCTCTGCGTCGGCCACGACAGCCTGTTCATCAAGTCCTCGCGCGCGCCGGTGACGGTGCTGGCCGCCAAGGACAGAGTGCTGGGACACAATCCGCTGGCGGCCCTCTACCTTGCCGACGGTTACTACCGGAGCAAGTTATTTCCAGACCAGGGCACGTCGCCAACGGCGAGTGAGCCAGAACGGATCACGCCAAGTACTAGCGAAAGCGACGAGACGATGAAGGGCGCATGAACGAGAATCCATCCTTGTCCAAGACGCGAACTCTCGTCTTTACATCTCTCGCCCACTTCATGAACGACGGCATGGTCTTCTTCGTGCCGGTTGTCGGCGACCTCCTGGCCAAGGACCATGCGATTTCTGCCGTGATGATCACCGCTATGCTGACCGTCTTCTACGTCGCGTCGGCGGGCTTTGGGATGGTGGTTGCGCCGCTGGCCGACTCGCTGGGAAGAAGAGGCGCGATGATTGCCTTGGGCATCTTCGTCCTCTCCCTTGGCCTTGCCGGATTTTACCTGTCGCTCATCCTTCACGCGGGAGCAGGCAGTGACGTCGTGATCGTCATCGCCGCCCTGATCGCCGGCATCGGCAGCTCCTTCTATCACCCCTTGGGTGGATCGCTGCTGCAACTGACCTTCAGCCCCGAATCACGCGGCACGGCCCTGGGGATCAACGGCGCCTTTGGCAGTCTGGGTCGTGCTCTCTACCCCTCGCTGTTTTCCCTGGTCGCCCTCCTGGCAATTTCGCATGCCAGTACGATCATCATCTTTGCCGCTCTGGGTATCTTGTCCGCCGCTGTCATCGCCTCAGGCCTCAAGACCACCGCCCACGCCAGCAGCAAGGCAGATGCCGCGTCACCGGCCACCAGCGCCGAAGTACTGGCGGATCCACCCGAAAGCGCTGCCAGCGAGATCGCCTCCGCAACCCATGCCGACACGAAACACACGATCAAGAGCACGCTCAATGGGAGCGTCCTGGCGCTGATGGCCATCGCCTTCTTCAGGTCGGTCGGCTTTACCGGCGTGGTGTCGTGGATTCCCATCTACCTCACCACGCAGAAGCACCTCGGCGTTTCCTCACAGCTCGGTTATACCGTGACGATCATGTATGCAGGAGGAATCGTCGGCCAGCCCCTTTTCGGCCTGCTGGCCGACCGGTTCGATAAACGGTTCGTGTTGGCTCTCAACAGTCTCGGCTCAGCGGCCGGTCTGCTCGCCTACGTCTCGTTCACCGGAGCAGCCGGTATTGTCTCGCTGGTACTGTTCGGCTTCTTCACTTTCAGCGGCTTCCCGTTGCTGCTCTCCCTGGTTTCCGACTATGTGCCAAAAGGTGCTTCGTCAACCGGCAACGCCCTGGTATGGGGTCTCGGCTCAACGGCAGGGCAAGCAGTGGGACCGCTGGTGGTTGGCCTGCTCATCGTTGGTTCCTATGCCCGCCTCAACTCGGCGTTCGAAGTCATGGCCGCAGTCGTAGCTGCCACGGTACTCGGCACGCCGTTACTGGCGAAGAAGGCTCCCCGCACGAAGATGTCGCTGTTCTGAGGCTGAGGAGCGCTGGCTCAGACGCCGGCGCCTGCTGTTCGGGTGCCAGCGTCTGTAGTCTGCATGTACGCCGATGACTGCTGCCTACGCGCCGCCGCCGGCTGACTGATCGCCGGTCACGCCGACGCGCTCGATGTACGGCTTGATGTCGAGCAGCGGCGTCCCGTCGAGCATGTCAACACCGGCGACGACGAGGACCGGCCCTTGTCGCTCGACAAGCCTCACGATCGTCAGGCCAAGCGGATTAGGACGGCTGGGCGCGTGCGTGGCGAAGATGCCGCGTGGCGCGCTGATGAACGGGGCAAGGTTCTGCGGCGGACGCGACAAGTGCAGCCAGAAGAGCAGGTAGAGGTACGCAAAACCCTCCACATCGGCTAGGCCAGAGGCAAACTCGTCAAAGACCTCGACGCGGCCGAATTCGGGGTCTGGCTGAAACGGTTGAGCGTGCTGCCGGCGTGGAGTTTCTGACCCCGGCGCCCGATCTGGCAATCGAGGCGTCTGCTGCAGGGCGGTGTGGATAACGCCAATCGGACGCAGTGTCAGGCTAGCGCAGGCTGTCGTTGCGGCGACGTCACTCATGGTGTCAGTCTATCGTGTCGACCTCGCTAGGCAACGGCATGCACTGCGCGTCAACGCCCACATTCAAGCAGCTCGCACTCAGGCTCAGCGCCGTCGATCTCAACCTGCAGCGTCACGTGCTCGATACCGAACTCGTCGTGCAGAAGACGCTCGGCCTCGCACCTCGCCTGTGCGCCTCTCGACGCATCGCTGGCCAGCAGATGAGCCGAAAGCGCCGGGAAGCCCGAGGTGATCGTCCACAGATGCAGATCGTGCGTACCAAGCACACCGGGCAGACCCAGCAAACGCGTCTCGACGGCACCGACATCAATACCCTCGGGTGCGCCCTCCATAAGAATATGGACTGACTCGCGCAAGACGCTCCAGGAGCTAGCCAGGATCAGCAAAGCGATCAAGACGCTTGCCAGCGGATCAGCGTAGAGCCAGCCGGTGGTGAAAATCACGATCCCGGCCACTACAGTGCCCGCCGCTCCGGCAAGGTCGCCGAGGACGTGACGAAACGCCGCCTCAAGGTTGAGGTTGCCCCGCCGAGGGGCCAGCAGAATGAGCGCCACAGCAATATTGACGGCCAAGCCGACGGCCGCGACAACAAGCATCCAGCCCCCGAGGACGTGGGGCGGCGCACCAAACCGCCTGGCCGCTTCGATGATGATCCAGATGGCGATGGCCACCAGCGTGACTCCGTTAGCCAGCGCCGACAGCACTTCGGCACGCTTGAAGCCGAAGCTGTGAGTGCGCGTAGCCGGCTGCCCTGCGAGCCAGAACGCTCCCAGAGCCATGCCCATCGAAGCCACATCCGTCACCATGTGGCCGGCATCGGCGAGCAGGGCGAGACTGCCGGTGAGCAAACCGGCCACCACCTCAAGTACCGTAAACGAAGCCGTCAGAGTAAGCGACGCCAGCAGAGCGCGACGGCGCCCGCCGATCTCGGCAGCGTGGTTATGCCCACTCACTTCGCCCTCACTTCGCTAACCCTTCGCCGCGGTAGTACATACTAAACAAATTAAAGTTTATATTCTCCGCATACTCAGTGTCAACGTGTGGAAGCTGGACCTCTGCTCTGGCCGCATCTCGACACGGCGGCCCGGACGAGAATTCGGCCACATTCCCTTGAGATTGTTCGCCGTCGCGGCCACCGTTGACGCATGTTATGATAAGAGAGTGTTTATGAAGATACCCGCTCATGACTGTACCCACTTGTGGCAGAGAAACGCCGTGATCCAGGGGACACTCCAGCATCTTGATGCGAAACCTTGGCTTGCCGGCGAGTCGCAGATGAGAAAGGACCGACTCCGTTGAACACTCGCGAAACAGGGGCTGCCGCCGCCGGCACATCTTCCGGCTGCTCATGCTCGACCAGCAGTGCGCAACCAGCACCACCCGTCGATGATGCCGAGATGCGCATCCGCGGCAGACTCGCACGCATTCACCATCAGATTGTCGTTCTTTCCGGCAAGGGTGGCGTCGGCAAGAGTACGGTCGCCGTCAACCTGGCGGTAGCGCTCGCCGGTCAGGGGCTTTCAGTAGGTCTCCTCGACATTGACGTGCACGGCCCCAGTGTGCCGATCATGCTTGGTCTCGAAGGCACTCATCCCGTCAACCACAACGGCGCCTGGGTCCCGGTTGAGTTCAACAGCAATCTCAAAGTCATGTCGATCGGCTTTTTGCTCGCCTCGCGTGATGACCCGGTGATCTGGCGCGGCCCGTTGAAGTATTCGATCATCGAGCAGTTCCTCGGCGATGTGGAGTGGGGAGATCTCGACTACCTCATCATTGATGCTCCACCCGGCACCGGCGACGAGCCGCTTTCGGTCATTCAGCTGCTCGGCAACCTTGACGGCGCTGTCATCGTGACAACGCCGCAAGAAGTCGCGCTCAGCGATGTGCGCAAATGTGTGAGCTTCTGCGGCCAGCTAAACTGCCATATGCTTGGCCTGATCGAAAACATGAGTGGCCTTGTGTGCCCACACTGCGGCGAGACGATCAACGTCTTTCGTCACGGTGGTGGCCAGGCGCTGGCCGAGGAAACCGGCATCCCGTTCCTCGGCGCTGTGCCCCTGGATCCTGACCTCGTGGAGGCCGGCGATCTGGGAACCCCGTACATGACCGCACTCGCAGCATCGCCAACTGCCGAGGCATTCCGTCTGGCGATTGAGCCACTCATGACACTCGAGTAGCTCGGCGGCACGGCAGAGAGCAGATCGGCGGCTCGTGGGGCGGCGGGGGAGCAGTCTGCTGCTCGCGACTCGGCGGCCCAGCGCGCGGCAAGCAGCAGCAAACCTACCGGCTCTCGTTGTCAGCATCGTCCGGAAGATGAACGGCGACGATCTCGCCCTGCAGGTCGCCGGCGGCGGCCAGTGTATTTGTGATTGTGCCGAACTTGAGAATATTGCGATGCAACAGGTCGAGGCGCTGCGCGGACTCATCGGTCTCGATACGCAACGTGTAGTGCGCGCGCACGATGCGTGGCGGCGGCTCCTCGCGCTCCACGGCAACGCTCACCGTGGCCCGACGATAACGAAACCTGAGCATCCCCGAGAAGCGCTCGACATTCTTGAGGATGCACGCCGCCAGAGCCGCCGCCAGCAGGTCGGCAGGACCAGGCAACTCTTCTCCCGTCGCCGCGCTCCCGTCGAAGCGAATTTCACTGCCGTGCGTCACGACGTGGGCATGGCCGCCGGGTAGATTCTCGCCCTGCACCTCGTAACGTGTCGCCTGTCGGTCAGACATGAGGGCCTCCCCATTGTTCCTCCCTTCTGCCCGCCCGCTGTTGCGGGCAACCCAACCGACGAGAGCAACCACCGGCGGGCAGGTGCGGAGCGCGAAACAGCCGGACAGTTTCTGACAGGCCGACGGCGAGGCCAAGCCGCGCCGGCGGCGCCCCTTTATAACAGGGAGACAC
>JBKQWK010000186.1:0-22077 GCA_052139595.1 Thermoleophilia bacterium | reverse complement strand
GTCTCTGCTGAGGCCTCGCGGAGCAGGAGCATGTCGAGGGACGTCGTCGTTGTCGCGACGACTTCGTCGAGCGTCTCGGCGACCATGCCGCCGGTGGCCATGATGAGCCCGTCGCTGACTCGCGGCGAAGCCGATCCGAGGCGGTTGATGGCGCCGTCGACAAGGACTTGCTCGGCGCCCAGTTCGCGCAACGCCTGTATTGTTGCTCGCACCTCACGCAGCGTGGTCGGGCCACTGACCTCGACCTGGCCGCTGCCGCTTGCCTCGCCGATGACGACGCGACCCAGGGGCGTCACAAACGGCAGCTCGCGGATGACCGTCATGGAGTACTTGGAGCGGTCCAGCGAACCGATCGTCGTCGCCACGAGCGTGCCTGCCGGTGGCGCGATGCGCGGCTTGGCGAGACCGGTCAGGTGGTCGGTGCGCTCGCCGTCAAGGCCAAGAGAGGTGAGGCCAAAGCGATGCGAGACGTTGGCCATGAGGGCGTTGACGACCGTCGTCTTGCCGGCATTCTTGACCAGACCGATGACCGCCACTGATTGAACGCTGCTGTCGGCGATGATCTCGTAGAGTCTGTCCACTGTGGCGAGATCGGCAGCCGGCGTTGTGGTCGCGGCGGCACGAGGCTGCTGCTCGCTCATGCCTTTACTCCGCCGGCACGGCGCGCGGGCAGATCTTCGCCGGCGATCGCCGGCAAACTCTCTTCGGCGCCATGGCGAATCTCCTTCAGGTAGCTGAAGATCGTGTAGCGCGAAAGATTGAGCGCCTCTGCGACTTGCTCGGCAGCGCGTTTGACGAGAAAAGCGCCGCGCTCTTCGAGCCGGGCGACGACCGTCAGCTTCTCGTCGCGCGTCATGGTCGCCGGTGTTTTGCCCATTTCGTGCAGAAGCTGGGTGATCATGCCAGCGACCACCTCGCGAATGTCGTTGGCAAAGATCTCCTCACGCTCGGTGACCGCTTCGTCCTCTGCCGGGCTGACGGTGCTCAGGCTGGCGAGCACGCGCTGTGCCTGAACAATCTCGGAGACGTCAAGGTTAATGCCGAGAATGGCAAACGGCGTGCCGGCCTCGTCACGCAAGGTGACCGCCAGTGATTTAAGGATCCTGCCTTCGCTGGAACTGACGTAGAGGCGTGTGTCTGGCGCGTGATCGGCATGGCGCAGCGAACGCAGCATGCGGTCGGTGGGCACGTCGCCGACCGCGCGGTTTGTCACCTGGCCGTTCTCAATGGCGACGATCGATTGTGGCAGGGCGCTGAGGTCGTGGAGAACGACCTCACAAGCGGGACCGAACATGTCGGCCAAGCCGCGCACGATAGGCAGGAGTGTCTTCATGCGAGGGTCGAGCGATTGCTTGGCCACGCGTTCCTTTCCCCACCACCAGTTGATGACTCGTCTCACCATACCTAGGTGAGAGATCAGCAGAGTTTGTTCTACAGCACACAAGCGCTCTTGTCAAAAAGAGTAATGGTATTGCCGGGTTTTGTGGCGGTGGCTTCTGGTGGGTAGATTTAAGGGTGTTTACGCGACAACGACGCTGTTATCGCTGGCACATAAGCCTGCCAATCGTCAGAACGGCGGTGTCTGCAATCGCGGCGGTATCTGCCGTTACGGCTTCTTGATCATGGAGCCACGCGCCGAATCACCCTTGCCCCTCGGCGGCTCGGCACGTCGCAGGCGGAGCGTAAAGCGCGCTCCGTGGCCGGCGCGCGAGACTACGTCGAGCGTGCCACCCATCAGTTCGGCAAGTTCGCGGGCAATCGACAAACCCAAGCCGGTGCCGGCCTTGCTGGCGCGGCTGTCGCTACCGCGGTAGAAGCGATCAAAGATCTTGGCCACGTCGCGGTTGGGGATGCCCGGCCCGTCGTCCTCGACAACTATGTAACCGTTGTCGGCGTCGCCACTCACACGAACGACGATGTGGCCGCCGTCGGGCGTGAACTTCACCGCGTTGTCGACCAGAGCGCGAACGACCTGGGCAACACGCTGGCCGTCACACCAGGCGATTTCCGGTGGGGTGCCATGGTCGATGCTCAAGTGCAGGAGGCGTGCTGCCGCCTGCACTTGAAACTCGTCGAGTACAGACGCGGCCACGTCGATCAGGTCCGTCGGCTCGGGGTGAATCACGAGTGAGCCCGATTCGACCGTAGAAAGGTCGAGCAGACTGAGCGAAAGGTCGCGCAGCCGCTCGACCTGCTGACGCATGAGCTGCAGAAACTCGTCGCGCTCATCGCCGCTCAGCTCGGCCTCTTCCAGCAGTTCGATAAACCCGGAGAGTGAAAACAGTGGCGTCTTGAATTCGTGCGATGCATTGGCGATGAAGTCGCGGCGGGCGCGCTCCAGCTTCGCCTGCGCGCTCACATCACGCAGCACGATGATTGAGTCGAAGTCGGCACCGCTGCCGACCGGGTAGGTCACGGCTTCAAGCGTGCGTCGTCCGTGTTCGAAAACCGCCTCTTCGTCACGGCCGCTCTCGCGCGAGTCGTGCCACATCGACACGACCTCCTCTGGGAACACTTCGTCGAGGGTGGCTCCGGCAGGCAGTTGCCGGCTCAGCAATTCGCCGGCCGCCGGGTTGCTGATGACCACCACGCCTTGGCCGGTGATGCCGACGACGCCCTCGCTGAGGTCGTCGAGCAGGATCTGCACCTGCGCCTTCTCGCGTTCGATCTGGCCGAAGGCGTTGCGCAGGTGGGCGCCCATGGTGTTGAACGTGAGGCCGAGCTGACCGATTTCGTCGGCCACGCGCACGGTCACCGTGGTGTTCAGGTCGCCGCCGGCGATCGCTTCGGCGCTACGCTCGATGCGCTTCAAACGACGAGAGATGAAATAGGCCGCCAGGAAGCCGGCGAACAGGCCGACGAGAAGAGTCAGGGCAGTGGCCAGGAGGATGCGGTGCTGAACAAGGACGACGGTGGAGCGGACGTCACGCAGCGACGCCGTGATCATGACTACGGCCGAGGCCTCATACGGTGCCGGACCAATGCCCGAGACGGTGATCGGCACGGCCGTGACTGCGTAGTCTTGGCCCTTGATCGTGACCGTACCCTGGGCTGTTGCCCCGCTGACGACGGCGGTGTGATACATCGGGTAGTCGCCGAGATTGAAGGTGACGCCCGAGTGCGTGTCGACGATCGTCTGGCCGGTATACGCGTCGACAACGACGACGCGCGCCGAGTAGATGGTCTCGAGCAGACTTGTCTCTGTAACCAGGGCGGAGCGATCGGTGACCTTAAGAGTGCCCAGGTCGAGGTAGAGCCACATGCCGATCGTGTCGCCGATCACGTGTGTGTTCTTGCTGATGTCGCTGAGGCGCTGCGTGATGAGACGCTGCTGTAGTGAGGGCACGACGTAGAGCCATGACGTCAGTGCGACCACGGCCACCAAAGCCAGGAAGACGAGTGTGAGCCAGTTCTTGACCGAGCGCAGAACGATCACGGTGTCGCCGGTGTGACGGCGGGCCCGCCGATCAGAACTCGCGGAACTTGTAGCCGATGTTGCGCACGGTGAAGATGAACTCCGGGTCCTTCGGGTCGGCCTCGATCTTTTCGCGCAGATGGCGGATATGAACGTCCACGGTGCGAGCGTCGCGGTAGTCGCTGTCGCCCCAGACGAGCTGCAGGAGGATCGGGCGGCTGTAGACGCGACCGGGATGTGAGATGAGTGTCTTGAGCATCTCGAACTCGATGTAGGTGAGGTCGACGCGCTGCTCACGGACGAAGACGTTGCGCTTGAGCAGGTCGACCTCGAGGTCGTCCACGGCAATCACGTCTTTGCGCGCCGCATCGGCGCTGCGCGCCATTTCGGCGCGCCGCAGCTGAGCGCGTACGCGGCTGCGAAACTCGCGCAGGCTGAAGCGGTCTTTGGTGATGTAGTCGTCGGCCCCGATCTCGAGACCGAGGACTTTGTCGAATTCGTCACTCTTGGCCGTAAGCATGATGATCGGCACGATGCTGTTGGCGCGAATGCGCCGGCAGACCTCCATGCCGTCGATGTGCGGCAGCATGACATCAAGGATGATGAGGTCGAAGCGGCCCTTCGCGAACGCTTCGAGTGCCTCATCGCCGTCACGCGCAGCGACAACTTCGTAGCCCTCCTTTTCCAGAGGAAAGCGGAGCAGTTTCTGAATGGCCTCCTCGTCATCGACGAGTAGGATGCGCTTGCCGCCTTCTGTCATTGGTCCTCCCCCCCGCCGGGCTAGTGGTCGGTCGGCGCGGTCATCAGGCCGCGCGCTCGGAAGCGCGCGCCGACGGCGCACGCGATCGCCTCACACCCGGCCAGATCAGCCTGCGGTTGGTCGACGGCCGTAATCGTGGTGGCAATGCCATGCTGCACGCACTCTTCGGCAAAACGGATGACAGCCCTGTGCGTCTTGGCGAAGATCGGCCGACAGATGAGGTCGTAGACCTCGGGCTCGGCGAAGTTGAGGCTCACACTGATCGCGTCCAGGCCGGCCTGCGCCAGCACCGCCGGCACGTCAACCTGAGGATTGAGTACCTGGCCATGGCCGTTGGTATTGAGACGCGTGGGCAAACGACGCCGGTTCAGCCACTCGGTCACGGCGATCACCGCGTCGAGGCGCATCGTCGGCTCACCGAGGCCGCAAAAGACGACTTCGTCGACGGGCGCGGCGAGAGACGCCAGTTCGATCGCTTGCTCAACCTCCTCGATGCTTGGCTCGGCGAGCAAGCGCAAGGGCTCGCCGTACACCCCGTCGCTGAATGTGCGCAGGCAAAAGGTGCAGTCGCTTGAGCAGCGGTTGGTGATGTTCAGGTAGAGGTTGCTCTTGCCGCGGTAGGCAATCTTGCCCGTTTGCGTCATCAGAAGCCCTCGCGTGGCGGTCGACAGTACGCACAATGATTATAGCGCGGTACAATGAAGCGCTTTGACTGACGTTGCCACTCAACTCATTGAGCTTGCGGGACGCTTGCGCGAGACTGTGCTTCCCTACCTTGGCGTGCACGCCGCGCGGGCGCACGCCGGCGAGGCCGTGGGTGGCGATGTTACCTTCGACATTGATGAAAAGGCCGAGGCGTTCCTTGAACGGTACATGGCCGAGCATCTGCCCACGTGGGCCTACTACAGTGAGGACCGCGGCCTGCAAGGCGCCGGCGAACCGGAACTGATTCTCATTGTCGACCCCATTGACGGCACACGGCCGGCAGCGGCCGGCTTCGAGATGGCCTGTGTGAGCATCGCCGCCGTGCCATCGCTGCCGGTGCCGACGATGGGCGACGTTGTCGCCGGCGTGTTGCAGGAGATCAAAAGCGGCGATCTGTTCGTTGCCGAGAAGGGCGCGGGCTTCAGTATGACGCGCGCCGCCGGCGGTAAAATCGCTTTTGCTCCCAACTCCATCGTCGATTTGGAGAATCTCTTCTGGACACTCGGTTTCAGGGGCCGGCCGGCAGTGATTCTGGCTACGGTGCTGGAAGAGCTGATCGACATTTCGTCGGTGGGCGGCTCGGTCTTCGACATCGGCTCGGCGACCTACTCCGTTACGCGCATTCTCACCGGTCAGCTTGACGCCTACGTCGATATCGGCCCGGCGATCATCGCCGCCCACCCGCGGACCGAGGCCGATTTTCGCCGCGTCGGTCGCGGTGGCGTGCTCTGTAACTCGCCGTACGATCTGGCCGCCGTGCACCTTCTCTGTCGCGAGGCCGGCATTCCCATCGGCGACGCTGCCGGCCGGCCGCTTGAAGGCAAGCCGGTGCTGGGGTCAGATGCGAGTTACCAGATGGCCTGTATCGCGGCGGCCAATCAGACGCTGCAGGACGAACTTATTGCCGTGGTGCAGCGCGGTATCGCTCGCTATGCACCGATAGCACCTTGAGTGGCCCGGCGAACAATCTGCATCGGGCCTTGCTCTGGGATGCTGCCGCAGATGGCGCCGTGCAGTGCCGTGTCTGCCCGCGTCGGTGCCTCATCAAGCCCGGCCAAGCCGGCGTCTGCCGGGCGCGGGTCAACCGTGACGGCGTGCTCTACAGCGTCATTTACGACCGTGTCTGCAGCGTCGCTGCAGATCCGATCGAAAAGAAGCCGCTGTATCACTTCTTCCCCGGCAGCACGGTGCTTTCCCTGGGCACGATGGGCTGCAACTTCACGTGTCGCCACTGCCAGAATTGGCAGATTGCCCATGCCGATCCTGTGGCTGCGATCGGCGATCTGCGCGAGTTGCCGGTGAGAAACTTGCCGGTGCTCGCCGAGCACAACGATTGTCAGGGGGTCGCCTGGACGTACAACGAGCCGACGATCTGGCTGGAGTATGTGCTTGATGGTGCTCGGGTGGCGCATGAGCATGGCCTGTATACCGTGATGGTCACCAACGGTTACATCACCGAAGAGGCGCTCGATCTGATTGCTCCGCACCTCGACGCCTATCGTGTTGACGTAAAAGCCTGGAGTGAGCGCAGCTACTCCGACCTGTGCCGGATCCGCGACTTCCAACCTGTGCTGGCGGCGGCCGTGCGGGCGAAACACGTGCACGGCTGCCACGTCGAGATTGTGACTAACGTCATCCCAACGATCAACGACGACGACGAGAGCCTGCACGGCATCGCTGCCTGGATTGTCGCTGAGCTGGGCAGGGAGACGCCGTGGCACGTGACTCGCTTTCTTCCCTACCTCGAGTTCGCCCATCTGCCCGCGACGCCGATCAGGACGCTCGAGCGCGCTGTCCGCGTGGGGCACGAAGCCGGCCTCGACTTCGTCTACCTCGGCAATGTGCCTGACCACGTCGGCCAAGACACCGTGTGCCCCAACTGTCACCGTCTCGTCGTGCGGCGTAGCGGGATGGCGCTTGAAGATGTGGCTCTGCGGGGTACGTTCTGTGATATGTGCGGTCACAACCTCGGCATCCGCACCACCATCAAGCGTTGACAACGGCGCCGGCGTGCTGGTCTAAGCGAGGTTGGTGAGATAGGATGGCTCCCCGTGGATGAACTTGTCACACTCGATATCCCTGCCCGGGCCGAGTACGTAGTTCTCGGCCGGCTTGCTTTGGCGGGTGTGCTGCGCGATCGCCCCTTCAGTCAGGATGCCGTCGCCGACCTCAAACTCGCCCTTACCGAAGCCTGCTCCAACTCCATTCGTCATGCCTACGATAAGACCGACACCGATGGCCAGGTGCACCTCAGCTTCAGCGTGACCGCCGAGCGCATTGTCGTCGAGGTACGTGACGAGGGACCGGGCTTTGTCGCCAGCGAGGACGCACCGGGTGCTCTCACGGCTGCCGGCGGCCCACAGCTCAGCGAGGGCGGCATGGGCATCTCCATCATCCGCTCGGTCGTCGACGAGTTTGTCCTCAAGCCTTGCGAGAGCGGTGGCACCTGGCTCACGCTCACCAAGCTTGCCGACGCCTGACCTCCTCCGCCCGCCTTTCTTCCTTTGAGTAACCCCGTGGACTTGGCCGTCCTGGCCGAGCGCTTTGCTCTTTCAGCGGCGCAGGTCACCGCTCTCAATCGCTACGTCGACCTGCTCGTCAGCTGGCGGCTGGCCAACGTGACCGGCGTGCGTGACCGCGATGAGATCGTGGAGAAGCTGCTCGGCGACTCGCTGGCGTTGCTGGACGTGATCGATGAACTGATTGTCGGCGAGCCAACAGCGTCGGCCGGCCGGCCGGTTGCCTGGGCCGACTTGGGCAGTGGTGCCGGCCTGCCGGGCATACCGCTGGCGGTGGCGCGGCCGGCGGTCGAGATCTCCCTGATTGAGTCGGCGGGCAAGAAGTGTGCGTTTCTTGCTGCGGCCACGGCGGCGGCGGAGATTTCGTCGCGAGCCCATGTGGTGCGCGGTCGCAGCGAAGAGGTGACCGCCGAGGGGGAGCCGCTGCGCGAGCACTTTACGCTGGTGGTGGCGCGGGCGGTCGCGCCGTTGGGCGCAGTCTGTGAGCTGGCGGCGCCGTTGCTGGCGCCCGGTGGGTATCTCGTAGCGAGCACGACGTCCGCGGCCGTGCGGCGGGAGCAGGAGCGCGGCGAGGCCGCCGGCGTAGCCTGCGGCCTCGCCGCACGCGGCTACCCGCCCCTCACGCGCTCGCCACTCAGAACTGCTAGTGCCGCCGTCTTCGAGAAGGTTGCGCCAACGCCGGCTTGGCTGCCGCGGCGACCCGGTCTGGCGCGGATAAAGCCACTCGGCTGAAGCTCCGGCGAGGCGCCTGGACGCTTCCGCGTGAGGCATCCGCCCGACGTCTCGTCCTACGCCTTCTCACCACGCCTGCACAATGGCGGCCGGCGGGCCGCCGTCTGCGATGTGCGTTCTGGCGATGGCAACGGGCGAGTCTGGCGGCTTTTCCGCTGCCCCATTTTTGGTAGTATCGAAGACCCACCTGCGAGCGAGTCGAGGGACAAACGTGACGAGAATCATCGCGGTCACCAACCAGAAGGGCGGCGTCGGCAAGACGACCACGGCCATCAACCTGGCCGCCTGCCTTGCTGAAGCGGGTGTCGCGGTGCTCTTGCTTGACCTCGACCCGCAGGCCAATGCCAGCAGTGGTCTGGGCGTGCGGGTCACGGATGCGGCGCGCTCGACGTATGGTGTGCTTGGCGGGGTGACCAGCCTCGCCGATGCGACTGTCGGCACGGTCGTTGAAAGTCTCTCTCTGCTGCCTGCGAGCGCCGATCTGGCCGGTGCTGTGGTTGACTTGGCCGGGGTTGAGAACAGCCACTCCGTGCTGCGTGATGCTCTGCGCGGCAGCGTCGCGGACTTCGCCTTCGTGTTCATCGATTGCCCGCCGTCGCTCGGTATTCTGACCATTAACGCGCTGGTTGCGGCCAGCGAAGTGCTGGTGCCGGTGCAGGCCGAGTACTACGCGCTTGAAGGGCTGACCCAGCTGCTCGAGACGATCACTCTGGTGCGCGAGCGGCTCAACGCCAACCTTGAGCTTCTCGGCGTGCTGCTGACCATGATCGATAGTCGCACACGCCTCAGTCGCGAGGTCGCGGACGAAGTGCGCAAGACCCTCGGCGCCGATGTGTTCGACACTTTTGTACCCCGCAATGTGCGCCTCAGCGAAGCGCCCAGCCACGGTTTGCCGGTGTCGCGGTACGACGCCAGCTGCAGTGGCTGCGATGCCTATTTCGACCTGGCCAAGGAGGTCGTGAGTCGTGGCGAAGAATAAGGCTGCTCTGGGCAAGGGGCTCGCCGCCCTGATCGGCGAAAGCAGACTGGCGGCCGGCGATCTGACCGAGAGCGGACGCGCGGCAGGTGGTCGTCTGCGTGAGCTGCGACTGGATGAGATCACGGTCAACCGACACCAGCCACGACGATCGTTCAACATGGCCGAGCTGCAAGAGTTGGCCGATTCGATCAAGCACCTGGGCGTGGTGCAGCCGGTCGTGGTGCGGCCGCTGAGCACCGTCGAGGCGGCGGTTCCCGTGGCGGGCGAAGCTGCTGGCGGTAGACAGAGGTATGAATTGATCGCCGGCGAGCGGCGTCTGCGGGCCGCCGGTTTGGCCGGGATGGAGACCATCCCGGCCCTGATACGGCCCGCCGACGAGGTCGCCTCCCTCGAGATGGCGCTTGCCGAGAACGTGGCTCGCGAAGATCTGAACGGGATCGAAGAGGCCTACGCTTATGCGGCGCTCGTCGACCAGTTTGGGCTCACGCACGAACGCATCGGCGAGCTGGTCGGCCGCAGTCGCACTGCGGTCAGTAACATCTTGCGACTGCTCGAACTGCCGGATGACGTGCAGACACTGGTCGAGACCGGTCGCTTGAGCGAGGGTCATGCACGAGCTCTCCTGGGCCTGGCGGCTCAGGACGAGCGTCGTCGTGTGGCCCGGCTGGTCGTCAAGCAGTCTCTCACCGTTCGCCAAACTGAGGACCTCGTGCGCAGGCTGGCCACGGTCAGTTCACCGCTGCCGCCGCCGAAGCCAGCCGACGTAGCTCTCGCCGATTTCAGCGACGAGCTGTACGGCTTGCTCGAAGCACCGGTGCAGATCAAAGCCGGTGCTCGTGGCGGCAAGCTCGAGATTCGCTTCAAGGATAGACGCGAGCTTGAACGTCTCATGGCTCTGCTGCGCCGGCTCGGAGACTAACACTGGTCACAAGCCGGGCTGGCGCTGCGGCCGTCTCGGCAGCCATGCTGTAAGCTATGACAACGTCATGAACGGCTTGGTCTCACTCGTTATTCCGGTGTTCAACGAAGCTGGCAGTCTGGAACCGCTGCTGGCCGAGATTGACGCCGCCCTGACGCAGTTGGGGCGGCCCTATGAGGTCGTCTTTGTCGACGACGGGTCGACCGACCGCTCGTTTGCGATTATGGAGGAACTCGCCGCCACGCGCCCGACCGTACGCATCGTCAAGATGCGGCGCAACTTCGGCAAAGCGGCCGCCTTGGCGCACGGCTTTGCCGCTGTCCGTGGAGAAGCGGTTGTGACTCTTGACGGCGATCGCCAGGATGACCCGGCCGAGATCCCGAAGATGCTCGCAGCCCTCGAAAACGAGTACGATCTCGTCTCGGGCTGGAAGCAGAGTCGTCAGGACCCGTTCAGTAAGACCCTGCCGTCGCGCTTCTTCAATTGGACGGTACGCAAGAGTACCGGTATCCCGCTGCACGATTTCAATTGCGGCCTCAAGGCCTACCGGCGCGAAGTTGTCGACAACGTTGCGATCTATGGGGAGCTGCACCGCTACATCCCCGTGGTCGCCGCTCAGCAGGGGTTTCGCGTTACCGAGGAAAAGGTGGCTCATCGGCGACGGACGTCGGGCAAATCCAAGTACGGCTGGCAGCGCTACCTGCGCGGGTATCTCGACCTGCTGACGGTCCTTTTCCTGGGACGCTTTCAGAGTCGGCCACAGCATTTGTTTGGCGGCATCGGCACGGCGATGATCGCCGTCGGCGTTGCCGTCGACGCCTACTTGGCCGTCGACAAGATCGCTTTTGGTCACGCGATCGGCCAACGGCCGCTGTTGCTGCTGGGTACGCTGCTGATCATCGTCGGCATTCAGCTGCTCTCGCTGGGCTTGCTGAGCGAACTGATCGCCTATCGCAGCGCCCGTGAGGGGCTCGAGACGTTCCAGGTCGAACGCACGGTCGAGTACCAAGCGGCGCGGGCCGATGTTGCCACTCGCGCCAGCGTGCTGGCCGCCGAAGCGGCGGCCACGCGCGCCCGCGCCGAGGCCGAGATGCGAGCAGCCGAGGTGGCCGAAACGTGGGCTGTTGATGAACTCGCGGCGCAGATGAAGTCGACAGAGGCAACTGCACAGAGTAGTGCGCAGCCCGCGGTCCAGGTCAAGGCGGACGCCGCGGTCGAGGACCGACAGCGCGACGACGCATGAGTCTTTCGCTGGCCTACTTTGGCACCTACGAGCCTGCGTTTGCCCGCAATGCGGTCATGTTGGCGGGGTTACGTGAGGCAGGTGTCGAACTCCATGAATTCAACGCACCCCTGGCTCATGAACTCGCGGCTGCCGAAATGGCGACGGTGGCCGGCGCCGGCGTCGTTGCGGCCGATATCGTTCGTGCCCACTACGCCTTGCTGCGCCAGCATCGCCACGCTCTGCAGGTTGACGTGGTCGTTGTCGGCTATCCCGGCCACTTGCTGGTGCCATTCGGCCGCCTGTTGGCGACCTACCGGCGGGCACTGCTCGTCTTCGACCCGCTTGTCTCTCTGACCGACACGTTCGCCGGCGATCGCGGTCTGGTTGGCCGAACGTCATCGCTCGGCCTGGCTCTGACGGCGGCAGACAAGGTTGCTTTTGGTCTCCCCGACCTGGTTCTGGCCGATACGGCGGCGCAGGCGGCGTTCTACCGCGATGAGCTGGGCGTTGCCGAGGCCAAGCTCGCTGTGGTGCCCGTCGGTGCGCAGACGGTCGCTGGGGCTGGCGGCGATGCGCGCCGGCTGGCCGGCGCCGAACCGCTCCGGGTGCTCATGTACGGCAAGTGGAGTCCGCTGCAGGGTGCCGAAACAGTGGTGGCGGCGGCCGAGGCGCTGCGCAACGAGCCGTTCCACTTCGTCTTCGTCGGTGAGGGCCAGCTTTCGGCGCAACTGCGCGCGACAATTGCTCAGCGGCAGCTCACGAATGTGGAGTGGCTGGGCATGCTGAGCAGCGAAGAGCTGCGGGCCCAGAATCTGGCTGCCGATGTCTGCCTGGGCGTCTTTGGTGGTTCGTCGAAGGCAGCCCGCGTGGTGCCCAACAAAGTCGTCGACGGGCTCGCCTGCGGCCGCCCGGTGGTGACTCAGGATTCTCCGGCGGCGCGCGAGCTGCTCAGCGACGGCGAAAACGCTCTGTTGGTGCCTGCGCTCGACGTAGCCGCCGTGGCCGATGCGCTGCGTCGTCTGCGTGACGCTGCGCTGCGTCAGCGCCTGGGGACGGCGGCGCTGCGTCTTTATCGCCGCCATCTGACCCCGGCGGCCGTCGCCGACAGTCTGCTCGCGGCGCTGGAACGGCTGGCTTGAACGTTCGCATCGGCGCCACTCCAGATCGGGGGTGCGTCTCGTGAAGCGCCGCTGGTTGCGCCTGGCACAGGTGCTGGCCGTGGTTGTCGTGGTGTATTTCATCGCCGCCTACCTGGCCCACTACTGGACACAGGTGCGCGCCTACCACTGGTCGATCCGTCCTCTGCCGCTGGTCCTCTCGGTTCTGGCGTTTGCCGTCTTCTACCTTCTGCAAGGTGGCGCCTGGTGGCTCCTGTTGCGTGGATTCTCCGTTTCGAGCGACTTCCGGCGCGCGTCGGCGACCTGGGGCAAGTCGATCCTTGCCCGCTATGTGCCGGGCAACGTGTTCATGTTTCTGGGCAGAGCCTGGATGAGCCACCGTCAGGGCCTCGACGTGGTGCGTGTGAGCGCGGCGATGGTGTACGAGCAAGCCCTTGGCATGGCTTCAGCCCTGCTGACAGTGGCGATACTGTTACCGTTCTGGCAGTATCACCGCGGCATCACGATGCTGACGTTGGTGGCGGTGCCGGTGCTGGTGGCGCTCATGCACCCGCGCGTGTTCACGCCGCTCGCGTCGCGTGTATTGCGTCTGCTCAAACGCGAGCCGCTGAGTGTAGCGCTGCCCTTTGCGCAGGTTCTCGGTCTGCTGTTCTACTATGTTGTCTCCTGGCTGGTGGCTGGAGTTGCCGCTTGGCTGCTGGCTGCCGCGGTGACTGGGCTCGGAATCGGCGCTCTGCCGGTGACGATCGCTGCCTACGCGTTCGCGTATGTTGTCGGCATGGCTGCTTTCGTGCTGCCCAGCGGCCTTGGTGTGCGTGAAGCCGTGTTGGCGGCGGCACTGGCGGTGCGCCTGCCGGGGAGCATTGCCTTGGCTTGGGCCCTGCTTCTGCGTCTCTGGCAGACACTGCTGGAGCTTCTCTATGTTGGCAGCGTGACGTTGGCCGACAAGGTCGGACGGGTCGGGGCACTCGGCGACACGGAGCAGGTCATGGCGGCGACGGCCGCTGACACAGACCAGGCCAAGCTGCCGGCGACGCCCGGCGACACGCGCCAGGCTGGTCTGCCCTCAACGGCCGTGAGCGCAGCGGCAACGGCCGGCGGCGATGCCGACAGGCGCTCCTTCTGGCGCTGGGCGTGGGTTGTTATCGGCGGCATGATCGTCTTCGCGGTTGTCTACTCGCTGCTCAGCTGGCTGCACTACCGTGCTTACTACGGCGGTCGTTACGATCTTGGCAACATGGTGCAGGCGGTTTACAACACGGCGCACGGGCACTTCTTGCAAGATACGAATGCTAACGGCGTTCAGATGAGCCGTCTTGGTGCCCACGTGGATCCCATCATTGCCTTTTTTGCTCTGCCGTGGCTGGTGTGGCCCAGCCCGATAATGCTGCTTGTGGGGCAGGCGGTCATCGTTGCGTTGGCCGCCTGGCCAGCCTACCGCCTCGGGGTACGCGTGCTCAAGAGCCCGCCCGCGGCCGCCCTTCTGGCGGGCGGGCTGCTCGTGTATCCTGCCCTCGGGTTCCTCGTGCTCGACGAGTTTCACCCCGTTGCGCTGGCTGTTCCGCTGCTCCTCTTCGCCTTTCTCTATCTCGAGGAGGGGCGTTTCTGGCGCTCGCTGCCCTTCCTCGTGCTGGCGGCGCTGTGCAAAGAAGAGATCCCGCTTCTGATCAGCCTCATGGGGGTCTTCTTTGCCATCCGCAAGCGTCACTGGTGGCCGCTGCTCATCAGCGTTGCGGCGGCCATCTACTTCGGCCTCGCCGTGGGCGTGATTCTGCCGCACTTCAACGTCAAGGGCAGCCCGTTCATCACGCGTTATGCCGAGTACGGATCCACCTCGGGCGCGATCATGCGTGACGTCATCCTGCACCCGGTGCATACCCTGCATGGCCTCGTGGCCAGCGCCGACCTGCACTACTGGTGGCGGTTGCTGTGGTCTTTTGCCCTTTTGCCCCTGCTGAGTCCGCTGACTCTGCTGATTGCGCTGCCGGAGCTGCTCATCAACGGCCTTTCAACTCAGGTTTTTCAGCGGATGATTCAGTTTCAGTACACGGCCGGGGAGATCCCGTTTCTCTTCGCTGCCGTCGTGCTCGGTCTGAGGCGCTTGCACGGCTGGCTGACCAGTGCTCGTGTGGGTGGCCGCCGAACCAGCGACGCATCCAGCGGTCGCTGGCTTCGCGGCGTTCGGCCACAGAGCCTTGCCGTGATCGTTTTCGTCGTCGCTCTGGCCGGGAACTACGTCCTCGGCCCCTTGCCGTTTTCGCTGCCCGGGTCTGCGTACCACGCCGCAGCCTATGAGCGCGACAGCCACGACGCCGTTCTCGACCAGGCAATCAAGCTGATTCCCAGCAACGCGACCGTGAGCGTTGGCAACACCGTCGGCTCACACCTTTCGGCACGGCGGGTCATCTTCACGTTTCCTTACATCGGCAACGCCGCTTACATCATCGTCGACGAGCAGCACCCGTTTGTTCTCGATATGCCTGATTCACTGGGTTTCGAACTCGCTCTTGGCAAGGTCATGAACGACAGTCACTACCACGCGATCTACGCCCGCGACGGTGTTTACGTCTTCAAGCGGGTTGACCTGCCCTAGGACGTCGGCTCGCGCCGCCGGCAGCTCAGGCCACCCAGCTGAAGACCGAGAATTTCGCCGTCAGCACGAGCATGGTGATGACCATCAGCACCAGCGCAACGAGGCGCGCGCGGGGGTGTGTTTCTGCCCAGATCGCCATGGCGATGAACACCGGAAAGGCGCTGAGCATGAGTCGTGGCAGCGAGTAGAACGGAAACGACGGGGCCGGGAAAAACAGCGGGAAGCCGATTGCCAGAACAGCGTAGACGCTGTAGGCGGGCGGCAGACGTCGCCAGCCGTAGGCGATGCAGAGCACGGCGATAATCACGGCAAGCAAGTTGTCGATGTTGGCAAGGGCAACCTGAAATGCATCGCCGGGGCGCGAGACCGGCCAGTAAAGGGTCACGAGCTGCCGGCTGAGCAGCTGTCGTGTTCCCTGTGCCGCTGCCTCAAGACCGCGCCAGATCGTCGTCGTCGGCAGCGCGAGGTACCGGTTCCACTGGTTCTGAGCCTCCACAAAGAGCAGTGGACTGTGAAACGTAACGCTCAGGTAGGTCATCCAGACAAGCAGGCCTTCGGGGATCATGAGCAGGTTGGCGAGCTTCATGTCGGTGCGTCTCAGGTTCCAGTCGCGCTGCTCGTAGTAGAACATTGCCATGGGTACGACGAGCAGTACGCCGGTGTTGCGCGTGAGAGTCGCCAGCAGGCCGGCGATGCCGGCGCGGCGCCAGCGGCTGCCGCGGGCCCAGTACAGGCAGGCGACGGACGTCAGCAGAAAGAGCGATTCGCTGTAGACGGCGCCGAAGAAGAAGGTCGTCGGGAACACCGACAGCAGTATGACGCTCCAGTACGCGACCCGCGGACTCAGGTCGATCAGCACCAGTTTGTAGAGGAACACGCAGGCGGCAAAGTAGCAGAGCAGCGAGATGATGATGCCGGTGGCTACCAGATTGCCGTCAAACAGGTAAGCGGCGTAACGGAGGATCGAGGGGTAAAGCGGGAAGAAGGCGGTGCTGCCGTCGGCGCTGGAGTAGCCGGAATGGGCGATCTTGATAAACCAGACGCCGTCCCAGCGGGCCCAGGGGTTAAGAAGGTGTCCGAGAAACCCATGGAAGGCCTCGGCGTACTTTGGGTAGCGTAACGCCCAGCTGTTGGTCTGCACCGGCAAGACGTAGCTTACGAGCCAGGCGGTGATCGCAAGGACGAGACGTGTGACCGCGACTGCCGCCAGCATGCGCCAGAGAAGGACGCGCGTGCGCAACCCGACGATAGCCGGGGCTGAGCCGGAGTGGCTGCCCGGTGTGTCGCCGTTGTTGCCAACGCTGCCGACCGGCGTAACTGGCGTGTGATCCGCGCTGGTGACGGGAGTCACCGTGAGAATCCTCCTGCTCATGTGGCGGGCGGGTGCCGCGCAATCGTAGCAGAGTGGGGGCTAAGCTGGGTTCTGGACGTCCTCGCCGCCGCCGCTCTTCTCGCTGGGCGTTTCCGCCGCCCGTGTACCGATGATGCCTGCCGCTTGCAGACGCTGTAGCACATCGAGGCGCAGCGCCCGGGCAACGGTGGGGCGCGGCGCCGGGTCGGACAGCCAGACGGTCAGGCGCATAGTCACATTGTCGAGAGCGGCGGTCACGACCTCGACCGCCGCCGGGTGGCCCTCGATCGCGGGCGCGCAGCGCCCGATCTCGTCGAGGGCCACCCGCCGCACTTCACTCAAGTTGGCGGTGATGGGGATCATCAGATCAACCTGCACGGCGCTCAGAGGGTCAACGATTGAGTAGTTGTGAACCACTTTGCTCGTCAGCAGGTCGTTGGGAATAATCAGGCGCCGCTCGTCCAGCGCCCGAATGTACGTGTACGTGAGGCCGATCTCTTCAACCGTGCCGTAGATGTCGTCAACACTGATGTAGTCGCCGATGCGCACTGGCTGGGAGAAGGCGATGATGATGCCACTGACGACATTGGCGAGCACCGAGCGAGCAGCGAAGCCGACCACCAGCGCCGTAATGCCGGCCGAGGCGAGCATGCTGCGGGCGAGCGTGCCCACTTGAGGAAACTGCACGAGCGCCAGGGCAATGCCGACGAAGAGAATCACGGCAATTGTGAGGTGACGAATCATGCGCAGGCGCGTCATTTCGGCGCCGCTCAGCTCACGCCGGAGGACTTTGGTCAGCCCGCCGCCGTGGCGCGACAGGAGGTAGTCCACTAGGCGCGCCACCGCCAGTGTGATGACCAGGTAGAGCAGAGCGCTCAGCCAGTGAGCCTGATACCACTGTACCGCCAGCGGGCCGCCCAACGCACGTGCTACGTTAACCAGCGTCACGGCGCCGACGGGGATGGGCTCGGTGTGTCGCTGGGCGGTGGCACTTTGAGATTGGCCGGCAGGTCGTTACGGATGTCATAGAGCAAGTTGCCGGTCTGGTAATCGAGCAGGCCAATGATCAGGGTGCCGCTACGAGCCAGCGTGTCGATGCGGCCAGAGATCTGCCAAATGAATCTGTAGGCTGGCACGACAGTACTGGTGATGCTCCGTCCGGCAATTTCTTGCGTGAAGGCGTAGGGCTTGTCTTTGGACACAAACAGCAGCTGGATTTCGCGTGGGTCGGCGACGCTGCCTTTGTACAGCCAGACCGCTTTGCGTAGCGCCTGGCCCGACGTTTTGAGGTGCGAGTCGGCCGGCACGGCCAGCGCGGCTGCCAAGAACGACCAGCCGCGCCAAGGCTGTTTGACGAACTCGACGCGCTGACTGGCGGCCGTGTAGCGAAAGGCGATCAGGGCCGGGAGTACGAAGATCACCGCCGCCACGACAACGGCGACGACTGCCCAGAATCGTTTACTGCGTTTTTTGAACACCGGCTGCGTACCTCCTTCGGGCCGAGTATCCGCGCTCGCTTTGCCGCCTGTCAAACGCGCCCGGGAACGACCGGTGGCCGTTATCGTCGTGGCCGCCTCGCCTGCCGGCTCGGCCAGCGCGGCGGTCGGCAGGCCGCCTGCTACTTCTCTCAGCCGCGGCGCAACTCGCGGCTATACAGGTCGGGTTGCACCATGGCATCAATGCCGAGCGCGCGCGCTGAGTGCGCCATCTGCTGGTAGTAGCTTTCGTCGAAGAGCGGGTTCAGGTGCACGAGGATGAGCGTTCTAACGCCGGCCTCCTCTGCCAGGCGCGCCGCCTGACGCGCCGACGAGTGAGCCTTGTAGGTTGTCTGCACGAGCTGCTGCTTGTCGGCCTGAGTCTCTTCGATGCCATCGATCCAGGCTTCGTGCAGAAGCAGCTCGGCGCCACTGGCAAAGGCGGCGGTCGCCTCGTCGGCTATCGTGTCGGTGCAAAAAGCGAAGGCATCGTCGAGGCGGTAGCCTACCGATGCGTCGGGGTGCTGCTGGCGACGAACCTGAAGTCTGTGGCCGGCAACCTCATTGACGCCTGCGTGCACAACATCCAGCGTCAGCCTGAGATTTGTCTGGGCGTTCCACGCCTGCGGGTTATAGGGTCGGCGAATCAGCTCGGCGATGCCACGCTCGGGGTCCACATCGCTGAGGTCCGCGTCGGGCACGTGAACGGTCAGCTGCCGGTTGGCGAAGATGCCCGGCAGGTAGGCGAGCCCGCAGGTGTGATCGAGGTGGTAGTGGGTGAGAAACAGATGGCACTCGTGGGCAGCGGCGAGCAGGCCCGAGCCGGGAGGTTCGAGCAGGCGCCGCAGGCCAGTACCTGCGTCGAAGATGAGCAGGCGGTCACCGTCGGCAACCGCCAAGCAGGTTGTCTCCCGACGTCCGCTGGGGATCCACCCTTGGGTGCCGAGCAGGGTCAAGCGCATGGTCTGCCTCCTCATCGTCCTGCGACGTACCTCGTATTGTCGAGGTACTGCGAAGACTTCTTGTACCCAGCCGGTGCGGAGTACACTCGCGTACTCTGGCCGCGGCGACGCGTGCGGTCACAGTCGAGAACGTTGACCCGGCCGCCGCAGCGATTCTCAGACAGCGCCGAGAAGCGCTGCCGCTCGGCGCACCAGGTCGCGTTCATTGGGATAGCTCATGACGGCCAGCGCCCTTGTCAGCGTGAACCAGCGCGCGTCGCTTACCTCATGATCGTGATCGTTGGTGTCACCGCCAATGGCCCGCACGAGAAAGTAGTGCACGGTCTTGTGCACACGGGTTTGGTCGTCACGCGTAGAGAACCAGTAGTCGATTTCTCCGAGCGATTCTTCGACGACGCCATCGATGCCGGTTTCTTCGCGGATCTCGCGAATGGCCGTCACGGCCGGGGTTTCACCTGCCTCGATAGAGCCCTTGGGCAGCGCCCAGAGGTGACGACCGGTCGGTTTGATGAGGCAGATGTCGTACCCATCGGTGCGTCTATAGACAACGCCACCCGAAGACGTCTGTCGCTTGACGCTCATCTGATCTGCACCCGCCGGAGTTGGCCTCGGCCGGGCCGACGGCCCGGCCGCTTCGCAGTATATCGTTTCGTTCTTCCCCGGTTGACCGCGAGGCGCACGCCGACCAGCAGAACTGCCGGCGTTGCTCTTCTGTGGCGAAGTCAGATCGTCTGTCCGGTTCGCTCCCATTGACGGTGGAGGTCGGCGTAGCGGCCGTTGGCGAGCAGCAGCTTCTCGTGGCTGCCCCGCTCGTGAACGCGACCACCTTCGATTACAACGATCGTGTCGGCGTGGCGTACAGTGCTCAGGCGATGAGCGACGATCACCGCCGTGCGACCGCTGAGCAGCGCATCCATGGCGCGCTCGATGCGCCGCTCGCTCTCGGCGTCGACACTTGATGTCGCTTCGTCAAGGATGAGGATGCGGGGGTTGGCGAGCAAGGCGCGGGCGAAGCTGATCAGCTGCCGCTGGCCGGTGCTCAGGCCGCTGCCGCCCTCCTGCACATCGGTCTCGTAGCCGTTGCGCAGCGACTGCACGAACTCGTGCACACCGACCATGCGGGCTACGCGCTGTACCTCGTCAAGGCCGGCGCTGGGCTTGGCGAAGCGAATGTTGTCGAGGATAGAGCCGCTGAACAGGAATGCCTCTTGCGGTACCACGGCGAGCTGTTCACGCAGCGACCTGGTGGTAACGGCGCGCAGGTCGTGGCCGTCGATCGTAACGGATCCCGCGACCGGATCGTAGAAGCGAGCCAGCAACTTGATGATCGTCGACTTGCCGGCTCCTGTCGTGCCGATCAAGGCTACCGTCTGCCCGGCCGGTATGGTGAAGTCGATGTCGTGCAGTACGGATGGCCCGTCGCCGTAGGCGAAGTCGACGTGATTGAAACCGACCTCGCCGCGCACGTCGGGCAGAGCGATGGCACCCGGTGCATCCATGAGATCGGGTTCGATGTCGAGAACCGTAAAGATCTTCTTGACGGCCGCCATCGAGGCTTGAAAGGTGTTGTAGAGCTGCGACAGTTGCTGGATGGGGTCGAAAAAGCTGTTGAGGTAGCCGATGTAGGCGACCAGCACGCCTACCTGGATGGCCCTCTGCGTGACTAGAGTGCCTCCGTACCAGAGCACGATCATTGTGCCTATCGCGGCCAGAAACTCGACGAACGGGAAATAGAGGCCGCTTTGCCACACGGTCTGCATGTTCACGTCGCGATAAGCGGCGTTGACGCGAACCAGCCGATCGTAGTCGCGTGTCTCACGGCGAAACGCCTTGAGCACGCGCATGCCGCTGATTGACTCCTGCAGATGGGCATTTACGTCGCCGATGCGATTGCGCACTAGCGCATACGAGCGGCCGGAGCGCGTGCGGTAGGCAAGGGTGGCGACGATCAGCGGCGGCAGTATCGCCAGCGTCGCCGACGCCAGGCGCCAGTCGAGCACAAAAAGGAAAATCGCCGCTCCGATCAACGTGAGGCCGTTGGTGACGAGGCTCGTCACGCCGTCGGTCACGAGTTCGTCGAGGGCGTCGATGTCGTTGGTCAGCCGGCTGACGATCCAACCGGTCTTCTGGCGGCTGAAGAAGTCGAGCGACAACTTCTGCAGATGAGCGAAGAGATTGCGTCTCAGGTCGAGGACGACTCGTTCGCCGACCCAGCTCACCAGATACGTCTGCACATAGCTGGCGCCCAGGTTGATCAGATTGATGGCGATGAACGCAATGATGACTTCGTCGATGACGTGCAGCGAGCCTTTACGGATGCCGGAGTCAATGGCGATGGCGACGAGGTACGGAGTCGTCAGGCCGCTGATGGTGACGACAACCATGGCCACGATACTCAAGGCGGAGCGCCGGCGGTACGGGTAGGCGATGCGGGCGAGGCGAGCGAGCTTTAGCTCGCGCGCCAGATGCTTGAAGGCGCCCCAGCCGCGCAAGTCGCCAATTTCGGGGCCGTCGCCGTGAGGACCGTGGCTGGGCATCAGCCCTGCCCGCCTTCGGCGGCGGGCCCAGCGTCCTCGCTGGTGAGGGTGTCAAACCCGGCGCCGGAACTGGCAGTGCGGCCAAACACGCGTGCGTAGAGCGATGTCGTCGCCATCAGTTCAGCGTGTGTACCACGTTCGACGAGGTGGCCGTGGTCGAGCAGTGCGATCTCTTCGGCCAAAGCAATCGTCGATGGCCTGTGAGCGATGATGAACACTGTGCGGTCATGCATGACCTCGGTCAACGCCTGGCGAATGCGAAACTCGGTCTCAAGATCCACGCTTGAGGTGGCATCGTCGAGAATGAGGATGCGCGGATCGACAACGAGGGCGCGGGCGATGGCGATGCGTTGCCTTTGGCCGCCGCTGAGCGTGACGCCGCGCTCGCCGATCACCGTGTCGTAGCCTGCGGGCAGGGCGGCGATGAAGTCGGCCGCTTGCGCCTGTTCGGCGGCGGCCCGGACCTGGGCGGCGCTGGCGTCGGGCCGGCCAAAGCGGATGTTCTCGCTAATGCTGGCACTGAAAAGAAAAGGGTCCTGATTGACGATGCCGATGGTGGCGCGCAGGTCGGCGAGGTTTACGTCGCGGACGTCCTCGCCGTCGACCAGCACGCGACCAGCAGTGACGTCGTAGAATCGGGGAATCAGATTGGTCAGCGTCGTCTTGCCGCAACCAGTGTGACCGACGAGGGCGATCCTCTTGCCGGCAGGAACGACGAGGTCGATGTCTGCCAGCACTGGTCGATCGCCGTAGTCAAAGCTGACGTGTTCAAAGGTGACGGCACCCC
>JBKQWK010000185.1:0-3409 GCA_052139595.1 Thermoleophilia bacterium | reverse complement strand
GAGTATATTTGGCTGAAGTTGCCTTTCACTGCTTCAACCATATCTCCATAATAGGTTCCTGTTTCAACGAAGATGTTCAGCTTAAACCTCTCTGCAAAACTTCTGATTGTGCGTTGTTTGACAATATGTGGCGGTGGAACAGGCTTCCCTTGCCTCCCCCACTCAATGAGTTCTCTTTTCTGCTTTTGAATGATCTCCCTTCTCTGCCTTTTCGCACTGACCCATGCTCTCAGTGGAGTGTATAGCGGCGTTCTCTTAACAAGTCCTTTCAGTAGCGGCTTCATGTTGGTCACGTCCCGTCAAGTGGCATATGAGGATGACTACACGGTCATCCTCATCTCGTGACTCTTCGGGCTGCGATCAGCAACACCTCCGTCATCGCTTCTTCAGAGTTCGACGACACCGCCAGCTTGGTTATCACCGCAGGGCTCATGGAGCGCCCGCCTGAGACCGTCCACTCAATCCAAATACTTCTCCTACCTGTTTAATTGTTGACAGAGACGAGAAGCCGCCGCGTTCATGCGTCCCTGCTGATGCCCGCTAGAAGAAGGTCTGCGCATTGCCTCCCGAAGCGTCGCGGCATGAGAACCATCTTCGACGGGCGGGGGTCAAGCCGAGCGTCGAGTTTGCCCGAGCGAGAGGAGGTTCACGCATCTTCGCTGCGTCGCCGCCATCAGTCATGCATCTGCTGCCTGAAGAGGCCCTCGTAGACGCCGTGCTTGGCCAGCAGCTGCTCGTGGGTGCCGCGCTCAGCGATGCGACCGTCGTCGAGCACCAGAAGCTGGTCGGCTTTACGCACCGTCGAGAGCCGGTGGGCGATGACGATGATCGTGCGTGTGCCGTGCAGGTCGTCCAGGGCTTGCTGAATGCTCTGCTCGGACTCGGAGTCGAGCGAGCTGGTCGGCTCGTCGAGGATGATGATCCCCGGGTCCTGCAGCAGAACGCGCGCCAGGCAGAGGCGCTGGCGCTCGCCGCCCGAGAGGCGCACGCCGCGGTCGCCGATGCGCGTCTGCAGCCCCTCGGGTAGCTGGTCGACAAACTTCTCCGCGTAAGCACTCCGCAGGGCCACCTGAACCTCGTCGTCGATGGGCACGCGCTCCAGACCGTAGATGAGGTTGCTGTAGACCGTGTCGCTGAACAGGAGGGCATCCTGCGTCATGTAGCCGATGCCGCGGCGCAGGCTGTGCAGGTCAAAGTCGCGCAGATCACGGCCGTCGATCAGAACGCGGCCGACAGTCGTGTCGCGCAGGCGCGGCAGCAGGCTCACCAGCGTCGATTTGCCGGCACCTGACCGGCCCACCAGGGCCGTCATGCTGCCGGCCGGCAAACGCGCCTCGATCTGCTGCAGCACGGCTGTAGCCTGGCCGCCCTCGTTCGCGTAGCTGAAACCGACGTCGTCAAACTGTATGGCCCTGGTGACGCCCACAAAGCGCTCAGAGCCGCTGACGATCGTCTGCGCGGCGTACGCCTCATCGATGGTGCGGTTGACGTAGAGCAGGCTCTCAAGACCGGCGGAGAGGGCCATGCGCCCGCCGCTGAACTCCTTGGCCTTCGTGTTCAGACGCAGGAGCACAAAGAGAAAGACACCCAGGCCGGCCAAGGAGAAGTGCAGCGTGTCGACGCCCACCAGCAGCACTACAAAGGCCGCAAACATGAGACCGGGGTCAACGGTGACCTCCGTTAGCGCCTGAGCGATGTTGATCCTCACAGTCACGCGCGCAACTTCGTCGGCCATGGCCGTGACGGCTTCGCCCTCGGCCTTCTCTTGCCCGAGCATGCGCACTAGTGCCATCAGCGACAGCCGCTCGCTGATGCGCGTGTAGACGCGCACCATGGTATGCGTCAAGTCCGTACCGTAGACGCGTGAGCGGCGCACGTTTGAGCGAATGACAACCGACAAAATCAGCACGGCACCGACGGCGATGCCGGTGAGCAACGGCGAGAGCAGCATCAATGCGCCCGCGTACAGCAGCAGCAGGGCGACGGTCGCGATTAGCTGCGCGAACTGCAGAATCGTCCCACCGGCCGCCTCAGTCTGGCCAGTGAGCACACCAACCATGTCGCCCAGGTCGCGGCGCGTGAAGAACGCCGTATCGGCCGCCGCCAGAGCATCGAAGCCGCGGCGGCGCATGCGCGCCACCGCCCGCGACTGCGCCAGGGCCGCATACCAGGAACTCAAAAAGTAGGCGACCTGGCGCATCATGATCGGGATGAACGCCAGAATCAGCAAGACCACGAGATTGAGCGGAACGTGCAGCAGATCGGTGAGATGCAGCAGCGTGCCCCAGATGAAGCTGCCCCGCTGCGCCTCGATCGCCGCCTTCCCCTGCTGGGCATACTGCAGCACTGGCAACAGCAGGGCGATGCCGATCCCCTCAAAGACAGCGTAAACGGTGGCAAAGATCACCAGCAGCCAGATCTCGAGGCGGCGCATGCCGAGCAAACCGAACATGCGCCGCACGGCGTTGATCTTCAGGTACTCCGTTACGCGCCAATCGCGCCACGAACTCATGCCGATGCTGCCCTCACGTCACTTTGCCGAATCTCGCACGTTACCTGCGGCGCTCGCCGGCGAGTGTACCATCACCCCACCCCAGCTCGCCGAACTGATTGCAGAGCTCCGGACTCTCCTAATTCTCACTCGCGAGCCCTGAGCCACGCCACCGTCACCGGGGCAGCCGGCAATCTTCTCCAGAGCCTGAGCGAGGGCCAAAGGATCGTAACTCAGCTCGACCGCCGATACATCGGCAAGTGGAACGTCCCTGGCTCCACGTCGGCTCGATTCTGCGGGAGCCGCGGCCGTGCCGGCCGGGAGGCGCTTGCGGCACGTCCCCGTGTCAACAGCGGCGCTTCTTAGGCTTCGTCTGCGCCGGCTTGCTTGGCCTGGCCGCCCAGCGGCCGACGGTTCCGCCAGCTTTGCGATCGCGTCCGTCTCCCGCGAGAGAAAGGCGCCTAGCTCCTGGATCGTGCTCATGAGCGGGCCGGGAAAGACAATCGTCGTGTTCTTGTCGACGCCGATCTCGATCAGGGTCTGGAGGGTGCGCAGCTGCAGCGCCAGCGGATGGGCGACCATGATGTCGGAGGCATTCCCGAGCGCCGCGGCCGCCAGGGATTCGCCTTCGGCGGCGATGATCTTGGCCCGCTTCTCCCGTTCTGCCTCGGCCTGGCGGGCCATGGCGCGCTTCATCGTCTCCGGTAGCTGGATGTCCTTGAGCTCGACCAGCGTCACGAGCACCCCCCAGTCGGCGGTCTGGGTATCGAGGATCTCCTTGATATCGACGTTGATCCGCTCCGTCTCTGCGAGCATCTCATCGAGGGTGTGCTGACCGACGATCTTGCGCAAGGTTGTCTGTGCGATCTGGTTGATCGCCTCCTTGACGTTTTCGATCGCGATCACGGACTTCGTCGC
>JBKQWK010000184.1:0-6883 GCA_052139595.1 Thermoleophilia bacterium | reverse complement strand
CGTAGTCGTTGGCGACGAGAATGGTCACGTGGGCGCCGGGTACGGTAAAGCCCGCGAGGTGCCACTGGCGATTCAAAAGGTGATTGAGGATGCCAAGAAGAGCATGTTCACGGTGCCACGGTACAGGAAGACCATTACCCATCAGGTGACTGGTCGTTTCGGTGCCGCGCGTGTCTTCATGAAGCCGGCCAGCGCCGGTACCGGGGTGATCGCTGCCGGTGGGGTGCGGGCCGTGCTTGAGCTGGCAGGCGTGCACGATATCCTCACCAAGTCATTAGGTGGCACCACGAACCCGATCAATTTGGTGCGCGCTACCGTTGCTGGGCTGAAGGAGCTTAAGACGCCGGAGCAGGTCGCGCGTCTGCGTGGCATCAGTGTACGTGCCGTGTTGGGTATGGACGAGCAGGCGGAAGATATTGTCACTGAAGCGATGGCGACGTCCGTCGTTGCGGAGGAGAGTCGATGAGTCATCTCGAGATCACCCAGATCAAGAGCTCCATCGGTCGTCCTCCAGCGCATCGCGGCACGCTGCGCGCCTTGGGTCTCAAACGTATCCGGCAGACGGTGGTCCAGGAGGACAATCCCGTTATCCGCGGCATGGTAAGAAAGGTCGCGTATCTCGTTGAGGTGCGCCCGACTGCAAAGAAGTCGTGACATGGCTGAACTAGGACTCCACAATCTGCGGCCCAACCCCGGGTCGACGTCTAACACGAAGCGTCTTGGGCGCGGCAAGGGCAGCGGCCAGGGCAAGACCAGCGGTCGCGGGCACAAGGGCTACAATTCTCGCTCCGGCGGCGGCGTGCGTCCCGGTTACGAGGGTGGCCAGATGCCGATCTACATGCGCCTCGGCAAACTGCGTGGCCCACACATGAAGAAGAGCATGCCGATCGGGCCGTTTCGGACCTATGTGGTGCCGGTGAATGTCGGTCGTCTGGCAGCCGCTTTCGTGGCCAACGATGAGGTCACACCGGAGGCTTTGGTGACGAAGCGCATGGTTAAGAACACGCGCACGCCGATCAAGATTCTCGGTGGCGGAGAAGTGGCGTTCGCTCTGACTGTGCGCATGCACGCCTTCAGTGAGTCAGCTGTGCAGAAGATCGAGGCGGCCGGCGGCAAGGCCGAGCTGCTCTGAGCGCTCGCTCGTCTGGGGGATCTAGTTCGTGAATAACAAGCTTTGGCAATCGCTGGCTAACTCGTGGAAGATCCCCGAGCTGCGTACCAAGCTGCTCTTTACGGCGGCGATGATTGCGATCTATCGGTTCGGCTCGTTCGTCCCGGTTCCAGGCATCAACCTCAATGCGATCACCAAGCTCATCGATTCGGGTGGCAGCGGCGTTCTCGGTTTTCTGAACCTGTTCTCGGGTGGTGCGCTCAAGCGTCTGGCTGTGTTTGCTCTGGGCATCATGCCGTACATCACGGCGTCGATCATCATGCAGCTGCTGACGGTGGTTATTCCCAAGCCTGAGCAACTACAGAAAGAGGGCGAACAGGGTCAGAAGGAGATCACCAAGTACACCCGCTGGCTCACGGTCGGCCTCTCACTGGTGCAGTCCGTTGGCTATGTGTTTCTGTTCCGCACCGAAGGTGCCTTGCCGACACTTAATGTCGTCCGTGCTCTCGTCATCGTTATCACACTAACGACAGGCGCCGTCGTCGTCATGTGGTTGGGCGAACTGATTACGGCCCGCGGCATCGGCAACGGCATGTCGATCATCATCTTCATCAGCATCATCTCGCGTTTACCCAGCGGTCTCGTGGCTTTCTATTACATGGGCCTGCTCGCCCAGATTGCTCTTGCCGTCATCGCCTTGGCGGTGATTGTTGCTGTGATCTGGATCACCACGGGTGAGCGGCGTGTGCCCGTGCAGTACGCCAAACGTGTGGTTGGGCGGCGCATGATGGGTGGCACAAGCACCTTCATTCCGCTCAAGGTGAATATGGCCGGTGTTATCCCGGTCATCTTTGCGGCATCGATCATGATGATTTTCCCGACGATCACGCAGTTTCTCGGCAAGTCGGGTGCGGCTGGCTGGCTGACACGCGTTTTCGGCCCGAGCTCGTACCCGTACATCATCGGCGAAGCCCTGTTGATTATCGTGTTCACCTATTTCTACACGGCTGTCACCTTCAACCCGGTGGATCAGGCCGACAATCTGAAGAAATACGGCGGCTTTGTCCCCGGCGTTCGCCCTGGACGTCCGACGGCTGAGTACCTCGATCGGATTCTGACGCGATTGACGCTGCCGGGGGCGCTGTTTCTGGCAGCGATTGCCGTGTTGCCGTGGCTTCTGTTCCGTTACATGAACGTCTCGTTCTACTTTGGCGGCACGTCGTTGCTCATTGTCGTTGGCGTAGCTCTTGACACCATGCGCCAGATGGAGGCGCAGTTGCTGATGCGGCACTACGAGGGCTTCCTCAAATAGCGCCGGGTGAAAAGCGCGGCTGACAAGCAACTT
The DNA here is from genome assembly GCA_052139595.1 of Thermoleophilia bacterium. Classification (GTDB taxonomy): domain Bacteria; phylum Actinomycetota; class Thermoleophilia; order UBA2241; family UBA2241; genus JBKQWK01. The sequence continues at coordinate 4,427 of JBKQWK010000184.1, read as the reverse complement.
AACGTGGTCCTTCTTGGCGCCCCAGGGTCCGGTAAGGGCACACAAGCGGAGCGCATCGCGCCCGCTTTTGGTGTGCCGCACATTTCGACTGGCGACATGCTGCGCGCTGCCGTGACGGCGGGTAGTGAGCTGGGACTTTCTGCCAAGCGATATATGGATGTCGGCGAGCTGTTGCCTGACGATGTTGTTATCAGCATCATCGGCGAGCGATTGGCGCAAGCCGACAGCAGGGTCGGATTTCTCTTGGACGGTTTCCCGCGTACGATTGAACAGGCAAAAGCGCTTGGTGTCATGCTCGCCGAGGCAGGGCGCATGCTGACCAACGTGCTGCTGATCGATGTTCCCGAGGAAGAACTTGTGCGGCGTCTCGCCGGGCGGCGCGCATGTCGTGCCTGCGGCAAGGGTTACCATGTGATTTTCAATGCACCCGAGCAGCAGGGCGTCTGCGACGCTTGTGGCGGTGAGGTTTATCAGCGCGTCGACGACAATGAGGAGACGGTGCGCAATCGCTTGGCCGTTTATCGTCGCCAGACGGAGCCGTTGATTGACTACTACGCGAAACAGGGGCTGCTACGGGTAGTATCTGGTGGTGGCCGCGGACCTGAACAGGTGTACGCGGATGTGACTAAAGTGCTTGCATCGCAATGATCGTTCGACGTTCAAAGGCCGAACTCGCCAACATGGCGGCGGCGGGTCACGTGTTGGCAGATTGTCTCGATATGTTGTTCGAGGCAACGAAGCCGGGTGTAACCACAGGCGAACTGGACCGTCTGGCGGAATCGTTCATTCGGGCGCGAGGCGGCACGCCGACCTTTCTTGGCTACCAGGGATACCCGGCCTCCATCTGTGCCTCAACGAATGATATGGTCGTTCACGGCATTCCTGGAAAGAGCACCGTTGGGCCGGGGGATATTCTCAGCTTGGACGTGGGAGTGACGCTCGGTGGCTACGTGGCCGATTCTGCTCTGACTGTTGCCGTGGGTACGATTGACCCGGAGGTGGAACGGCTCTGCAGCGTGACGCAGGAGTCTCTCGAGGCGGGGATCGAGCAGTGTCGACCTGGCCGGCGCTTGAGTGACATCTCGCACGCTGTGCAAGAGGTGGTTGAGGCGGCAGGTTTCAGCGTAGTGCGCTCGCTGGTTGGCCACGGCGTCGGACGGGAGATGCACGAGGACCCACAGATCCCGAATTATGGTGAACCTGGTCGTGGCCCCCGCCTCGAAGAGGGCATGGTGTTTGCCATTGAGCCCATGGTGAACGTTGGCGGTCACGAGGTGTATGTTAACGATGATGGCTGGGGGATCTTCACCTCGGATGGCTCGCTCTCAGCGCATTTTGAGCATACTGTGGCCATTCGTGCCGACGGGCCGCAGGTGCTCACACGACGAACTCATCACGAGCGATTCGAGACTACGAAGGTATAAGGCAGGAGTAGCGTCCATCTGGCGGGCGAGACAGGGGCGGTCAGAAGCCTCGACGGGCAGCAAAGCCTGTGTTATTATATCTGGCCGCGTTTGATAATGATTGGGAGCATGGCGCAAAAAGAAGAAGCCATAGAGATCGAAGGCGAAGTCGTCGAGGCGTTGCCGAACACGATGTTTCGTGTGCTGCTCGACAATAAGCACGAAGTGCTCGCCCATATCTCGGGCAAGATGCGCATGAACTACATTCGCATCCTCCCCGGTGACCGGGTCAAGGTGGAGTTGTCGCCTTACGATCTGCAGCGGGGCCGAATTACATACCGGTTCAAGTAGCGGCCGTTCAGGTCGCCAGGACGAGCGGGTGTGCGACGCGGAGCGTCGCCCGCTGCTTGAGTGAGGCAGAGCAATGAAGGTCAGAGCGTCAGTAAAGCCGATCTGTGAAAAGTGCAAGGTCATTCGCCGGCACGGTACTGTGCAGGTGATCTGCAGTAATCCGCGGCATCGGCAGAGGCAGGGGTAACAAATGGCACGTATCGCGGGCGTCAACATCCCGCCGCAGAAGCGGGTCGAGATCGGCCTCACGTACATCTACGGCATTGGCCGGTCCACGGCCAACCAGGTACTAGGCAAGCTTGAGATCAGCCCTGACACCAAGGTCCGTGACCTCACTGAAGAGGAGATCGTTCGTCTCCGCGAGGCGATTGACCGAGACCTCACAGTTGAGGGCGACTTGCGCCGAGAGCGATCGCAGAACATCAAGCGCCTCATGGACATTGGCTGCTATCGCGGCATTCGCCATCGTCGCGGCATGCCGGTTGACGGGCAACGCACCAAGACCAATGCGCGTACGCGTAAGGGCCCCAAGAAGACCGTTGGCGCAAAGCGCAAGAAGTAGCGAAGACTTAGAGGAGAGTACGAGTGGCGAAGCCGCAGAGAGCGAAGGGACGCCAGCGCCGTAAGGTACGCAAGAATATTGCCATCGGCCAGGCTCACATCAAGACGTCGTTCAACAACACGCTCGTGACCCTCACCGACAAAGAGGGCAATGTGATCGCGTGGGAGAGCGCCGGGTCGGTCGGCTTTAAGGGCTCGCGCAAGAGCACGCCCTTCGCCGCGCAGGTCACCGCTGAGTCATGCGCCAAGAAGGGCATGGAACACGGCCTGCAGAAGGTCGAGGTCTTTGTGCGTGGTCCGGGCAGCGGTCGCGAGACTGCGGTCCGTTCGCTCCAGGCGGCCGGTCTTGAGATCATCGGTGTCAAAGATGTCACGCCGGTGCCCCATAACGGCTGCCGGCCGCGCAAGCGTCGCCGGGTCTAGGAAGGTTAGCAGTGGCCAGAGATACATCACCACAGTGCAAGCAGTGCCGCCGCGAGGGCGTCAAGCTCTTTCTCAAGGGCGAACGCTGCCTCACTGACAAGTGCTCCGTTGAACGTCGCTCGTACGCTCCGGGCGAGCATGGCCGTGGCCGTGTGAAGCAGTCAGAGTACCTGATGCAGCTGCGCGAAAAGCAAAAGGCACGGCGTTACTATCAAGTGCTTGAAAAGCAGTTCCATGAATATTACGAGACAGCTTCGCGCAAGTCGGGTATTACTGGCGAGAATCTCTTGCGCTTGCTCGAGATGCGCCTCGACAACGTCGTTTACCGGCTCGGTTTCGGTGCTTCACGTCGTCAGGCACGCCAGCTCGTCTGTCACGCGCACTTCACCGTGAACGGCCGCAAGGTGGATATTCCCGCGTATCAGGTGCGCCCAGATGACGTTATCGCTGTGCGATCCAACAGCAAGGCTGCTGAGATTGTTCGCACGGCGACCGACCTCACATCGTCGGTGTCTCCGTGGTTGCTGGCCGATCATGACAACCTGACGGGCAAAGTTCTTCGCGCTCCCGAGCGCGACGAGATCGATGCACCGGTGCAGGAACAGCTCATTGTCGAGCTTTACTCGAAGTAACCGTTTGACCCACGCAAGCGGCTAAGACCTTACAGGAGGCCAGTTGCTACAGTTTCAGATGCCCAACATCACTCGCGAGCAGCTCGCCAATAACCGTGCCCGCTTCGAAGTGGAGCCACTTGATCGTGGCTTCGGCCATACGTTTGGTAACGCTCTGCGTCGGGTGCTCCTTTCGACTTTGGAGGGCGCAGCGGTCAGTGCCGTGAAGATCGAGGGCGTTGCTCACGAGTTTTCCACGGTTCCGGGTGTGAAAGAAGATGTCACCGACATTATTCTGCACCTGAAAGAGCTGGTCTGCCGCTTGCACGGGGACGTGGACGAGGTACAGGTGCGGCTGTTCAAAGACAAGCCCGGCAAGGTTGTGGCGGCCGACATTGACATTCCGGCCGAACTCGAGATTCTCAATCCCGATCACCACATCGCTACCTTGGCAGAGGGCGCGTCAATTGAGATGACGCTCACAATCCGTCGTGGCTCGGGGTATGTGCCGGCAGAGGGCAACAAGACTCCCGAAACCGTGATCGGCGTTATCCCGATTGATTCCATTTTCAGCCCCATCAAGCGTGTTGCGTACCACGTCGAGAGCGCTCGCGTGGGTCAGCGAACCGACTACGATCGACTCATTTTGGACGTCACCACCAATGGTGCCCTGAGCCCGGATGAGGCACTGCGGCAGGCGTCCGAGGTGCTTGTCGAGCGTCTGCAGATCTTTACCGATACGGAGCGCACGCGCGTAACCGAAGAGGTGCCACTTGACGGCGTGAGCCATGCGGCAACGGCAGGCGGCATGGACGACGTGCTCATTGAGGAGCTGGAACTCGGTGTGCGTTCGTACAACTGCCTCAAGCGCGAGGGCATTCAGACCGTCGGCGATCTGGTAGCGAAGAGCGAGGCTGAGCTGCTCAATATTCCGAACTTCGGCAAGAAGAGTATCGACGAGGTGAAAGACAAGCTCGAAGAGCGCGGTCTGGCATTGCAAGGGGAAGAGTAGATGCGCCACCAGAATCAAGGACGCAAATACAATATGGCGGCCGACCAGCGCAAGGCGCTGATGTGT
>JBKQWK010000183.1:0-3831 GCA_052139595.1 Thermoleophilia bacterium | reverse complement strand
CCGGGTTTATGTCCGCCACATCCGTTACCAGGACTGCTACCTCGCACGGGCCTCGATCTTCGCGCAGCCCGCGCGGGTGCATTCGTCCGTACCGAGCGTCAAGGAGATGCGAGGTTAGCGAAGGAGGGGAAGAATATGTTGCTCAGAGAGTTCAAAGATCTAAGACGAAGGCGCGATCGGCGGCGCGGGCTGCCCGATCTGCTCAATTACGCCTTCGCGGTTGATAATCACACCGTCGCGCAGAAGGATGGGTCCTACCTGGCCACCTTCGAGTGTAGTGGGCTTGATCTCAACTCGGCGAGCACCGAGGAGACTCGACGCCCATCGCGCCCAGGCCAACCTGGCGCTCCTGCGGCTCGACGACGGCTTCATGTACAACGTCGACCTGATCCGTTACCCGAGCGTCGCCTATCCGGAACGCAGCTTTCCCGATCCGGTCAGTGCCACGCTCGATCGCGAACGGGAAGTGCACTACGCCGAGGAAGGCCAGCACTTCGAGACCCGCTGCTTCCTGACGATCACCTATCGGCCGCCAACGGCGATGCAGACAAGGATCGCCGGGATGTTCGTGACCGGCACGTCGCAGCAGGCCGACTGGCGGCAGCAACTCGACTGGTTCCAGCAGCGTCTGCGCGAGTTCGCAGACTCCATCAGCCCGGTGTGGAAGCTCACGCCGCTCGCGATGCCCGCGCTGCTCTCCCATCTCGTTAGCTGCATCAACGGCCGGATGAGTGCGATTGCCGCGCCGCGGACACCGACCTTTCTCGACGCGGTCATCGGGAATCAGGACTTTATCACCGGCTTCAAGCCACGCATCGGCGGACGCCACCTTCGGGTCGTCGCCCTGGCCGCGTTCCCGCCGTTCTCTTTCGCCGGCATGGCCGCGTTCCTGAGTGAGTTGCCGTTCGGCTACCGCTATTCGATTCGTGGCATTCCGGTCGGACCCCGCACAGCGGTCAATCAACTTTCAATCTATCGGCGCAACTGGTTCCAGAAGCGGCTTGGGCTCCGCGGCGTCATCAGCGAGCACTTTGGTTCGGGTACCGGCGCGGCCTTCCAGAATCAGCATGCGTTGCGCATGGCGGCCGACGCCGATGACGCGATCGCCGAGGCCGAAGGCGGCGCTGTCCGCTTCTGTTACGTCACCCCCAAGGTGATCATCACCGAAGATACTGCCGCGGCGGCCGATGAGCATGCGCAGCTCGTCTTCAAGTTCTGCCAGAACATGGGGTTCGATCCACGGATCGAAACCATCAACGCCGCCGAGGCGTGGCTCGGGTCATTGCCCGGACAGGGCTGGTACGACGTGCGGCGGCCGCTGGTCAATACGCAGAACCTCGCCGACATCCTGCCGCTGACCAGCATCTGGCCGGGACTTGCCACCAATCCTTGCCCTTACTATCCCCCGGAAACGCCGGCGCTCTGCTACGGTGCGACGAGTGGCAGCACGCCGTTCCGCTTCAATCTCCATACCAGTGATACGGGGCACACCGCCATTTTTGGTCCCACCGGCGGCGGCAAGAGCGTCGCCCTCGGTACCATTACAGCGAACTTTCGCGCAGTCCTGGACGGGCAGATCTTCTTCTTCGACAAGGGCTACTCGGCGTTTGTGCTGACCAAAGCCTTGGGCGGACAGCATCTCGACCTCGGCGAGGAGGAGGTTTCCCTGCAGCCGCTCGCCCGTATCGACGACGAGAGCGACCGCATGAAGCTCCAGACCCGGCTCGAAGACTGGCTCGAACTGCATGAAGTCCGCCTCATCCCGACCCAGCGCAAGGCGCTCTGGCGCGGGTTGACGCTGGTCGCCGAGGCGCCGCCCGAGCAACGCACCATCAGCAACCTTGTCACCCAGGTGCAGGACCATTCGCTCCGTGACGGTCTCGGCGCATTCTCGCTGGCGGGGCCGCTCGGCCGTTTCCTCGACGCCGACCACGACGTGCTGCTCGCAGGTAACTTCGTCACCTTCGAGCTCGAAACTCTGATAGCGATGGGACCGAAAGTAATCGTCCCGGTTATCACCTATCTCTTCCACCGCATCGATCAGCGGCTCGATGGACGGCCGACCCTTATCATCCTCGACGAGGCCTGGATTATGCTCGCCCAGAGCCTCTTCGGCGCCAAGATCGAGGAATGGCTGCGCACGCTACGGAAGAAAAATGCGGCGGTTGTGCTCGCGACCCAGAGCCTCAGCGAGATCGCCAACTCGCCGCATCGCGACGTCATTCTGGAATCCTGTCCGACCCGGCTCTATCTGCCCAATCCCGAGGCGACGAATGCGGCGAGCCGCGAACTCTATCACCGCTTCGGCTTGAGTGACCGGCAGATCGAGATCATCGCCGAGGCCACCCCCAAGCGGCACTACTATTACGTCTCGCCTCTCGGCCGCCGGCTCTTCCAGTTAGCCCTCGGTCCGGCGGCATTGGCCTTTATCGCTGCCGGTGCCAAGGACGACCTGTTGCGCGCACGCCAGCTGATCAAACTGCACGGTGACCGCTGGACCGTCACGTGGCTCCGGCACCGTGAACTTGACGGCTGGGCGGACTACCTCGACCGCCTCCATCAGCGGATGGAGACGCCCGCAGCGACGCTCTTCGGCGACCACCGTAAGTTACCACTCAATATTAATGGAAGGGGGATACTGCATTGAACTTATCACGATTTACTCGTTTGGTCGCGACCGGGCTGCTCGCGCTGACCAGTCTACTCGTCGTTCCGTTGCGCGCTCATGCCGTCTTGGGTGTCGGCGACACCGTCTTTGATCCGACGATGTACGCGACGCAGCTCCTGCAACTGGAGCAGGCCACCGCCACCGTCACCAATCTCGCCTAGCAACTCCAGTATGCGGTCCAGAATACTACCGGCGGGAGCGCCGGCATCTGGCAGTCCAACCAGACCCTGCTCACCAACCTTGGCAGCCTGATCAGCCAGCAGGAGGGTTTGTCCTATACGGTGCAGGGACTCGGCGCGCAGTTCCAGCAGCTCTATCCAGGCTTCAGCACCGCGAGCACCGCTGGCGTGCAGAGTCCACAGACGACCGTCGAAACGACGCTGAACACCTTCAACGGCGCGCTCGCGTCGGCTCAGGCTCAGGCCAACAACTTTTCCAGCGAGCAGACCTCATTGCAGAGCCTTGAACTCAGGAACCAGGCGGCGGTAGGCAATCCGCAGGCGGTGCAGGTCAGCAACGAAATCGCCCTGGCCCAGGTCCAGCAGGTCCAGATGCTCCGCCAGCTCGTCATGGCCATGATGAATTCACAGAACGTAACTGCCGCCAGTCAGGTGAACAGCCAGGCTCAGAGTTCCATGGAGTAGTCTATTTTTACCCGTTTTGGGTTTTCAATCGACTCGGCGCAGCGTATTTACTGACATCCTATCTGATATTATATCATCGACGGTGTGAGGTTGGTGTTGGATACCGACGTTATCGTAGCGGCGATGCGGAGTCCGACCGGCGCGTCAGCCGCAATTCTGCGAGGTGCGCGGCGGGGAAACCCGCGCTTGCTGCTCAGTGTGACGCTCGCGTTGGAATACGAAGCGACCTGCTCCCAGGCGGAGCATCAACTGGCTTCCGGTCTTTCGCGGCGCGAGGTTGAGACCTTTGTGACCGCCCTCATCGCGATGGCAGAGCCGCTCGAGACGCACTTCTTGTGGCGGCCTCAGTTGCGCGATGCTGGTGACGAAATGGTGCTGGAGGCTGCCGTCAACGGCGGCGCTGACGCCTTGGTCATGTTCAACCTGCGTGATTATGGTCAAACGCCGGCACGGTTCGGAATCGAGGTTTTGCTGCCACGCGAGGCTTTACGGAGGATCAGGTTGCAATGAAGCAAACGA
>JBKQWK010000182.1:0-12933 GCA_052139595.1 Thermoleophilia bacterium | reverse complement strand
GTCATTTCAGCTATGGCTGACGGCAACGAGAAGAAGATCTCGCCGCAGGAGCATGGCTTTGGCCCCTACGACGTCAACGTCTACGAGCTGCCCGAGGCAGATCTGGAGAAGATGAAGCAGGCGCCGGCAAGTCTCGAAGAGGCACTGCATAACCTCGAGGCTGACGCCGAGTTCCTCGTTGCCGGCGGCGTCTTTGACGACAGCTTCGTCGAGACGTGGGTCGATCTGAAGATGAAGAACGAGGTGGGGCCACTCGCGATTCGGCCTCATCCGTATGAGTTCACGATGTACTACGACCGCTGACCAAACGTTGAGTAACCCGCGCCGCGACGTCTGCAACCGCAGTCTGGCATGGCTTGCTGGAAGGAGTTGACGAGATGCCCAACGGTTACAACGACTGCGTCGCCCATGTCGACCTGACGACACGTCAGGTCGACATGGAGCACCCCGGGGCGGAGTTCTTCACCAAGTACCTGGGAGGCAGTGCGCTGGCAGCGTTCTACCTCCTGCGCGACATGCCCGCCGGGGCGGATGCCCTGGGTCCCGAAAACGTCCTGGTGGTGGCGCCGAGCGTCATCACCGGGGCGCCCATCTCGGGCCTGTCGCGGTTTAACGTGACGGCCAAGTCGCCGGAGTCGGGCCTTATCGGCGACTCCCAGTGCGGCGGCCACTTCGGCCCGCAGCTGAAGTACGCCGGCATTGACGCCCTCGTCATTCATGGTCGGGCCGATGAACCGGTCTACCTCTGGGTGGCCGACGGCAAGGTCGAGATTCGCCCGGCAGGGCATCTGGTCGACCTGCTGACCAAGGAGCTGCAGACGGCGGTGCGGGAGGAACTGGGCGACAAGCGCATCCAGGTTCTGCAGAACGGCCCCGCCGGCCGTCGTCTGGTGCGCTTTGCCAACCTGACCAACAATCTGCACCACATGTCCGGGCGCACCGGCATGGGCGCGGTGATGGGCGCCAAGAACCTCGTCGCCGTGGCGGCACGCGGTAAGCGCCAGTACGTGTTTGCCGACGAAGACAAAGTCAGGGAACTGGCGCGTAAAGGTGCCGAAACGTTCAAGGCGTCACCCGGCTGGCAGGAGTTTGGTGCCAACGGGACGCCGATTCTGGTGGCTTCAAATCAGAAGATCAACAATCTGCCGACGCTCAACTACCGCGATGGCTACTTCGCCGAGTCTGAGGGTATCGAGACCGAGGCCTTTCACAGCGAGATGACGACCGGTCGCGACTCGTGTGCCAACTGCGTTATGCGCTGCAAGCAGCAGGTGGCGGCGGAGCAGCCCTGGCCGATCGATGCGGCCTATGGCGGGCCGGAGTTCGAGACCATCGGCCTGCTCGGCTCCAACCTGGGCATCAGCGACATTCGCGCGGTCGCCAAAGCCAACGAGCTGTGCAATGCCTACGGGCTCGACTCGATTACGACCGGCGGTCTGGTTGCTTTTGCCATCGAGTGCTACCAGAGCGGTCTGCTTGGCCCGGACGACACGCAGGGGCTGGAGCTGCGCTTCGGCGACGGCGAGGTGCTCGTCGAGCTTGTGCGCCGCATCGGCGAGCGCGAAGGCATCGGCGATGTGCTGGCCGAGGGCTTTCAGCGTGCCATTGCCACGATTGGCCCCGAGTCGGCGCGCCATGCGGTGCAGGTGAAGGGCATTGGTCTGCCGGCGCACATGCCGCAGGCGAAGAAGACGATGGCCCTCATGTACGCAGTCAATCCCTTCGGGCCAGACCACATGAGCTGCGAGCACGACGGCATGCTCAACAGCTGCGGCAACGACATCGTCGCCCTCGGTATCGATCACGCCGTGCCCTTCGACGAGATGAACGACGAGAAGGTGCGCTACGTTGTCTACACACAGTTCTTCTACTCGTTGCTCGACACGCTCGAGCTGTGTGCGTTTTGCTTCTCGCCCGGCGGGCTCTACAGCTACCGCGATATCGAAGATATCGTTACTGCCGTGACCGGTTTCCCGGCCAACCTCTGGTCGCTGATGAAGGTTGGCGAGCGACGGGTCAACATGATGAACGCCTTCAACCGGCGCGAAGGCCTGATGCCAGACCTCGATGCTCTGCCCGAGCGCGTCTTTGAACCGTACACGCTGGGGCCGAAGGCGGGCCAGCGGCTCAGCCGCAGCGTCATGAAGAAAGCGATACGGAGCTACTACGAGATGATGGGCTGGAGCACGCGCACCGGTCTGCCGCGGCCGGGCAAGCTGCGCGAACTCGGCCTTGGCTGGGTCGAGGAACTGCCGGTGTTGCCGGTGGAAAAAGTCTGACGATCAGTGCCTGGCTTTCGCGGCCACTGGGGAGTGCAGCGATGACCGAGACGGAATGGCAGATCCATAATCCCGCCGGCAGCCGGCGGGTAATCGTGACCAAGCAGTTGCCCGGCGAGCGCTGGCTTGACATTCTTGCCGCCGCCGACTGCCGGGTCGAGGTCTGCACGAGTTCGCAGGTGCTCGGCGCCGGCGAGATTGCCGGTGTCATCGGCGAGCACTGCGACGCTGCCATCGGTCAGCTGACCGAGCCGTGGACGGGCGCCCTGCTCGCTGTTTTGAAGAAGGCCGGCGGCCGCGTGTATAGCAATTACGCCGTCGGCTTCGACAACGTCGATGTGCAGGCGGCGACAGCGCTTGGCCTGCCGGTCGGCAACACGCCCGGCGTCCTCACCGAGGCGACGGCAGAACTCGCCGTCGCCCTCACCTTTGCCGGCGCTCGTCGCATTGTCGAGTCGAGCCGCTTCTTGAGCGCCGGCAACTACCGCGGCTGGCTGCCGTCGCTCTTTCTCGGCAAGCGGCTGGGTCGCAAGACGCTGGGCGTGGTCGGTGCCGGCCGCATCGGCGCTGCCTATGCGCGTATGCTGGTTGAGGGGCAGAAGATGGACCTCGTCTACTACGACAAGCACGCCAACGACCAGCTCGAGGCGTTTGTGGCCGCATACGGTGCCTTTCTCGCCGCTCGCGGCGAGCAGCCGGTGACCTGCCGGCGAGCGGGTTCGCTCGCCGAGCTGCTCGCCGCCGCCGACGTCGTCAGCCTGCACATCGTGCTCGACGAAGGAACGGCCCATGTGATCGACGCCGAACGCCTCGCGCAGATGAAGGCAACGGCGATTCTCGTCAACACCAGTCGCGGACCGCTGATCGACGAGGAGGCGCTGGTCGCTCACTGCCGCACACACGCGGAGTTCACGGCGGCGCTGGATGTGTTCGAGCATGAGCCACGGCTCACGCCCGGCCTGAATGAACTGGCGAACATCGTCGCCGTGCCGCACCTGGGCTCGGCGACGGGCTGGACGCGGGCCGGCATGGCTACGCTGGCGGCCGCCAACGTCGTCGCCGTGCTGCGCGGCTGGCCGGTCTGGGCAAGCGCCGACGTCTCGTCGTTTCTCAGTCCCGAACCACCGCGCGCGGCGCCGAGCATCGTCAACGCCGAGGCTCTGGGGCTGGCGCAGTTTACGGCATCGCCGGCCGACTAGCCGACGCACGCAGATCAGCGAGCATCGCCGTCCGCGGCCATGCGTGAAGGAGGATTTATGACCACAGAAACACAGATCAACTTAGCTGAGCGCCTTGGCCGCCTGGGCACCGAGACCGCTTTCGCGGTCTCGGCCGAGGCGGCCACCTGGGCCGCCCAAAATCATAAGGTCTATCCCTTCCACCTCGGCGATATGAACATTCGCACGCCCGAGAACATCATCGAGGCGGCCTTCAAGGCTGCCCGCGATGGCAAGACCGGCTACTGCCCCAACGCCGGCATCATGCCCCTGCGCGAGGCCCTGGCCGCCGACGTGAGCGCTTCGCACGGCCTCAAGCTGGGCCCCGAAAACGTCGCCATTCAGCCAGGCGGCAAGCCGACGATCGGCAAGTTCTTTCTCGCCCTCATGAACCCCGGTGATGAGGTCCTCTACCCCAACCCCGGCTATCCGATCTACGAAAGCCAGATCGAGTTCAACGGTGGCGTCGCTGTGCCCTATCGCTACATCGAGGGCGAGAGCGACTTTGTCCTCGACCTCGAGGCTCTAGAGGCAAGCATTACGCCGCGCACGCGCCTTCTGGTGCTCAACGACCTGCATAACCCGCTCGGCGCCGAGTTGACCGAGGCGCAGCGCGAGCGGCTGGCCGCGATCGTGGCCGAGCACGATCTCACGGTCCTCTGCGACGAAGCCTACTTTGACATCCGCTACGGCGGCACGAGCGTCTCCTTTGCCTCCCTGCCGGGCATGGCCGAGCGCAGCGTCATCCTCTACACCTTCTCGAAGAAGTTCGCCATGACCGGCTGGCGTCTGGGGGCAACGATTGCTCCCAAAGAGGTCATCGACGTGGTCGCCAAGTTGAACGTCAACGATGAGTCGTGCTCGAACCACTTCATCCAGTACGGTGCCCTCGAAGGTCTGACTGGCGATCAGAGCGGCCCCAGGCACATCCTTGAAGTCCTGCGCGAGCGCCGCGATACCGCCGTCGAGATTCTCAACACGATGAACGGTGTGCGCTGCTTTACCCCCAACGCGACCTTCTACCTGTTTGCCAACGTCACCGCTGCCATGGCCAACAGGCAGATCACGGACGTTGAGGAGTTTCGTCGTCTGCTGTTGCACGAGACCGGCGTCTCGGTCTGTTCGCGCATCCACTTTGGTCGCCCGCTCGCGGGTGAGACGCAGCAGTACGTGCGCTTCGCCTACTCCGGCATTGATACGGATCAAATCGTCGCGGGCCTTGGCCTGATGAGAGAGTTTCTCGCCTGATCATCCTGACGCTTAACCACGAGAGAAACGAGTGAAGTAATGACAGAGTTGCGGCGCACTGTGCTCTACGATCGTCACGTAGCCGCCGGCGGCAAGATGGTCGCCTTCGCCGGCTGGGAGATGCCGATTCAGTATCCGCTCGGCATTCTTGGCGAGCATCTGGCTACGCGCAAGCAGGCCGGCCTCTTCGATGTCTCGCACATGGGCCGCTTTCTCATCCGTGGTGGCGAGGCGCTGCCGTTTCTGCAGCACGTGCTCACCAACAACGCCGCCGCCCTCGAGGTCGGCGAGGCGCAGTACACGCTGATTGCCAACGAAGCCGGCGGCGCCTACGACGATGCCTACCTCTATCGCTTTGTTAGCGACGAGTATCTGCTCGTCGTTAATGCCTCCAACCGGGTCAAGGACTGGCAGCACTTTCTCGAGGTGGCGGTCGACTTTACCGAGCTCGAGCTTGAGGATGCCACCGACGAGATTGCCATGCTCGCTTTGCAGGGGCCGCAATCGCGCGATCAGCTGGCCGGCCTGATCAGCGCCGGCGCTCTGCCCGAGCCACTGCGCAACAAGCTCGCGATCGTCAACGTCGCCGGCGCCAAGGTGCGCGTTGGGCGCACCGGCTACACCGGCGAGCCGCTCTGTTTTGAGCTCTTCATTGCCGCTGAAGCGACGCCGGCGGTCTGGGATGCCCTCGTCGCCGGCGGCGCGACGCCGGTTGGCCTCGGTGCCCGCGACACGTTGCGCCTGGAGGCCGGTCTGCCGCTCTACGGTTTTGAGCTTGGCCTTGATGCCGAGGGCAAAGAGATTCCCATCTTTGCCATCGCCCTGGCCAAGCTGGCGGTGAGCTTTTCGCCGCTCAAGGGTAACTACATCGGCCGCGCCGCGCTTTTGCGTCAGCACGACGCCTTTGCCGCCATCGTCGCCCGCGACTACGCGCTGATCGCCGATCTGCCCCGCTTGATCCAGCCGGTCGCCCTCATGGACCGCGGCATCGCCCGCACGCAGGCCGCGGTCTTTAAAGGCGACAAGCAGGTTGGCTACGTGACCAGCGGCACCTCGGTGCCGCACTGGCTCGTTAGCGGTGAAGGGCTCGCCTCCGAGCAGACCGACGAGCGGGCGCAGCGTTCGATTGCTCTCGCCTACCTGGATAGCGACGTCGTTGAGGACGATCTCGTCAGCGTCGACATTCGCGGCACGCGCGTGCGCGCTTTAGTTGTGCCCTATCATCTGCGTAGCGACGCGCCGCCCTTGGCGCGCCCGATCGTCTACGATCACGAAGGACCGATCTGCGAGCTACCGCACGGTGAGCCGCTCGCCAAGGTGCGCCGGCTGCTTGGCGAAACGATCACGAACACCGCCTGGAGGCAGCGTGAGTGCATCAACCTGATCCCTTCCGAGATGACCGCCTCGCCGCTGGTACGCCTGGCCTCGATCATGGACCCTGCCTTTCGCTACGCCGAGCATCGCCAGGCGGAGGCGTTTTACGATGAGGACATCTTCTACTACCAGGGCACTGAATTTATCGCCGCGGTCGAGAGTCGCCTCGAGGCGGAGCTGGCCGACTACCTCGCCTGTGCTGAGACCGAGACGCGTGTGGTGAGCGGCCAGATGGCCAACATGGCGGTCTTCAGTGCCCTGGTCGAATACTCAAACCGTGCCGATCCCAAGCGTGAGCCGCGGCGCCTGCGCATGGTCATGAACAACCACATCGGCAAGGGCGGCCACTTGAGCGCCCAGCCGATGGGCGCCCTGCGCGACTTTGTCGCTCGTGACGTGCGCACCGACACCGCCGCCGTGGTGAACTTCCCGATGCGCTCAGACAACCCCTACCTGATCGACGTTGCCGAGATGAAGGAGCTGATCGCTCGCTATAAGCCGGAGCTGATCATCTTTGGTCGCAGCATGGTCTTGCACCGCGAGCCAGTGGCTGAGATTCGTGAGTTCCTCACGCAGCAGGATATCGATGCCGTCATCATGTACGACATGGCGCACGTACTTGGCCTCGTCGGACCGCACTTTCAGCAGCCATTTGATGAAGGCGCCGACTTAGTCACCGGCTCGACGCACAAGACCTTCTTCGGTCCCCAGCGCGGCGTTATCGGCAGTCGCTTTCTCGAACACGAAGAGCGCTACGATCTCTGGGAGTCGCTGCGCCGGCGCGCCTTCCCGGGCTCGGTCTCAAACCATCACCTCGGTACCCTGCTCGGCCTGCTCTTTGCCAGCTATGAGATGAATGCCTTCAAAGACAGCTACCAGCCGCAGGTGATCGCCAACGCCAAGGCTTTCGCCCGGGCGCTGAAAGACGCCGGTCTCGACGTCCAGGGCGATGCAGCGATCGACTTTACCGAGACCCACCAGGTGATCGTCAAGGTCGGCTACGGACGCGGCCATGAGATGGCCCAGCGCCTGGAGGGCAACAACATCATCTGCAACTACCAGGGTCTGCCCGACGAAGAGGCGTTTACCGCTGCCGGTGGCCTGCGTCTCGGCGTCGCGGAGATGACACGCTTTGGCATGGGTGAGGGTGATTGGCCACAGCTGGCCGAGCTGATGGCGGCCGTGATCCTCCATGATCGCGATGTGCGCGAGCAGGTGAAGCAGCTCAGGGCTCGCTTTGTCGATCTTGGCTACTGCTTTACGGCTGCCGATCTCGGTGGCGAACTCGAGAAACTGACGGCCTTTCTCGCATGAGCCAGGCGTCGCCGGCAGAGGCAGTGAGGGCAGACCCACGCGGGTTTCTGCAGTCGCTCTTTGCGGCGGCAGTGACGGCCGCTTCAGCGGCCGCCCTTGTGCCGGGGCGTCTGCCGGCCCTGCCGGCCGGGCGCACGGTCGTTGTCGGCGCCGGTAAAGCCGCTGCCGCTATGGCGGCAGCGGTAGCAGAGCACTGGCCGGGGCCGCTTGGCGGCCTCGTCGTTACCCGTTACGGCTACGGCCGGCCGGCCGGCCCGATCGAAGTTATCGAGGCCGGCCACCCGCAGCCCGACGCAGTCGGCCAGGCGGCCGCCAAGCGGCTCTTGGGCGAACTCGCCGGCCTCTCGGAGGACGATCTCGTCCTCTGTCTTATCTCCGGCGGCGGCTCGTCCCTGCTTGCCCTGCCGGCAGCCGGCATCAGCTTGGCCGATAAGCAGGCCGTGAACGACATGCTCCTGCGCTGCGGGGCGACGATTACCGAGATCAACTGCGTGCGCAAGCACCTCTCAGCGATCAAGGGCGGCCGTCTGGCGCTGGCGGCCTGGCCGGCGCGCATCGTCACCTTGATCATCTCCGATGTGCCCGATGATGATCCGGCGACTGTCGCCTCAGGGCCGAGCGTCGCCGATCCGACGACCTATGCTGAGGCCCTGGGTGTGATCGCGAAGTATCGCCTCAAGCCGCCGCCGGCGGTGCTTGCGCACCTGCGGGCCGGCGCCGCCGGCGGTCCCGGCGCACCGGCAGAGACGCCCAAGCCCGGTGATGGCCGCCTGAGCCGCGGCGAGGTCATCATCTTGGCAACAGCGGCCGACGCCCTGGCGGCGGCCGCAGCGGCGGCCAGGGTCAGTGATGTCGACGTGCAGCTGATCGGCGCGGCGATCGAAGGCGAGGCGCGCGAAGTTGGCCGTAAGCAGGCCGAGCTTGCCCTGAGCCTGGCGCCAGCGCAGCGCTCGCCGGCGCCGCTCTCAAGCGCCCGCAGCCAGGTGGCCGGCAGCCGCAGCGAAGTGTTTGGCGCGCCCAGCCGGCTTGCCGGCGCAGCAGCGCTGCCGCTCGTTTTGCTCTCCGGCGGCGAAACGACGGTGACGGTGCGCGGTCACGGCCGCGGTGGGCCCAACACTGAGTACCTGCTCAGCCTGGCGATGACCCTCGCCGGCAAGGACGGCATCTATGCCCTCGCCGCCGACAGCGACGGCACCGACGGTAGCGAAGACAACGCCGGCGCCTTTGTGATGCCCGATACGCTCGCCCGTGCCGCCGCGCGCGGGCTCGACCCGGTGGCGCTCCTGGCCGACAATGATGCCTATACGTTTTTTGCCGGTCTCGATGATCTCGTGATCAGCGGTCCGACACAGACCAACGTCAACGACGTGCGTGCAGTACTCATCTTGCCGAGCGATGGTGCAGGTGCCCGGTGAGCAACGCCGGCCGGCCGCCACGATCGCAGAGGCAGCCCGATACGAAGGAGCGGTCCCAATGACATTCTCGTTTGGCCCCAGACGGGCAACCTACCTCGACATTACGGAGGCCTCCGGGCCGGGTGAGGGCCCGCTCTCCGGCGAGGAACTCGCTCAGTTCGAGACTCTCGACCTCATCTACCGTTCGATGTGCGCTCTGCTCTTCAACTATGTGCCGACATCGGGCCATCCGGGAGGGTCAATCTCGTCGGGGCGCTTTGTTGAGGGGATTCTCTTTGACAGCCTCGACTACGACCTAACTGATCCCGATCGCGAAGATGCCGACCTGCTTTCGTACGCCGCCGGGCACAAGGCGATGGGTCTGTATGCGATGTGGGCGCTGCGCGACGAGCTGGCGCGCGTGGCGGCACCATCGCTGCTGCCGGGCGACGACAAGCAGCGTCTGCGCCTCGAAGATCTACTCGGCTTTCGCCGTAATCCGATCAGCGACACGCCGCTGTTCAAGCGCTTTCATGCCAGAGCGCTGGACGGGCACCCCACGCCGGCGACGCCGTTTGTGCGGCTCTCGACCGGCGCCTCCGGCGTCGGTCTGGCCAGCTCCATCGGCCTCGCCTTTGGTGCCCGCGACTACTTTGGCGCCAACGCGCCGCGGGTGCACATCATGGAGGGCGAGGGCGGCCTGACGCCGGGACGCGTGGTTGAAGCGCTGGCCGCCGCCGGTACTGCCTCGCTGGGCAACGTCTTTTTGCACCTCGACTGGAACCAGGCCTCGATCGACAGCAACCGCGTCTGCCGGGACGGCGATCAGCCGGGCGATTATGTGCAGTGGGATCCGCGCGAGCTGTTCTATCTGCACGACTGGAACGTCATCTACGTGCCCAACGGCCACGACTTTCAGCAGGTGATTGCCGCTCAGCGCCATGCGTTGACGATCGAGAACGGCCAGCCGACGGCGCTTGTTTACCGCACCCTCAAGGGCTGGAAGTACGGCGTTGAGGGCAAGGCTTCGCATGGCGCCGGCCACAAGCTCTGCTCGGACGGCTTCTACGAAGCCCTGGCAGAGCTGACCGGCGGCAAAGCGGCTGATGTGCTGCCCACCTGCGACCCCAGCGACACCACCTGCCAAAACGGCAGCGACGCGGCCGTGGTCGAAGACTGCTTCTGGCGCGCGCTCGAAGTCGTGCGCGCCCGCGTTGCCGACGAACGGCCGACTGCGGCGGCTCTGGTTGGGCGCCTGCAAACGGCGCGCGAGCGGCTCGACGGTCGCGGCCGTGCGGCGCGCGTCGGCGCGCCGCGGGTCGCAGCCGTGTACGAGCGCGTAGCCCGCGCCTCCGGGCAGATACCGGCTGAACTGCGTCTGACGCCGGGCACGGCGACGACCCTGCGCGACGAGCTGGCACGGGCGTTTCAGCTCCTCAACAAAGAGTCCGGCGGCGCCTTTGTCGCCGCCGCCGCCGACTTGCTTGGTTCGACCAGCGTCAATCTCGTCGGCGCCGATTTCCCGGCCGGCTTCTGGAACGCCGAGACCAATCCTGAGGCCCGGCTGCTGTCGATCGGCGGTATCTGCGAAGACGCGATCTCGGGCGTTCTCTCGGGCATCTCGACCTTTGGTCATGCCATCGGTGTCGGCTCGTCCTACGGTGCCTTCATGGCGCCGCTCGGTCACATTTCGGCTCGTCTGCACGCGATCGGCGCTCAGGCCCGACACGCCGTTTCGGGCGATGCCTACGACCCGCTGGTACTCATCTGCGGCCATATCGGCCTCAAGACCGGTGAGGATGGCCCCACGCACGCCGATCCGCAGGCGCTGCAACTGCTGCAGGAGAACTTCCCCCTGGGCACAGCGATCACGCTGACGCCGTGGGAGCCGCAAGAGATCTGGCCGCTCGTGGCCACCTCGCTGGCGCAGCGGCCGGCGGTGATCGCGCCGTTTGTGACCAGGCCCAAGGAGCCGGTCCTTGACCGGCTCGGGCTGGGCCTTGCGCCGGCCGAGGCGGCCGTCACCGGCGTCTACGCGCTGCGCCAGGCAGAGGGCGCCGGTGACGTGACCATCGTCCTGCAGGAGAGCGCGGTGACCTACGCCTTCGTGCAGGAGGCGCTGCCGCTGCTTGCGGCGCAGGGCATCGACGCGATGGTCTACTCCGTCGCCAGCGCCGAGCTGTTCGACCTGTTGCCGGTGGAGGAGCAGGCACGCATCTTCCCGGCAGAACGAGCGGCCGAAGCGATGGGCATCACCGGCTTTACGCTGCCGACGATGTACCGCTGGGTGAGTTCCGCCGCCGGGCGAGCAGCGACGCTGCATCCGTACCGGCACGGCCACTACCTGGGCAGCGGCCAGGGGGCGATGGTCCTGGCCGAGGCGGGGCTGGACGGCGAGAGCCAGGCACAGGCGATCAAGGAGTATCTGGACGCTCGCGTGCGGGCGCGCTGAGGCGCGCCCGACGGCGCTCGCGCGGTAGCGAGCGGTAGCGCGCTGGCCGGCGAACGCGCGCTGAGGCCCGCCGGTGCGCCCGACGGCGCTCGCGCGCCGTTCCAGCGCGCCGGCGCTGAGGTGCACGGGCCAGGATCGAGCGAGGAGGCAGGGCGAATGGAAGCTGCTGAAGGGTTGATCATCGGCGGTCGGCGCACAGCGTCGGCGAGCGGCAAGACGTTCACGGTGGTTGAGCCGGGCACCGGCGCGGCGCTGGCCGAGGTGGCCGAAGCCGGGCCGGAAGACGCGGCTCACGCCGTCGCCGTGGCCCACAAAGCGTTCGCTGAAGGTCACTGGCCGCGCACCTCGGCGACGTTGCGCGGGCGCGTGCTCACGCAGGCGTCGGCGCTGCTGCGCGAGCGTCTGCCCGAGCTGGCGACGCTCGAGGCGCGCAACGGCGGCAAGCCGATCCGTGACGCACGCGGCGAGATCGCTCTGGCCGCCGAGGTCTTCGAGTACTGGGGCGGCGCCGCCAACAAGATCTTCGGTGAGACCATCCCCGTGCAGGATGCTGGCCTCGATGTGACCCTGCGCGAGCCGGTGGGGGTCTGCGCTCTGATCACGTCCTGGAACTTCCCGCTGGTGATCGCTTCGTGGAAGATTGCGCCGGCGCTTGCCTGTGGCAACACGGTGATTGTGAAGCCGGCGAGCTACACGCCGCTGACCGTGCTGCTGCTGGCTGAGGTGCTCGTGGCCGCCGGTCTGCCGCCGGAGGCGATCTCGGTGCTGCCGGGGCCGGGCGGCGCCGTCGGCGCCGCCCTCGTCGCCGACCCGCGGGTGGCCAAGGTCGCCTTTACCGGTTCCACGGCCGTGGGAGCACAGATCATGGCTCAGTGTGCCACGAACATCACTCGCGTCTCGCTCGAGCTGGGCGGCAAGTCGGCCAACATCATCTTCGCCGATGCCGACATGGAGAAGGCGGTCGACCGGGCTGTCTGGTCGGTGTTTGGCAACTGCGGGCAGGACTGCTGTGCGCGCTCGCGGGTGCTGGTCGAGCGCCCGGTCTACGACGACTTTGTCGCGGCGATGGCCAAGCGGACCGAGCAACTGACCGTAGGCCAGCCGCTTGACGAAGCGACGGAGATTGGGCCGCTGATCTCGGCAGCGCAGCGGCAAACTTCGCGCGACTACCTGGAGATCGCGCGCGGGGAGGGGGCGCGGCTCGTTGTCGGTGGGTCGATCCCGCCGGTCGTCGGCGGCGCGGCGGGCTTCTACCTGCGGCCGAGCGTGCTCGCCGACGTTGACAACGGGATGCGGGTGGCTCAGGAGGAGATCTTCGGCCCCGTGGCCAGCGTTATCCCCTTCACCGACGAGGATGAGGCGATCAGACTGGCCAACGACGTCGACTACGGCCTCTCGGGGTCGGTATGGACGCGTGACCTGGGCAGGGCGATTCGCGTTGCCAAAGGCTTGCGCACGGGCACGATCAGCGTCAACTCGTCGCACAGCGTGCACACCGAGGCGCCCTTTGGCGGCTACGGCCGTAGCGGCATGGGGCGCGAGATGGGCATGCACGCCGTGGAGCTGTACACCGAAGTCAAGAACATCTTCTTCTCGCAGGAGTAGGACGCCGGGACGGCGGCCGGCCGAGGAGCTGGCGCCGCCGGCCGGCACGG